>CAZPOK010000207.1:0-6041 GCA_964587905.1 uncultured Rhodobacterales bacterium | reverse complement strand
GCCCCATGACCGTCTTGTTGAACCCCCAGACCTCGCGGTCCCCGACGTAGGGGACGAGCCGCACCTCCCGGGTCTGGCCCGGCTCGAAGCGCACCGCGGTGCCCGCGGCGATGTCGAGCCGCAGACCCCGCGCCGCGTCGCGGTCGAAATCGAGCGCGGCATTCGTCTCGGCGAAGTGGTAGTGGCTGCCGACCTGAACCGGGCGGTCGCCTGTGTTGGCCACGGTGAGCGCAATCGCCTCGCGGCCCGCGTTCAGCGTGATCTCACCCGGCTGCGTGGCGATCTCCCCCGGTATCATTTCCGGGCCCGGACGAGCAGCGCGATCGCGGCGGCGCCAAGCGCGGTGCCCGCGAGAAAGGCCCAGCCCGCGTCGATGCCGTGGGGGTGGAGATGCGCGCCCTCGTGGGCGAAGGCGGGCGCCGCGAGAAGAATCGGCGCGAGGATGGCGAAGGGTCTCATGATCACTCCTTGTCTGGGTCTGGTCCGTAGTCGGGGTGCTTGCGGTCCTGAAACCGGTCGATGATTCGGGGTCCGAAGACACCGATGACGGCGCCGACGGTGAGCGGGAAGGCTTCGCTCTCCCCGAAGATCAGCGCGAGGATGGCGGCGCCGACGAGACAGAGCGCGAAACTCACCATGCGAAGCTCGGCTCCGGTAATCGGCGCGTCCGACAGAAGCACGCCTTCAAGCGCCTGCTTGATCTTCGGTTCGGCATAGGGCGCGCCGGCTCCGGCGGCGATCCCCAGGATGAGGTCGGCTAGCATGGGTCTCCTCCTTGTTCCCGTGCGGAAAGATGGGCGAGCGCCTCGGCCCTCGCGGCGTCGAAGGCCGCCTCGAGACCGGGATCGGCGCCCCGGCAGGCGTCGACGACAAGCGCGGCGCCCGCGATGTAGTCGCGCGCCTCGCCGGGGTTCCAGCCCGCCGGGAGACGCCCGACGTCGCGCACGTTCGACGTCTGGTCGGCAATCTTGATGCGCCGCACGGCGCGGGGGGCGCCGGACATGTGCGCGGCCTGAAGCTTCTTTCTTTCGCCGCGCGGCAGATCTTCCCAAGAGGGATCGTCGGTCATGCAGGCGACCAGCGTCGCGATGCAGGGTCCGAAGTCGCGGGCGACGCTCTCGGCCGTCGCGTCGCTGTCCTCGACAACGTCGTGGAGCAGCGCGGCCGCCGCCATCTCCGGCGTGCCGCCGGCCTCGGCCACGAGGTGCGCGACCTCGATCACGTGGTTCACGTAGGGAATGCTGCCACCCTTCCGGGTCTGCCCAGCGTGGGCGCGGGCGGCCACGAGCGCGGCACGGGTGAGGAGTGCCGCGTCGCTCATCGGATCGGGTGATGCACCGTCACGAGCTTGGTCCCGTCGGGAAACGTCGCCTCGACCTGAACGTCGTGGATCATTTCGGGCACCCCTTCCATGCATTGCGCCGCCGTGACGACATGCGCCCCCAGCTCCATGAGTTCCGCGACCGACCGGCCGTCGCGGGCGCCCTCGACGACGAAATCGGTGACGAGCGCGATGGCCTCGGGATGATTGAGCTTGACGCCGCGCTCCAGCCGGCCGCGTGCGACCATCGCGGCGAGGCTGACCAGAAGCTTGTCCTTCTCGCGGGGGGTGAGGTTCATCGGGTCTTCCTTCAGACTTGCCAGACGCGGGGCAGCGGACCGCCCCGGAGATGCGACAGCACGCGGGCGACGAGACGGCGGAGCGGCCAGCCGTCCCCGGCCATGGCGCGCAGGACGAGCCGGCCGTCCCAGGCCGACGCGGCGGCCTCGGTGCCGGGTTCGCCCAGGAGCGCGCGAACGGGACCGAGCGCATCCTCCGCCCCCCGGCCCACGAGAACGACGGTGGAAATCGCCCGTGCCCCGCCCAGCGTCGCAGCCGACGGCCGGGCGAGCACGTCGGCGGTGAGGCGCAGCGGCTCGATCAGGACGGGCATCCCGTCGCGCGTCACGCTGCGCCTGTCGGTGAGATCGAGCCGCGCGACGCGCTCTCCCATGGCCGCGCGGCCCAGCACGACGGTCTCGACCATGAGAAGCCGCGCGTCGCCCTCGAGCCGCACGCTGGTCCGGCGGTCGAGCGCGGCGCTGTCGAAGAGGATCGTCTCCTGCGGCAGCCAGTGGAGATCCGCGCCCGGGGCGGCGGAGAGATCGACCGCCACGCGCGCCGCCCCGCCGGAACTGGCGTAGGCGCGCTCCGCCGTCTGGGTGGTCAGCGTCGCCTGCGCGCCGGGGCCGAGCGCGCCGGAGATTGACAGGACGTCGCCCCCGGTGAGACCGCCAGCGGTGTTGAGGAACACGACCTCGGGGCGCTCCGAATGAACCTTCGGCAGGAAGGCCTTGGCCGACCCCGACTGATGCAGCGTCTCGAGCCGTGTCCGCCCGCCCGACAGGCCGAGCGAGACCGCGGCGCGGCCACGGGCGCGTTGCAGGGCGATGGGAGCGGTGTCGAGCATGAGCCTCGCTGCCTTTCGGCCGCGAGAGTATCGCGGGACGCGCCCAGCGCAACGGGTTGACGGGCGAAACCGGACAAAACCGCCCATTCCTCCCGCACCTGCCCATGAATTGGGCGATCTTTTGTCGCTGGTGCCGGCGCTGACGTTGAGCTAATCGGAGCAGGATGACCGAGACGCTGACGATCCGCCGCCCCGACGACTGGCACCTGCACCTGCGCGACGGAGAGGTGCTGAAGGCGGTACTGCCGGAGACGGCGCGGCACTTTGCGCGCGCGATCGTGATGCCCAACCTCGTGCCGCCGGTGGTCACGGGACGCGACGCGGCGGAGTACCGCGACCGGATCCTCGCGGCCAAGCCACCCGGATCGACGTTCCGCCCCCTGATGACGCTCTACCTCACCGAGGAGACCGAGGTGCGCGATCTGCGCGCGGCCGCCGAGATCGGCCTCGTCACGGCGGTGAAGCTCTATCCCGCGGGGGCCACGACGAACTCGGCCTCCGGCGTGCGGGACTTCGCAAAGATCCGCCGCGTTCTCGAGAACATGGCGCAGATCGGCCTGCCACTCTGCGTCCACGGCGAAGTCACCGACCCCGGCGTCGACATCTTCGACCGCGAGGCCGTGTTCATCGAGCGTGTGCTGGATCCGATCCGGCGCGACATCCCCGGACTGCGCGTCGTGATGGAGCACATCACGACCCGCGACGGCGCGGACTACGTCCGTGAGGGCGGCCCCGACATCGCGGCCACCATCACGACTCACCACCTCGTCATCAACCGCAACCACATCCTCGCGGGGGGCATCCGGCCGCACTACTACTGCCTGCCCGTCGCCAAGCGCGAGGAACACCGGCTGGCGCTGCTCAGGGCGGCGACAAGCGGCGATCCGAGCTATTTCCTCGGCACCGACAGCGCGCCGCACGTGGATGCGCTGAAGGAGACCGCCTGCGGCTGCGCGGGCTGCTTCACGGCGACGAACACGCTGTCGATCCTGGCCGAGGTCTTCGATCAGGAGGGCGCGCTCGACCGGCTCGAGGGGTTCGCCGCGCTGCACGGGCCGGCGTTCTACCGGCTGCCCGCGAACGAGGACACGATCACGCTCAGGAAAGGGGCGCCGGTCTCGTATCCCGCGAAGATCGAGACCGGGGACGGGCCGGTGACGGTGTTCGATCCCGGTTTTCCGCTGCACTGGACGGTCGAGGCGTGAGGCGCGTCCTACGGACGCGGTCGCGGCGTCGCCGCTCCTGCCTCCGGCGGGAGTATTTGCACCGAGATGAAGGAGCCTCTCGCCCATGATCCCCACGGGTTTTCCACCGAAACAGGAGATCGCGCGGCTGAGCGCGGCGATGCTGCTCGAAGTGGGCGCGGTGCATTTCAACGCCGCCGAGCCCTATACCCACGCCAGCGGCAAGCAGGCGCCGACCTACATCGACTGCCGCAAGCTGATCTCCTATCCGCGCATCCGGGCGGTGCTGATGGACTTCCTCTCGGTCACAGTGATGCGCGAGGCGGGCTTCGAGGCCTTCGACAACGTGGCCGGCGGGGAGACCGCGGGCATTCCCTTCGCGGCGATGGTGGCCGAGCGGCTCGCCCTGCCGATGAGCTATGTCCGCAAGAAGCCCAAGGGCTACGGCCGGAACGCGCGGATCGAGGGCGTGATGAACGAGGGCCAGCGGGTGCTTCTGGTCGAGGACCTGACGACCGACGGCGGCTCCAAGCTCTCCTTCGTCGACGCGATCCGGGAGACGGGCGCCACCTGCGGGCACACGGCGGTGATCTTCTACTACGGGATCTATCCCGAGACGGTCGAGACGCTCGCCGGTCATGGCGTGGCGCTCCACCACCTGTGCACCTGGTGGGACGTGCTCGATGCCGCGCGCGAGCGCGACGCCTTCGACGCGGCGACGCTGTCGGAGGTCGAAAGCTTCCTGCGCGCGCCGCGCGCCTGGCAGGAGGCCCGCGCGGGGGCGTGACGATTCGTCGGCGCGGGCTCCCCCGCGGCATCGTCCGCGCGCGGCGCAACGGGCCGCATCGGCCGGTTTTCTCCTATGCCCGATACCGATCCGCCCACAGGATGTTGACGCAATGGCCCGGAAACTCTCAATATGTGGCGTGCGTGGATTACTCACATCGTATCCACAGAAACATACAGTTTGCCAGTCGTGCGCCGATGGGACTAGGGATCGGACCACGGGGAAAGGCAGAAAATGAACACGATACGCGCGATACAGGCAGGCGGGGCAGACGCGCAGGCGACGGACGCCCTGCCCCATAACATTGAGGCCGAGCAACAGCTTCTCGGCGCGATTCTCACCAACAACGAGCTTTACGACCGGGTCGCCGCGACCGTGAAGGCGGAGCATTTCTTCGAGCCGGTCCACCAGAGGATCTGGGAGAAATCCTCGGCGCAGATCGCCAAGAACGCGCTGGCCTCGCCGGTGACGCTGAAGCTGTTCTTCGAGGACGACGAGGGGCTGAAGGAACTGGGCGGCCCGGCCTATCTCGCGCGGCTCGCGGGGGCGGCGATCTCGTCCTTCGCGGCGCGGGACTACGCGCAGATGATCCACGACCTCGCGGTGCGGCGCGAACTGATCCAGCTCGGACGGGACATCTCCGACCGGGCGGCACGGGTCGACGTCTCGGGCGAGCCGAAGGAGCAGATCGTCGAGGCCGAGCAGAGGCTCTACCAGCTTGCCGAGGCGGGCCAGCAGAGCCGCGGCTTCCAGTCGTTCCTGACCGCCGTCACGGACGCGGTGCGGGTCGCCAACGCCGCCTACCAGCGGGACGGCGGGCTCGCGGGGCTTTCGACCGGGCTCACCGATCTCGACCGCAAGCTCGGCGGCCTGCACCGCTCGGACCTGCTGATCCTCGCGGGGCGCCCCTCGATGGGGAAGACCTCGCTTGCGACCAACATCGCCTTCAACGTCGCCCGCGCCTATCGCCGCGGCAAGCGGCCCGACGGCACCGAGGGGGCGGTGAACGGCGGCGTCGTGGGGTTCTTCTCGCTCGAGATGTCGTCGGAACAGCTTGCCGCGCGGGTGCTGTCGGAGGCGGCCGAGGTGCCGTCCGAGCAGATCCGGCGGGGCGACATGACGGAGGCCGAGTTCCGCCGCTTCGTCGAGGCCGCGAAGGAACTCGAGGCCTGCCCGCTTTTCATCGACGACACCCCGGCCCTGCCGATCAGCCAGCTCGCGGCGCGGGCGCGGCGGCTCAAGCGCGAGCATGGGCTCGACGCGCTCTTCGTGGACTACCTCCAGCTGGTCCGGCCCGCCTCGGCCAAGGACAGCCGGGTGAACGAGGTGTCCGAGATCACGCAAGGTTTGAAGGCCATCGCCAAGGAACTCGATATCCCGGTCGTGGCGCTGTCGCAGCTGTCGCGGCAGGTCGAGAGCCGCGACGACAAGCGCCCGCAGCTCTCCGACCTCCGCGAGTCGGGCTCGATCGAGCAGGACGCCGACGTGGTGATGTTCGTGTTCCGCGAGGAGTACTACAAGGAGCGGGAGAAGCCCGGCGACCACGAACTCGACAAGATGGCCGCCTGGCAGGAGGCGATGGAGAAGGTCCACGGCCGGGCCGAGGTCGTCATCGGCAAG
>CAZPOK010000206.1:0-6041 GCA_964587905.1 uncultured Rhodobacterales bacterium | reverse complement strand
TCCCGCGCGACGGCCTCGGCCGTCTGCAGAAGTTCAAGCTGGTTCGCCGAAGTAATGGCCATTCTCACTCCTCCTCGGAAGCGTCGGTCTGGATTTCGTCGTACTGCGTTTCGTCTACGATGCCGGCGGCCTTGCGCTGCCGGAGCATTTCGCGGATCAGATCCTCGGTGAGAACGAGCTTGGCGTCGGAAAGCCAGTCGAACTCGAGCCCGATGGTCACGGGCTTTCCCTGATCCTCGATCTCGATCAGCACCTCGTCACCCTCAATGCCCCGGAGGATGCCCTTGAAGCGGCGGCGGCCCTCGATCATCTCGGTCGTCTCGAGCTTGGCTTCGTAGCCGTCCCAGGTCTCGAAGTCCTTGAGGCGGGTCAGCGGACGGTCGATGCCGGGGCTCGACACTTCGAGCGTGTAATTGTCCTCGAGCGGATCCTCGACGTCGAGAGTCGCGCTGACGGCCGTCGAGATCTCGGCGCAGTCGTCCACCTCGATGCCGCCGTCCGGACGCTCCGCCATGATCTGGAGCGTCTTCGTCTTGCCGCCCATCAGCCGGATGCGCACGAGTTCGTAGCCCATGCCTTCGACGACCGGCGCGACGATGTCGGCCAGACGGCGATCGATGGATGTCTTGGCGATGAGATCTGTCATGTGTCCAAAAACGAAAAAACGGGCGCGCGGCCCGTCGATCTTTCCCGGTGGAGCTTCGGGGGTGGAGGCCGAAGCGCCGCTGTTGGAGGTCATATACGCCTGAGCAACACTGTCTTCAAGCCCATACTGCGGCAACGTGGGGCGAGTTGACACTGCCGGGCCGATGGCGGAAGCACAGACCCGGTTTCTCTCAAGGATCGGGGCGCCTGCTCATGAAGATTGCTATGATCGGCACCGGCTACGTTGGCCTTGTGTCGGGTGTGTGTTTCTCCGACTTCGGGCACGAGGTCGTCTGCGTCGACAAGAATCCCCGGAAGATCGAGATGCTCGATCGAGGCGAGGTTCCGATCTATGAGCCGGGTCTTGACGCGCTTCTCGAAAAGAATGTCGAGGCCGGACGGCTTTCGTTCACCACCGATCTCGCCGCCGCGGTCGACGGCGCGGATGCGATCTTCATCGCCGTGGGCACGCCGACCCGCCGGGGCGACGGTCATGCCGACCTCACCTATGTCTTTGCGGCGGCCGAGGAGATCGGACAGGCGCTGACGGATTACGCGGTCGTGGTGACGAAATCGACGGTGCCGGTCGGGACCAACCGGAAGGTCAAGGAAATCATCCGGAAAACCAGGCCAGACGCCGAATTCGACGTCGCCTCGAACCCCGAATTCCTGCGCGAGGGCGCGGCGATCGATGATTTCATGCGGCCCGACCGCGTCGTGGTCGGCATTGAATCGGAGCGTACGAAGGACGTCATGGGCGACATTTACCGCCCGTTGTTCCTGCGCGATTTCCCGATCGTCTACACCGATCTCGAATCGGCCGAGATGATCAAGTATGCCGCGAACGCGTTTCTCGCGACGAAAATCACCTTCATCAACGAGATCGCCGCGCTCTGCGAAAAGGTCGGTGCCGACATCAAGGCGGTGTCGAAGGGCATGGGGCTCGATGGGCGGATCGGCAACAAGTTCCTGCACGCCGGCCCCGGCTACGGCGGGTCGTGCTTTCCCAAGGACACCTCCGCGCTGGCCCGGATCGGCCAGGAACATGCCTCTCCGATACGAATCATCGAAGCCGTCATCCACGTGAACGATGCGGTGAAGCGGCGGATGATCGACAAGGTTCTCGAGCTTTGTGGCGGATCCGTGAACGGCAAGACGATTGGTGTTCTGGGCGTGACGTTCAAACCCAACACCGACGACATGCGCGATGCGCCGAGCCTCACGATCGTGCCCGCCCTCGTCGGCGCCGGAGCGACGGTGCGGGTGACGGACCCGCAGGGCCGGCGCGAGGGCGAGACGCTGCTGCCCGGCGTCACCTGGGTCGAAGACGCCTACACGGCGGCCGAGGGCGCCGACGCTCTTCTGATCCTCACGGAATGGAACGAATTCCGGGCGATCGATCTCGGGCGGGTTGCGAAATCGATGACCACCGCGCGAATGGCCGACCTGAGGAACGTCTATTCCGACGAGGAAGTCCGCGAAAGCGGATTCGAAGCCTACGTGTCGGTCGGGCGGTAGCGAGACGCCGCCGCAAGACGGCGTCGATGCGAGCGAAAGACCGCGTGAGAAGATGTCTTCAATCGTCTCGCGCGCTCAGCCGACGAAGTTCTGCGTCAGCCAGAACCTGCCGCAATACTGTCCGTCGCCATAGGCTGCGGCTGTGCTCACCATTGTAACGTTGGGGTTCAGGATGTTCTTGCGATGACCGCTCGAGTTCATCCAAAGCGATACCGCGTGCCGGGCGAGGCTGGCGTAGTTGTGCGCGTGAAGCGTGTCGCCGTCTTGCGAGGCGAACTTGCAGCTTGCTCGGTCGACGATCCGGAATCTTTGTCCGTCGATCCGGTAGCGATGCACCATGCCGATGTTTTCGGCACCGGTTCTCGCGCGGATGTTCGCGGCGCGAATGCGGTCGGAGAGTCGTGCCGTCCCTGAAACATTGCTCCGGTGCGAGAGCTTGCCTGATCGTGCCATCCACGTGCTGTGCGCCGCCGCGATGCGGACCAGCGCGGTATTCGCCGGGCCGAGCGGCCTCAGGCCGGAACGGCAGCGGTGATAGTTCACCTCGGCGCGGACGGCCGCGTCGAGAAGCTGTTGATCCACCCGGCTCGGAACCGGTTGACCGGTTCCGGCAGGCGCGTTTCTTGTGCAAGCAGACGCCGTCGTGGCAGCGATGGCTATGGCAACCCCGACGACGACCCCCATCAGGTGCGTCTTCATGGTTCTGCGATCTGCTCCGTGCCCCCGGATACAGGACCATAAGCAAAATGATGGCGACAAGAGGGCAGGCACCGAGGACACAACGGTTGCGGGATTTCGCCGACTTGGACGCCACGGGTTGTGGATACGCTGCTAGGCGTACCACCAGCGCTCGGCGATGCGGGCCGAATCCATGTCCCAGAGGGCGCCGATGCGCCCGGCATGGCGAAGCCGGGTCGAGTGAGCCATGAGCCCGTCGGCGGCGACCGGCACGATGACCGGCCGCGCGGCGACCTCGGCCTGGAGCGTGGCGAACCGCCGCGCACGCTCACCCGCGTCGAGCGTCGCTCGCGCCTCGGCGAGGCGGAGGGCGTAGTCTCCAACGGGCTCCGGTCCCTCGAGGCTCAGCGACCAGTCCTCGGTCGGACGTCCGGGCCGGAGCCTCGCGACAATCCGGGCCGCAGCGCCGGCCGAGGGCACCAGTCCCGCGCGATGTGCGGCTGCCGTGACCTCGCGGGCCAGTGCTTCGGCACCCGGTACGCGGGCAGGTGCGATCTCGACTGATACAGGCATTCCAGCGACCTCGGGGGCATCCCGCCCTGCGGGATCCAACACGCAACCGTGTCCGTGGAGTGCTGCAGACAGGACCGCCTCACGATCCAGTCGCTGCGCCACGGCGCATGCGATCCGTTGGGCCTCGGCTCCTGCCACGCCTTCGACGGCAATCTCGACAAAGGCTGTTCCCGTGACCGCGGTCTGCGCAAGGCGCCCGTGACGTCGCAGCGCCGGTAGCCACGCAGGATCGGCCATGTTCACCGCATCAACGCGTCCGAGCATCAGCGCCTCCAGCCGGGATGCCGGGGTCGGCATCACCAGCATCTCGATTCGCTCGAACCAGCCGGCGCGGCCGTCCTTGTAGTGGCTCTCCACCCTCTTGAGGACGGCGCGCTCCGAGGTCGTGCCGGAGTCGAGACGGTAAAGGCCGGTGCCGATCCCGGCCACCATCGCGGCGTCGGGCGACGCGGCGGGAAGCATGACGAGTTGCGGATCGGACAGCAGGAACGGCAGACCCGGGTTGCCCGACTTCAGAACGATCTGCACGCTCTGCGGCCCCAGTCGTCTCACCTGCGCAATCCCTGCCGCGAGCGATGTGTCGCCCTCTCGCGCCGCGGTCATGTGCAGCTTGAGCGTCGCTACGACATCCTCTGCGCCGAACGGGCGCCCATCGTGAAACACGGCGTCGTCGCGCAGCCGGAACGACCACACCCGGGCGTCGGGGCTTGCCGTCCACTCCGTCGCGAGTTCTCCCGTGATCGCGCCATCCGGTCCGATTTCGGTCAGGCAGTCGAAGACGGCGCCGTGCCCGAGGATCCGCATGACCGGATCGAAGGGGATGCGTCCGTCGAAGGCGCGGATGCCCCGCCCGGTAAGGCCGAGGCGCAACGACCCGGATCGTGCCGGAACGGCGTCCGCCGACGTGCCCGAGACGGCGACCATGCCGGCCGCCGCGCCGAGTCCGAGAAGCTCACGTCTGCTGATACGCCGCATCGTCTTCCTTCGCGTCAGGCATCTGCCCGAATCGTCTTATTCTATCATCCCAGACCTGGCCGGCAGACCCGACGGAGTTGATCCGTCGTTCTGACCAGTTCCGCAGTGATCCCCGGTTCTGAAAGCGCGTGTCCGGCCCGCGGCACGATGACAAGACGTGATCGCGGCCAGAGTTCGTGCAGCTTCTGCGCCGAAACCGGCGGACAGATCATGTCGTAGCGGCCCTGTACGATGGTGCCCGGCACCTGTCCGAGCAGGTCCATGTTCTCCAGGATCTGCCCGTCCTCCTCCAGAAACCCACCATTCAGGAAGTAGTGGTTCTCGAGCCGCGCGAAAGCCCGGGCGTATTCCGCCGGGCTGTCGCCGCCCGGACCGTCGTTCTCGATCGAGGCGAGCGTATTCTCCCAACTCGCCCAGGCGCGGGCGTGGCGGGTCTCCATCATCAGGTCGCCGGAGAAGAGCCGACGATTGTAGGCTCCGATCAGATCGTCCCGCTCGTCCTCGGGAATGAGATCGGTGAAGCGCTTCCAGATGTCCGGCCAGAACTGCCCCGCGCCGCCGCCGTAGAACCAGTCGAGTTCGGCCTTCGTCATCAGGAAGACGCCGCGCAGGACGAGGTGAAGCGCACGCTCCGGATGGGTCTGGGCGTAGATCAGCGCCAGCGTGGCGCCCCAGCTTCCGCCGAAGACGATCCAGCGGTCGATCCCCAAGACCTCGCGGATCTTTTCGATGTCTCGCACGAGGTGCCAGGTCGTGTTGGCGTCGACGCTCGCATGGGGCCGGGACCGTCCGCAGCCGCGCTGGTCGAACAGGATGACGCGGTAGTGCGACGGGTCGAAATAGCGGCGCATGGCGGGGCTGCATCCGCCGCCGGGGCCGCCATGGAGGACGACCACGGGCATGCCGTCCGGGTCGCCGCATTGCTCGACGTAGACCCGATGGCCGTCGCCGACGTCCAGCATGCGCTGATCGAACGGGTCGATCGGCGCATAAAGGAATTGGCTTGCGCTCTTTTTGCCTGCGGCCTTGTCCATGATCGACCTATATAACGGCCCGAACCGCCCCGCCATGGGGAGAAACTCGAAAATGAAGATGGAGCCGGGAATGCCAACAGCAACCAACACCGTCGACGCCGCCGAAGTCGCCAAGTTCGAGGCGATGGCCGCCGAGTGGTGGAACCCGGAGGGCAAGTTCAAGCCCCTCCACATGCTGAATCCCTGCCGGCTCGACTACATCACCGCCCAGATCGCCGCCGAGTTCGGCCGCGACCTGTCGTCGCCCCGGCCGTTCGAAGGACTGCGGCTTCTCGACATCGGATGTGGCGGTGGTCTTCTGGCCGAACCGATGGCGCGCCTTGGCGCGGATGTCGTGGGCGCGGACGCGGCCCCGCGCAACATCCCGGTCGCCCAGATCCATGCCGAGCAATCCGGCCTCGAGATCGACTATCGCCACACGACGGCCGAGGCGATGGCCGATGCCGGCGAGACATTCGACGTCGTGCTGAACATGGAAGTCGTCGAGCATGTCGCCGATCCGCAGGGCTATCTCACGGCGTGTCAGAGACTGCTCAAGCCCGGAGGCCTGATGATCTGCTCGACCATCAACCGGAATTCCAAGAGCTTCGCCATGGCCATCGTCGGCGCGGAATACGT
>CAZPOK010000205.1:0-6124 GCA_964587905.1 uncultured Rhodobacterales bacterium | reverse complement strand
GGAAATCCTCGGTCGCCGATGCGGCCTTCGAGGACGACGTCGAGGCGCTGACCGAAGTGCGCCGGCTCATCGATTTCCTGCCGCTCAACAATCGCGAGACGCCACCCAGCAGGCCCTTCTACGACGACCCCGACCGGATCGATGAGAGCCTCGACACTCTGATTCCCGCGAACCCGAACATGCCCTATGACATGAAGGAGCTGATCCTGAAGGTCGCGGACGAGGGCGATTTCTACGAGATCCAGGAAGACTACGCGAAGAACATCATCACGGGCTTCATCCGGATCGAGGGCTCGACGGTCGGTGTCGTCGCGAACCAGCCGATGGTTCTTGCGGGCGTGCTCGACATCGACAGCGCGCGCAAGGCGGGCCGCTTCGTGCGGTTCTGCGACTGCTTCAACATCCCGATCCTGACCTTCGTCGACGTCCCGGGCTTCCTGCCGGGGACCGGTCAGGAATACGCGGGCGTCATCAAGCACGGCGCGAAACTCCTCTACGCCTATGGCGAGGCGACGGTGCCGAAGGTCACCGTCATCACCCGGAAGGCCTATGGCGGGGCCTATGTGGTGATGGCGTCCAAGCACATCCAGGGCGATATCAGCTATGCCTGGCCCACGGCCGAGATCGCGGTGATGGGTGCGAAGGGCGCGGTCGAGATCCTGCATCGCGGCGATCTGGGCGACCCGGAGAAAATCGCCGATCTGACAGCGGAGTACGAGGAAAACTTCGCGAATCCGTTCAAGGCGGCGGAGCGCGGATTCATCGACGAGGTGATCCAGCCGCGGTCGACCCGCCGTCGCGTTTCGCGGGCGTTCGCCGCGCTGAAGAGAAAACGCCAGGAAATGCCGTGGAAGAAGCACGACAACATTCCGCTCTGAGGCGATGATGCTGATGGTGCCGGAAATGACGGACAGCGAAAGGATCGGGGCCTTCCTCGATCATCCGGACATCGTGGGTCTGGACTTGTCCGCGTTTTCGCACCGGGATCTCGTGAACCTCGCCCTGCAGCGGTCGCCGGTGCTGTCGGGGCTGGATCGGAAGCCCGGCGAGATCGTCCGGGCCTGGGAGGCGGGCGACGACGGACCGCTCGAGGCGGCCGCGGCGGAACTCGGCCCGACGATCGCGAGGCGCGCAGCGGCGCTCATCCGGTCGGAGTTCGAAGCGGTCGCGCCGGTGATTTCGGCGGGTGCCCCCGCGCGGATCGGCGACATCGGCTGCGGCTACGGCATCTTCGACCTGTTCGCCGCCCGGGCCACGGGTGCGTCCCTCCTCCTCATGGACATCGAGGAGAACGACCGACGGCACTTCGGCTTCGCGACGCAAGGCGCCGCGTACTCGAAGCTTTCCGTCGCTCGGGCCTTTCTCGAGGCGAACGGCATTGCCGGCGCCCGGATCGAAACGGTCAACCCGGGCTCGGGCGGTTTCGCCTCCGTTGTCCCGGTCGATCTGGCGGTCAGCTTTCTTTCCTGCGGCTTCCACTATCCGGTGTCCGCCTACGCGGCGTTCTTCCGCGACAAGATCGTTCCGGGCGGAACGGGCGTGCTCGACCTCCGCCGCCGCCGCGCCGAGGATCAGATTGCGGAGTTGCGGGCGTTCGGATCGGTTCGCGAGATCGGCGGCGGAACGAAAGTCGTCCGCGTGGCGTTCAGACGGAGTGTGGAATGAGGCTGCGCACCGAGTCGGGAATGCACCACAGCCGGCTGATTTCCGCGCAGGAATCGTGCGGGGGATGCCGGAGCGGCGAACGCGTGTGTATGTTTGTCTCCGGTTCCGCGTACGGGATCTTTAGTGAAACAGCCGCGTCAGCACAGGCGCGGTACCAAACGGCAAGGGACAAGGAATGTCTAACAGCATCAAGTTCATCGTCCTCGCCGGCCTCGTCGCCTTCGTGGCGGCTTGCGCCCGCGAACCGGAGCCAGTGGTCGTTCAGCCGCCGCCGGTCGCTCCGGAACCGGTCTACAACAAGTTCTGAGCAGTCCGGGCGGCGGCCCCGTGTGGCCGCCGCCTGCCACCCCGCCCGCTCTGTCATGGAGGGGGTGCGTTGCTGAAGCACAGGGGATTTCCCGGCCGGCTGCCCGGCACCGATTTCCAGTTCACCGTCAGGCGCGCGAACATGCGCGGGGGCACCCCGCTGGTGCGGCGCGAACGCTACGCCGATCGCCGGCCCGCCGACCGGCGCGCGGACGAAGCCTTCATGGCCGCGCTCTGGCATCATTTCGGAGCCGAGCCGTTTCCCCGCGGCAACCTCGACGCGGGACGCCTGTCGTGGCTTCTCGGCCGTGAGGTCGTTCCCGCCGAGGAGGACTTCGATCCCGAAAGCTACGACGCCCTGCTCCGGATCGACGAAAACCGGGCACGGGCGTCTTTTCCGACCGCTTTCGATGGGAGTTGGTGGGCATGATTCCGCCGTCGGAACCCGGAATTCAGCAGGAATCAGCGCACGTCCCGCATGTGGACGGGGGTCACCTTGCAAATTTCAGGCGCGCCGACACAGTGGTCGCACGGCAACGTCCGGATGCGTTCGGACTGACGCCGACACTTCACTACCGTTACCCTTCCCCTTCAATGCGGCCTGATCTCCCCCAGGTCAGGCCGCACCTTACCGGCTGCGCACGCTCCGCGGCCGCCGGACGGGACCCCGCCCGACAAGATCCATCATCCGCCCGCCGCCGCCAGACGGTGGCCGTGGCGCATCGTACCTCGGTCGCTGATCGCCGGCCGGCGGTCGCGGCACTCCATGCATATCCGGGCCGGCGGGGCATGTCTCCGCGGGCCTCTTTTATTCCGAAGCGGGGCGACGAGACCTCGCCCGACCTGTCGAAGGGACCGAGATGTTCAAGAAGATCCTGATCGCGAACCGGGGCGAAATCGCCTGCCGGGTCATCAAGACCGCGCGGAAGATGGGCATCGACACGGTCGCCGTCCATTCCGACGCCGACGCCGCGGCGCTTCATGTGCGGATGGCGGACGAGGCGGTGCGCATCGGCCCGCCGCCCGCGAACCAGTCCTACATCGTGATCGACAGGATCATGGATGCGATCGCGAGGACCGGCGCCGAGGCCGTCCATCCCGGCTACGGCTTTCTGAGCGAGAACCCGAAGTTCGCGGATGCGCTCGACACGGCCGGTGTCGCCTTCGTCGGTCCGCCAAAGCCCGCCATCGAGGCGATGGGCGACAAGATCACCTCCAAGAAGATCGCGCAGGAGGCGGATGTCTCCACCGTGCCGGGCTATATGGGGTTGATCGAGGATGCCGAGGAGGCGGTGAAGATCAGCCGCGAGATCGGCTATCCGGTGATGATCAAGGCGAGCGCCGGAGGCGGCGGCAAGGGCATGCGGATCGCCTGGTCCGACGAGGAGGCCCGCGAGGGCTTCCAGTCGTCGAAGAACGAGGCGGCGGCGTCGTTCGGCGACGACCGGATCTTCATCGAGAAGTTCGTCACCCAGCCCCGCCACATCGAGATCCAGGTGCTTGCCGACCAGCACGGGACGTGCCTCTACCTCGGCGAGCGGGAATGCTCGATCCAGCGGCGGAATCAGAAGGTGATCGAGGAGGCCCCGTCGCCCTTCCTCGATGCCGCGACGCGCCGCGCGATGGGCGAACAGGCCTGCGCACTGGCCCAGGCCGTGGGATATACCTCGGCGGGCACGGTCGAGTTCATCGTCGACGGCGAAAAGAACTTCTATTTCCTGGAGATGAACACCCGTCTTCAGGTAGAGCATCCGGTCACGGAACTGATCACCGGCATCGACCTCGTGGAGCAGATGATCCGGGTCGCGTCCGGCGAGAAACTGTCCTTCGGACAGCAGGACGTGCATCTGAACGGCTGGGCCATCGAAAGCCGCCTCTATGCCGAGGATCCGTATCGAGGCTTCCTGCCGTCGACGGGCCGGCTCACGCGGTACCGCCCGCCCGAGGAGATCGCGACCGTCACCGAGGCCGTGCGCAATGACACCGGCGTCTTCGAGGGCGGCGAGATCAGCATGTTCTACGACCCGATGATCGCCAAGCTCTGCACCTGGGGACCCACGCGAGACGAGGCGATCGAGGGGATGCGCAACGCGCTCGACGCCTTCGAGGTGGAGGGGATCGGACACAACCTGCCGTTCCTCGCCGCCGTGATGGACCACCCGCGCTTCGTCTCGGGCGAGATCACGACCGCGTTCATCGCCGAGGAGTATCCCGACGGCTTCGACGGCGTCGTCCCCGACAAGGACACGCTCCGCCTTCTGGCGGCGGTGGCGGCGCACATGAAGATCCTCAAGGAGGAGCGCGCCACGCAGATCTCGGGCGCGATGCCGCACCACAGGCGCCGCGTCGAGCCCGACTGGGTCGTCTACCTCGGCCGCGAGAGCTTCCCCGTCCATGTCGAGGAGACCGACTTCGGGACCGAAGTCACCTTCGACGACGACGGGACCGTTCGCGTCAACTCGGGCTGGACGCTGGGTGACCGGCTGTTCAAGGGAAAGGTCGGCGGCCGTCCGATGATCGTGAAGGTCGATTTCATCCGGGGCGGCGCGCGGCTGCGGTACCGGGGCGCGGACCTCAAGGCGGTTGTGCGGACTCCGCGGCAGGCGGAACTTTTCGCGCTGATGCCGGAGAAGCTGCCGCCCGACACCTCGCAACTCCTGCTCTGCCCGATGCCGGGGCTCGTCGTGAAGATCCACGTCGAGGCGGGACAGGAGGTGCAGGACGGTCAGGCGCTCTGCACGATCGAGGCGATGAAGATGGAGAACATCCTGCGCGCCGAGCGCAAGGGCGTCGTGGCAAGGATCAACGCCGGCGCCGGCGACAGTCTCGCCGTCGACGAAGTGATCATGGAATTCGAATGACTTATTCGCCGATCTGGTCGCGGTCCCGGATTTCCTGCTGGCGCAGCGGAAGCTTGTCGATCGACCGCGAGATTTCCCGCACGTCCCAGGGCAGCGGCTTGCGTTGTATGACGCTGCCGTCCTTGGAGATCAGGGCGAGCATGAAGCCGCGCGGGCGCAGCGCCTGCCGCGCGTCGCTTCGCGCGGAGGGGTCGGTGTCGGTGATCACCACCACGTCGCGATCGGCCAGCACGTCGATCCGCGATCTGATGCGCTCCATCTGCTGGCGGAACCGAGGGTCGGCCTCGGTGTCTGCAAAGACCACGACCGGCCGCGCGAGCCAGCGGAAGTCCTCGATCTCCACCTCCGTGGCATCGAAGATCTGCGCGGGATCTTCCTGCCATTGCTCGACTGCGGACTCCGGCTGGTCGGTCTGTGCGGCCTGCGCAGCAAGGGGCGACCCCGCCGTGGCGAAGAGAATTGCGAGAAGTACGGCGGATTTCAGTGTCATGCAGCCTCCTGTCGGGGAAGATATAGGACGGACGGCTCCGAAAACGAAGGCATCAATCGCACGACGTCACGCGGTTTTGCGCGGTGACGCAAGGAGAAGCACATGAGCGACTGGAAGTCCCTTGCCGAAAAGGAATTGCGCGGACGTCCCCTGTCCTCGATCGACTGGGAAACGCTCGAGGGGATCCGGGTCAAACCGCTCTACACCGAAGATGACGCGGCGGGTCTGGAGCATGTCGGGTCGGTGCCGGGGTTCGAACCCTTCACGCGCGGCGTGAAGGCCACGATGTACGCGGGTCGGCCCTGGACGATCCGCCAGTACGCCGGCTTCTCGACGGCCGAGGAGTCGAACGCGTTCTACCGCAAGGCGCTCGCCGCCGGGCAGCAGGGCGTCTCCGTCGCCTTCGACCTCGCCACGCACCGTGGCTACGACAGCGATCACGAGCGCGTCGAGGGCGATGTCGGCAAGGCGGGTGTCGCCATCGACTCGGTCGAGGACATGAAGATCCTCTTCGACGGCATCCCGCTCTCGGACGTGTCGGTCTCGATGACGATGAACGGCGCGGTCATCCCGATCCTCGCCAACTTCATCGTGACGGGCGAGGAGCAGGGGGTCGACCGGGCGCAGCTCTCCGGCACCATCCAGAACGACATCCTCAAGGAGTTCATGGTCCGCAACACCTACATCTACCCGCCCGAGCCCTCGATGCGGATCGTCGCCGACATCATCGAGTACACGGCGACCGAGATGCCGCGCTTCAACTCGATCTCGATCTCGGGCTACCACATGCAGGAGGCGGGCG
>CAZPOK010000204.1:0-6139 GCA_964587905.1 uncultured Rhodobacterales bacterium | reverse complement strand
GATACTGGCGCTCTGCATTGCGCGCCGATCCGCGTGGTGCAATCACGCAGGTGGTCGACAAGCATGGGATCGAATGGTCGCTCATATCCGGGCAAGGTCGGTTGGTATGTTCACTGCCGCGTGGAAGCGGGAGGCTGAAACCCTCGTTCTGACTGTGGATGCCAACGACGTCCTGGTGAACCCGGACTGGGTGAGAAGTGCCGCCCGCGCAAGCGGCTGGAATCGCGGTGATCTGGCCGACCCGTTCTCAGCGGATGATGGCCTCGGACTTTTCACGGATGATTTCGTGGACAAGGTCCGGGTCGCCGTTACGAGCTGCACGGGATTGAGCAGGCGCCTGGTCCGAGCATCGACGAGGCCCCAGCAAGGATAACGGGGTCTACAACGCGGTTCAGCCCGCACCATGGGCTTGATGCAAGCGTGACCGTTGCAGCTCGGCGAGTTCGAGAACGCCTCCAGGCGACGATGTCACTGTCGGCCATGAGCAGACGGCCAAATCACTCGTTGGACATGACGCGAAGCCAATGGATCATATCGTCCGTTTCTAGTGCGATGCGCGGATCGTCTGTCATTATGCGTAACATCCTGGCAGGAAGTATGGCTATTTCTTGAACATCTCCGGCTTGAGATTGTGCCGATCCTTCATCACCTGCAAGGGCGCCTTGCTGCCCAAGGCTGATTGCGGGAGCTGCCGATTGTAGGGCAAAAAATCGCGGCGCAGCGTCGCATACGGTTCTTCACCTGATCGGAAGTGGTGCCTTTGCAGCACTTCGTCGATCCGCCCGTTGATGCGCTATGCGTGCTGATCGGAGAACAGCAGGATGATGTTGGGCTTATCCATCAACTTCATCTCTTCCGCCACGCCGGCTGACCAGATTGTGGACATGTACGCATCGGCCCGCATCGATTGCCTCGAGAGCACGTCCGATTACCATGCCACTTCGGACCACGTCGCTGCCCTTCCGAATGGCTGTCAAAGCGATCTTGTGGTGCTGTGGGACCGGCTCACGCGCCGACACCGTCACGGGAGGACCCTTTCCGGCTACGCGCACCGACTGTCCGGTCGCCACGGCGCCAAGCACCACGGCCACGTCATCGGCTTCGTTCAACCGGATCGCCAGCACCTCGCCTTCGCTCACAACGTCTCTCCGAAACGGCTGATCACTTCGTCCTCCTCACCGAGTATTTCGCCGAACGTCAGCGCGCCGGACGCAACCTCCGCGATCCGCTCCAGCAGCGCGGATGCGGTACGGTCCATCTGTTCTGGCCGGTCCATGATGTCGGAACATGCGAAGTCGAATTGCTCGGTCAGCCTTTCCGCCGTCGCAGCATTGCCGGTGAGCTTGATCGTGGGGGCAAGACGGCTGACGTAGGAATTTCCGAGACCGGAGGTAAACAGTGCGATCTGCGCCCCGGCAGCGACAAGCCCTGTGAGCGACTCTGGCGTGTAGGAGGGACCGTCCATGGCCGCCAGGCCCGGCTCTTCCAGCCGTTCGCCATAATCGAGAAAGGCCGTGATCGGGCCGCTGCCGCTCTTTGAAACACTGCCGATCGCCTTGTCTTCGATCGTGCTGAGACCGGCAGCGATGTTGGCTTCGTTCGGGTTACTTCCGAGCAGGTCCATACCGATGTTGCGGGCCTGCTCTTCCCGCCTGGCGATCGCCTGTCGGATTGCCTTGGCAATGGCGGGGGTCGCCCCGCGGTCGGCCAAATGATCCTCGCAGCCCAGCCATTCCGTCGTCTCGCCCAGGACCGCGGCGCCGCCGGCGGCGACGAGCCGGTCCGCCACAAGCCCCAGAAGCGGATTGGCCGCGAGCCCCGAGGTCGGATCCGACATCCCGCATTCGAGCGCCAGCATCAGATCGGACAAGGGAAAGGGTTCGCGCTGCTGCCGCGAGGTCTCGCTCAACAGGCGGGCGCCGGCCCGCAGTGCTGCCGTGCGGAAGGAAAGTGCATCGCGACCCGTGGCATCGAGCGTTATCGCCACGGCAGGGCGCGGGTCGTCGGACAGCTGGTCGAGCAACGCTTCTGCCTTGCTGCGGATCGCACTGAGGACGAGCACGGCCCCGACATTGGGATGACGAGCCAGACTCTCGATGGTCTTCGTAACCGGCGTTTCACCACGTCCGGTGATTGCCGTGCCGTGGGGCATCGACACCAGCCTTGCATGGCGCAAATCCCGGGCGACATGGCGCGCCGAGGGGGCCGTGAGCCCGGTCAGGTTGAGCACGAGAAGATGGTTCCGGGCACCCGGCCGTGCTCCGGCGCGGCGGTAGCCGAGAAAGCTTGGAAGAAGGGAGCGTTCGGCCTCTGTCACCTGAGAGCTTTCCTAAGATATCAGTTTGATTATATGATCAACTGTTTGCTGCGTTCACCGTGGACCGGCAGAGCCTGGTCT
This sequence comes from uncultured Rhodobacterales bacterium, assembly GCA_964587905.1. Taxonomy (GTDB): domain Bacteria; phylum Pseudomonadota; class Alphaproteobacteria; order Rhodobacterales; family Rhodobacteraceae; genus DAINOF01. The sequence goes on along the minus strand of CAZPOK010000204.1, from coordinate 3,741 downwards.
CGCGGGGAAACTTCGAAAGAGGAAGTGTCATGACTTTCGAAACCGACGCTCCACGCCCGATGCTGCGCCAGATTGCTTATGAGCGCTTCATGGAACGCCTCTACGCCGGTGCGTTGCGCCCGGGTCTTCTGGTGTCGCAGCGCGAGCTTTGTGCGCAGCTTGACGTGCCGATGGGACCGATGCGCGAAGCGCTGAAACGACTTGAGGCAGAGGCTATCGTCACGCTGATTCCGCAGCGTGGCATCCGGATTCTCGATGTCGACGAAAAGACCATCAACGACGTCTTTCAGATGCGCTTGATGATCGAGCCGGAAGCGGTGCGACGCTTTGATCATCACGGCAACAAGGAGTTGCTGGTTGATCTGCTGGCGCGAACCAAGGCCGCGGCAGAGGCCCCTCCGATCACCTCCCGGCTCGACATTGAAGAAATCAGTGCGCTCACCTCGCTCGATCATGAGATGCACCGGATGTTCTTGAATGCGATGGAGAACTCTCTTGCATCCGAGCTCTTCGAACGGATGCTCGGCAAGCTTCGGCTGACCCGTCTGATGTTTCGATTGCGAAGCTTCTCCGACGGCGGGGCGGCACTTGAGCATCTGGAGGTTCTCCGCCTCGTCAGTCATGGCGAACCGGATGCCGCGGCCGCGGCAATGGAGCGGCATCTTGAGGCATCCTGGGATCGGGCGCTGGGTTTGGGCTAGAGTGCTCATCTTGGGAGGTTCACGCCAAGCCAGACGTCGAAGGTAAGCCACGTGAAGCCGGTCGCGGCCGCTGCGACCAGAGCTGCCACGAGGATGCTTCCTGGGCTCCGCCGTTCCAGAAGGAACAGATATCCCAAGAACAGGAAGACGAAGCTGGCGACGACGTAATGTATCGACATCGCCAGTGCGTAGGCCATCAGTCCAGCGGCGGCCACGAAGACTACGCGGGCCCGCCCCGGTTCGAAAAGGCGGCCTCCGGGAGAACTGGCACTTGCCCTTAGTATCGCCAGCAGTGTGAGCGCCAGAGTGATGCCGAGGACAGCGAGCGGAAAGACCTGTGATGGCGGCCGGATCTGCCATGCCTCGACCATCAGGATGATGCAGAGGAGTGCAATCGCAGCAAGAAGCGCCATTTCCAGCGGCCGGGCGGTCATTGCTGCTTCTCCGAGTCGGGCGCCAGGCGGCGTTTTCGCATCCGGTCGCGCATCGACAGCAGCAGCGGCGTCATGATCGACAACAGGCACAGCGCGACAAGCACCAGCGAAATCGGCCGCATCACCAGCGTCCAGTAACTGCCCTGGGCCTGTGCGATCAGGAGAGAACTGGTGAATTCTCTCTCCGCAATGGGCCCGAGGATCAGGCCCAGCCCAACCGGTGCGGCATGGATGCCGATACGGCGCAGCGCGTAGCCGCCGATCCCCAACGCCGCCATGATCGCAACGCCGTAGCTGGAGTTTGTGACCGAATAGGCGCCGACCGAGGCAAAGATCAGGATGGTCGGGGCAAGATACGTGCGCGGCACCCTGAGGACCAGGATCGACAGGCGGATGATGATGAAATACGCCAGCGGCGCGAGCAGCAGGCTGGAAATCAAGAGTCCGATCATGAAGGCGGTCGCGATGCCGGTCCCATCTGAGATGAGTGACATCCCGGGTCGCATTCCGAATGACAGTAGCGCGCCGAGGATTACCGCAGCATTGACATTGCCGGGGATGCCTAATGCCATCATTGGGATGAGGCTGCCTCCGACCATAGCATTGTTTGCGGTTTCCGAGGCGAACACACCCTCGACCCGGCCCGTGCCGAAGCTTCTGCTGTCACGGTCCCATCGCCGGGTCTCGTTGTATGAGATGGTCGAGGCGATCGGTCCGCCGGCACCCGGCAACATGCCTATGAGAACCCCGATGGCAGAGGAGCGCACCATTACGTCCCATCGCCGCACCATTGTACCCAGAACCTTGCGAAGCGCGTCCTTCTGGCGGCCGACCTCGGGCGGGCGACGATCGCCGGCAGGGCTTTCCAGACTGGAGAGAACCTGTGCTACGCAGAACAGCCCGAGAAGCGCCGGGATCAGGTGTATGCCCGCAACCAGCGGCGGCGCATCGAAGGTAAAACGGGGCATCCCCCAATAGGGGTCGAGGCCAATCATGCTGATCGCGATGCCCAGTCCTCCCCCTGCCAGCCCCTTTACCAGATTGCCCTCCGACAAGGCGGCGATCGTGGTGAGGCCGAGCACGGTCAGCCAGAAGTATTCCTGCGGTCCGAAGCGCAACGAGAATTCCGCCAGCACCCCGAAGGTCATCATCAGCACCAGAACGCCAACCGCGCCGCCGAATACCGAGCCTGCGAGAGCCGCGAGCATAGCTTCGCGGGCCCGCCCCTGCTGGGCCATGGGAAAGCCGTCGAAGGTGGTCGGCAGGGCCGAAGCGGTGCCCGGTATATTCAGCAGGATAGCGGCATTTGCGTCGCCATACATCGCCCCCATGTAGATCGAGCCGAGCACCAGAAGCCCCAGCAACGGGTCCATCGGGTAGACAACCGGCAATAGCAGCGAAATTGCCATGACCGAGCTGAATCCCGGAAGCGCCCCGATGATGGCGCCGAACACAGTACCCAGCGCGATCAGAAGCAGCACCGATGGGTGCACCGCCATAATGATGCTATCGATGAGCATCGTTGTCTCCTTCGGAAACTTGCGGGGCCGCGACTTCGGCCCCGCACGCGCCGGCTTACTCGATCAGGCCATACTGCCGAAGTAGCCGTGCTGCCTGCTCCTGACCGGACATTACTGCATCTTCGAGCGCATCGCCGTCTTGCCAGACGGCGCCGAGGCTTTGCTCGCGGGAGGCTTCAATGAAGCCTTGGCTCTCGGTCACCTCCTGTAAAGTATCGCGCAGATACGTGAGCGCCTCCTCCGGCAGGCCGTCGGGCGCGACGATCACCCGCGCCAAGGCCATATCCATCGTGACACCTTGTTCGTCAAAGGTCGGCACGTCGGGCGCGAAGTCCGATCGTTCGGCCGAAGAGACCGCGAGTGCGCGGCCCGTCTCCTGGTTGGTGAAGAGGCCCAGGCCGATAATTCCCGCCGACACGTGGCCTCCGGCGATCCGGGCCGCGGTATTTGCGCCGCCCTGGGTAGGCACAAGCGTGGCTTCGATATCTGCCGCATCCATCATTTGCAGCGCCGCCAGTTGGCCTGCGCCGAAGGTGCCGGTGATGGCGATGGTCAGCGTGTTCGGCATCTCCTTGGCGGCGGCAATGAACTCTTCGAGCGTGTTAAAGGGGCTGCCATCCGGCACCATAAGGACCATGGGGTCCGAATTTACCCGGCCGATATAGTCGAAATCGTCCAATGCAAAGCTGGCGCTACCGGAAACCGGCTGCACGATCATGTTGGGCAGATTGACGATGCCCACGGTGTAGCCGTCCGGTTCGGCGCGCGCGATGGCATCGGTGCCCACCGCTCCGGAGGCGCCGGGCTGGTACTGGAAATTGAAGCTCTGCCCCGTCTCCTCCTGCCAGAACCGGTCGATAGTGCGGGCCACACGGTCGCTGCCCCCGCCGGCACCGAATGGCACGATCATCGTGATCTGCTGCTCGGGGAATTCCGCGGCAGCCTGGACAACGCTCGCTCCGATGAGCGCCGCGGCGACTCCGATAGTCTTGATCAGTCTCGACATGTCTTCTCCTCCCATTGGACTGCAGTCCCAACTGGTTTCCGAGGGTAGCTTCCAATCTGACTACTCAACTGAGATACCAG
>CAZPOK010000203.1:0-6190 GCA_964587905.1 uncultured Rhodobacterales bacterium | reverse complement strand
TCCTGAATCCGGGCCCCGCCGGAATCGTTGATCCCGATCACCGGGGCGCCGTTCTTCATAGCCATGTCCATGATCTTGCAGATCTTGGCGCCGTGGGTCTCCGACACCGATCCGCCGAGCACCGTGAAGTCCTGGCTGAAGACGTAGACGATCCGGCCGTTGATCGTGCCCCAGCCGGTGACGACGCCGTCGCCCGGCGGGCGCTGCGTCTCCATCCCGAAGCCGACGGTCCGGTGCGTGACGAACATGTCGAACTCCTCGAAGGAATCCTCGTCGAGCAGAAGCTCGATCCGCTCGCGCGCGCTCAGCTTGCCCTTGCCGTGCTGCGCTTCGATCCGCGTCTCGCCGCCGCCGAGACGTGCCGCCTCGCGGCGGCGCTCGAGTTCCTGAAGGACTTTCATGACCGGCTCCACCTCCCATCGTTCCGCGCTGCCTAACGCGTTCTGCGCGTTGACCAAAGGGGAAACTCGCGTATTTGCAAAGTCTGCTGTACATTTTCCGGCAAACCCGCAAAAATGCAAATCCGGCGAGGCTGCACAGGCGTCGTGCCGATCGGCACATGGACAAGCCCCTCGCCGGCCGGTATCGCAAGACGATGACCGCGCGACCAGACGTCCGGTTTCTGGACCGGACCACCCCGCCGCATATCCTGACCCTTGTGCTCGTCGCCGGCCTCGCCGCGATGAACATGAGCGCGTTTCTGCCCTCGCTGCCCCACATGACCGCGTATTTCGGAACCGACTACGCCGTCATGCAGCTCTCCGTCTCGCTCTATCTCGCGATCACGGCGGCGGTGCAGCTCGTCATCGGGCCGGTCTCCGACCGCTACGGCCGGCGCCCGGTCGTCCTCGCCTGCACCGGAATCTTCGTCGCGGCGACCGTCGGCTGTCTCTTCGCCCCGACGGTGGAGATCTTCCTCGTCTTCCGGATGCTGCAGGCCGCCGTCGCGGTAGGCCTCGTGCTGTCACGCGCCATCGTGCGCGACATGGTTCCCCAGGCGGAAGCCGCCTCGATGATCGGATACGTCACGATGGGCATGGCGCTGGTGCCGATGGTCGCTCCGATGATCGGCGGGGCGCTCGATCAGGCCTTCGGCTGGCACGCGACCTTCGTGCTGCTCGCGGTCTGCGGTGTGCTGCTCGGCGCGCTGGTGTGGTTCGATCTGGGCGAGACGTTCTCGGGGCGCGCGTCGAGCTTCCGCGAGCAGGCGCGGGACTACCCCGAGCTTCTCGCCTCCCGCCGGTTCTGGGGTTACGTCTTCGCGGCCGCCTTCGCCTCGGGGTCGTTCTTCGCGTTCCTTGGCGGCGGCCCATATGTGGCCAGCGAGGTCTACGGGCTGTCTTCGTTCTGGTCCGGCGTCGCCTTCGGCGCTCCTGCGATCGGATACGCATTCGGCAATTTCCTGTCCGGGCGCCTCTCGGTCCGCGTGGGCGTGAACACCATGATCCTTTACGGCACGGTCATCTCGACGGCCGGCATGGGTCTTTCCATCGTCCTCACGGCACTGGGTTTCGGCTCTGCCGTCGTCTTCTTCGGGTTCTGCTCCTTCATCGGCATCGGCAACGGGCTGTCGATGCCGAACGCGAGCGCCGGGATGCTGTCGGTCCGCCCCCACCTCGCCGGAACCGCGTCCGGTCTCGGCAGCGCCATCATGATCGGCGGCGGCGCGGCCCTCTCCGCCGTCGCGGGGATCGTCCTGAAGCTCGGGACGACGAGCCTGCCGCTCCAGGTCCTGATGGCGGTCTCGGCCGCCCTCTCGGTCGTCGCGATCCGCTACGTCATCTTGCGCGAGCGGGAGGTCGGCGTCGCCTGACGCTTGCACGAGCGGGTTTGCAAACGCTACTTTGCATCAGCAAAGGAGCCCGCATGAAGGTCCACAAGTTCTACGCCGGCGCGAAACTCCGCGAAACACGGGTGCGGCTCGAGCTCACGCAGAAGGCTTTCGCCGAGAAGCTCGACGTGTCGCTGCCGTATCTCAACCAGATGGAGAACAACAACCGCCCGGTCTCGACCGGCGTCGTTCTCGCGCTGGCCAAGGAATTCGGCTTCGACGTCACGGAGCTTTCGAGCGGAGAGACCGAACGCCTCATCGCCGACATGCGCGAAGCATTGGGCGATCCCGTCTTCGGAGAGGCCGATCCGCCGCTCGCCGACCTGCGCCTCACCGCCTCCAATGCCCCCGCCCTCGCCCGCGCCTTTCTCGAGTTGCACCGCGCCTACCGGCAGGCGCACGAACGCCTCGCCTCGCTCGACGAGGCGCTCGGGCGGGAAGACAGCCGCGTGCGCGCCTCGCCCTGGGAGGAGGTCCGCGACTTCTTCCACTACTGCGACAACTACGTCGACGCGATCGACCGCGCGGCAGAACGCTTCGCCGGCGCGGGCGATCCCGCCAGCGCCGCGACGACCGCGCTGGACCGGCTGGGCGTCACCGTGAAAACCGCCGAGCAAAGCGCGATCCGCGGCTACGACCCTGCGACGCGGGCGCTTGTCCTGTCGGACCGCGCCGCCCCGGCCACCCGCCGCTTCCAGCTGCTGCACCAGGTCGCCCTCCTCGCCCAGAACGACCTTCTCGAGGCGACCCTCGACCTCGCCCGATTCCAGACCGACGAAGCCCGCGCCATCGCGAAGATCGGCCTCGCCAACTACTTCGCGGGCGCGGCGCTCCTCCCCTACAGCCGCTTTCTCGAGGCCGCGCGCCGGATGCGCCACGACCTAGAGGCGCTCGCCCATGCCTTCGGCGCCTCGATCGAACAGGTCGCGCACCGGCTGTCGACCCTGCAACGCCCGGGGGCGAAGGGCATTCCGTTCTTCTTCGTCCGCGTCGATCAGGCCGGCACGATCACCAAGCGCCATTCGGCCACGCGCCTCCAGTTCGCGCGCTTCGGCGGCGCCTGCCCGCTCTGGAACGTGCATCAGGCCTTCGAGACGCCGGGCCGCTTCATCCGCCAGCTCGCCGAAACCCCCGACGGAATCCGCTACTTCTGCCTCGCCCGCGACGTGCAGAAGCCGGGCGGCTCGTTCCGGGCGCCGGTTCGCCGATACGCGATCGGACTCGGTTGTGAAGTGAAACATGCGGGCGATCTGGTGTATGCTGACGGCATGGACCTTACGAACCCGCGCGCCTTCGAGCCCATCGGCATCTCCTGCCGCATCTGCGAGCGGCGGAACTGCCACCAGCGCTCGGTCCCGCCGCTCGAACGGCGGCTCCGGGTCGACCACGACCTGCGCGGCACGCTCCCCTACGAGATCGGCGACTGATGCTGAAGGCGCTGGTCATCACCCTGACGACCAGCTACGCGGCGTGGTTCATCGAGCGCAACGAGACCCGGGTCCTCTACCCGTTCGACGACACCTACACCGCCGCGGCCGAGACCGGCGAGACGCGGCTCGTGGAAAGCCGCTTCGCCACCCAGGACGGCGAGAGCCTCGTGGTCTGGAGCGCGGCGCCCGCGCCGGGACGCCCCACGGTGCTCTACCTGATGGGCAACGCAGGCACCCTCGCCGACCGGGCGGAGCGCTTCTCGCTCCTGCTCGACGACGGACTGGGCCTCGTCACCTTCGCCTATCGCGGCTCCAGCGGATCGACCGGACGCCCCAGCGAGGACGCCCTCACCGGCGACGCCTTCGCCATCGCCACAGAGCTTCCGCGCCTCGCGGACCCCGGGACCGGCCGGCTGATTCTCTACGGCGAAAGCCTGGGCTCCGCGGTCGCGGTCAAGCTCGCGGCAGCGGGCCTCGGCGACGCGGTCATCCTGCAATCGCCCTTCGCCTCGATCCGCGATCTCGCGGAGGTCCAGTATCCGGGCGAGGAGGTGGCGCGGCTTTTCACCCAGACATGGGACACCCGCCGCGCGATCCGGGGCATGACCCAGCCGCTCCTGATCCTGCACGGCACGCGCGACAGGCTCGTCCCCCTGTCGCAGGGAGAAGAACTGCTCGCGCAGGCGGGTTCGCGCAACAAGGCGCTGCACGCCGTCCACGGCCAGGGCCACACCGGCCTCTGGACGCCCGACGCGCGTGCCGCGATCCTCGTTTTCCTGAGGTCCTTGTGACGCCGTTAGGCCTCGGCCGTCAGCATCCCGTAGAGCTCGTCCTTGAGCGTCGCCCGCTTCTTGCGAAGCTCCGTCTCGGCCTCTCCCGACATCGGCTCCACCAGCGTCTCGGCCCGGTGAACCTGCCGGTTGACCTCGTGATAGGCTTCCATTGTCCGGGCGAAATGCGCGTCGCTCTCTTTCAACTGGTGGATTCGATCGGCGAATTCGGGAAAATCCGCGACCAGTTCGTGCGGGGTGTGGGTCATGTGAACCTCCTTGTGTTTGGCCCGATCTTCGCGGGCGTCGGGGCGCACGTCTTTGACCGGCGTCAAGTCAGTGTCAACGCCGCGCCTTTCGCCAGCCGGCGGCGCGCGCCTCCGCTTCGGTGCAGAACCAGCGCTCCCCGCGGGAGGTGGCAATGCGGGTGGCGGTGTAGTTCTCCTGTCCGGGAACGTGAAAGATCCGGCCGTTCGACGAGATGTTGCCCTTGATGACACAGCTTCCCGGCGGCGCCTGCGGCTCGGGCTGCGCGGCCGAACGGAACGCCTCGGGCGCGGCCATGTCCGAGCCGAAGATGCCGCGTCCCGCGACGACCGCCGCCTTCTCGATCTCGAGATAGCGGTCCGAGTAGCGCAGGTAGGCCCGGGCGAGTCCGGCCGATATGATCGCCGCGCCCATGTCCCTGCCCGACACGCTGCAGGTCGCCACCGTGCGGCCATAGCGATCGGTGGTCCGCGTCTCGCACGCGGCGCGGCGGCCGCCGAAAAGCCGCGCGACCTCCGCGCCGGACCATTCGCCGCACAGCCACACCGTGCCGTCGGGGCGGGTGCAGGTCTGGTCGCGCTCCGGCGCGTCGATTCCGAAGAGGCGGACCGTCTCGCCGCCGATGCGGATCGTGTCGCCGTCGATGACCGCGACGCGGCCATCCGGCCCCGCGAGCGCCATTCCGGCGGCGAGCACCGCCGCGGCGACAAGTCCGAACCTCACCATGCGCCCAGATACCGGCGGCCGCGCCTCCGCCGCAACAGGGAACGTTAACCTTCGTTAACGGAGGTTGCCGATCTGCCGCGCGCAAGGCGCGACGGGTCTCAGCGCATGTCCGGCGCGAACTTGAGGATGACCGGGACGATCAGGTCCTCCTCGTCCGTGAGGTGACGGTCGAGGAACACCTCGAACTGTTCGAGCGCGCCGTGAAGCTCGCCCCCGCGCGTCCGCGCATCGGGCTGCCCGACCGCCTCGAGAAATCCGTTCGTCGTTTCGGCGAGCGCGTGGATATGACCGTCGAGGGCGTGATGATCCGCATCGAGCAGCCCGAATCCGCGCTCGAGCCGCGCGTCGAGCGACTGGAGCCTCGGGAAATAGTGGTGATCCTCGATGTTGTGGTGCCCGTGCAGTTCGTTCAGCAGAAATCCCGCGTAACGCGCGGTCTCGGCCGCGTGCCGCCGCTCGTCGGCGCGGCCGTCGAGATACCTCTCCGATCCGGTCCGCAGCCGCGTCAGCACCTCGCGGAACATCAGGTGCCGTTCGAGCCAGAACCGGGTCAGGCCGTCGAAGTTGGGATGCCGCTCCCACGTGCCGCGCGGGTGCTCCTCGAGCAGCACGCGAAGCGCGTCGGGCAGCCCGGTGCGATGTGAAAGGTCGTCCATGCGGGTGACGTATGTCCGGGCCCGGGCCATGTCGAGAGAGACCGCGCACATGCCCTGTTCACCGCTGCGCCGTGCGCCACTGTGGATGAATCCAGGGCGCGAGGTTGGCGGGAGGAAGCCGCCGTCCGAGAATGTGATCGGCGGCTTTTTCTCCCACCATGATCGACGGCGCATTGGTGTTGCCGTTGGTGATCTGGGGAAAGATCGAACTGTCGGCGACCCGAAGCCCCTCGACACCGATCACCCGGCACTCCGGATCGACGACCGCCATCGGGTCGTCGGCCCGTCCCATCCGGCAGGTTCCGCAGGGGTGATAGGCGCTCTCGGCGTGCTCGCGGATGAAGGCGTCGATTTCCTCGTCGGTCTGCGCCCCGGGCCCCGGCTGGATCTCCTCGTCGCGGTAGTCGTCGAACGCGGGCCGGGTCAGGATCTCGCGGGTCAGACGGATCGCCCGCCGGAATTCGCGCCAGTCCTCGTCATGGCTCATGTAGTTGAACAGGATCGACGGCG
>CAZPOK010000202.1:0-6232 GCA_964587905.1 uncultured Rhodobacterales bacterium | reverse complement strand
AGAGCAGCTTCGACGTCACCTCGTTGTGGAACTTGTCGTCGAACCACGACACCAGCCGCCGCACCTCGTAGTGCGCCGCGGCGCCTTTCGGCATGAGCGGCGGGTCGGGATGCTTTTCCTCGATGTATTCGCAGATGGCGGCGCTTTCGGACATCGTCATCCCGTCCATCTTCAGGACGGGCACCTTGCCGGCGGGATTTCGGCGCAGGAAATCGGGATCGCGCTCCCAGTAGCGTTCCTCGACCAGTTCGACCTCGAGCTTCTTCTCGGCAAGGCTCAGCCGCACCTTGCGGCAGAAGGGCGAGAGAGGAACGTGAAAGAGCCGGATCATATTCGTTTTCCGCCATCCTGTCGGGTCCGACCTGAATGCCCTGTCGCCGTGCCGATTTCAACAGGGTGCGCCGCTGCGGGCCAGTCGCCGTCGGCCTGTTCAGTCCCGGTCACCCGGTGCCCCGACACCTTCCGCACGTTCCGGCGGTCTTACGGAGGCACCAGCTTGCCGACGTGAAGCTCCGCCACGGGCCCCGGCGGACGTTCCAGAAGCCGCCTCACGGCCTCGGGGGCAAGCTCGGTCTGGCCCGTCGCGCACGTAGCCGCAGACCGTGACAAAGGAACAGGGGCCCACGCGGCCGGCCTCTCTTGAGCGACGTCAAGTCCTCTCGAAGCAGGCCGCCCGGCCATCGGCCGCGATTGTCGCCGCCCCGTCGGCGATCGACGCCGCGCGGCTGCGCACGAAGCGCGAGGGTTCGGTGGCCGAGCGCCCCTTGGGATCGGGCAGGACCGCGGCCAGCCGCGCGGCCTGCGTCGGCGTCAGATTGGCGGCGGAGACCCCGAAATGATGCCGCGCCGCCGCTTCGACTCCGAACACCCCGCGGTCGAATTCGGCCACGTTGAGGTAGACTTCGAGAATCCGCTGCTTCGACCAGACGAGTTCGACGAGCGGCGTCAACCCCGCTTCCGTCGCCTTCCGGAACCAGCTCCGGCCGTGCCAGAGATAGACATTCTTCACCGTCTGCTGTGGGATCGTCGAGGCCCCGCGCTGGCCACCCGCCTCGATGGCGTCCCGGATCGCGTCCATGTCGAATCCCCAGTGCAGGCAGAAGTTCGCGTCTTCCGCCGCAACGACCGACCGCGCCATCACCGGCGCGATCCGCTCCATCGGCACCCAGTCGTGGCGCACCGGACCCTCTCGCAACCGCTCGGCGACCATGTAGGGGGTGACCGGCGGGTTCACCACGGCGTAGAGGCCGATCATGAGGGCGACGAAGACGGCGAAGGCTAGCGCGCTGCGCCAGAGCCAGCGCCGCGCGGCCCGAACCCAGCGGTTGAACCGCGGCTCGTCCGTGCGCGTTCCGCTTCTGGTCTTGCCCGTCTTCTTCGCCCGCGCCGCCACTCGTGCCCGTCCGCTGCCCGTTTCCCCCGACATCCACCAAAGCGCCGCATCGCGCAAGGCTTCAGGCGGCGGGCGATCTGCCGTAGAGTTTCCTTGATGCAAACATGCTCCCGGTCCGTCCACGTCCTCCTGTCTCTCGCCGCAATCCTCCTCGCAGCCTGCGTGGAGACAACGACCGTCGCAACGGATGGCGACCGCGCCGCCACGCCGTTCGAGGCCGCGATCGAGCGGCTCGGGCACCGGCTCGACCTGCCGGCGGAGGGCAAGGCGATCATCGTCAACGTCCCTCACTTCGAACTCATCGCGGTCGAGGACGGCAACCCGGTGCTCCGCAGCGGGATCATCGTCGGCACACCCGCGAATCCGACGCCGCTCATCGACACCTACACCAGCCGCGTGACCTTCCGCCCGACCTGGCGACCGACCCCCGACATGATCGCGAGTGGGGAGTACGAGGACCGCGTCTGGCCGCCGGGCCTTTCCAACCCCCTGGGTCTCGCCGCGATCCGGCTCGAACCGGGTCTCCTCGTCTACCTTCACGATACCAACCAGCGCCACCTCTTCGATCGCGGCCACCGCGCGCTTTCGCACGGCTGCATTCGCGTCGAGCGCTGGGACGAGGTGATCGCGTGGCTCCTCGGCTGGGAGCCGGCCAGGGTCCGCGCCCGCGCGAACGGCCCCGGCACCGACAATGTGCCCGCGCCCCGTGTCCCGGTCTTCATTCGCTACATGAGGGCGTTCCCCGGCGCCGACGGCCGGGTGCTCCGCTATCCCGACGTCTACGGGCTCGACGGTCCGGGAGAGAACGACCTGCGGCTGACGACCGCGGATGCGCCGCTCGGCTGCGTCCCGCCCTGACGTCCAGGTTGTCGGGGTGCACGTGAACAGTGCCGATCTCGGAGAGCGGCCGCGACAAGCACCTTGCCCCGCCCGCGAAACGCTCCGCACGCAAGCGCCGAACCAGCATCCTGTGCTGCGGCGAGACGAGGATATCCCGACTGGTCCAGATCGTTCCTGCCGCGACGCGCACAGGCACCAAGGCGCCGGAGCGGCCATCCGCCACCCAGGCCCGGTGCGGTCCGGTCAGGCGTCTCGCCTATTCCGCAGGCACCTTCGCGCGTTCGATCCCCAGCGGATGCTCGAGCTTGTCGAGCATCTCCTTCGGGCAGACCTGCAGGAAGTTCGCCTTCTCGCGCGCCCAGTCCTGCAGGATCGAAGCCGCTCTCCGGCTCCCGGTCTCGGCATGGTGCCGTTCGATCAGGCCCTTGAGCCGCTCCTCCCAGCGGTCGACCGTGACCGGGCAGGTCACCAGCGTCTCGAGGTTCATCACCTCGCGCGCCTTGCCCTCGGGGTCATAGAGATAGGCCATCCCGCCCGTCATCCCGGCCCCGAAGTTCGCGCCGATGGAGCCGAGGATCACGGCTGTGCCGCCGGTCATGTATTCGCACCCGTTCGACCCGCAGCCCTCGATCACCACATGCGCGCCCGAGTTCCGGACACCGAAACGCTCGCCCGCCCGGCCGGCGGCGAAAAGGTATCCGTCGGTCGCGCCGTACAACACGGTGTTGCCGATGATCGTGTTCTCCGACGCCACCAGCGGCGAGGCCATGTGCGGCCGCACAACGACGGTCCCGCCTGACAGCCCCTTGCCCACGTAGTCGTTGGCGTCCCCCGCGACCTCGATCTTCAGCCCCGGCGCAGCGAAGGCGCCCAGAGACTGGCCCGCACTTCCCGACAGTTTGATCGTCAGATGGTCGGGCTGCAGGTTGTTGCGCATTCCGAAGCGGCTGACGATATGGCTCGACACGCGGGTTCCGATGGTCCGGTGCGTGTTCCGCACCGCGTAGGAGAGCTGCATCTTCTCGCCGTCGCGCAGGAACCGTGCCGCGTCCTCGACGATCTCGGCGTCCAGCGTGTCGGGCACCGGCGTCCGGTCGCGATTGCGGTCGTAGGAGACCCGATCCGCGCCGTCGACCGTGATCAGCAGCGGATTGAGGTCCAGATCGTCCAGATGCGCCGATCCGCGGCTCACCTGGCTCAGAAGGTCCGCTCGCCCGATCACCTCGTCGAGCGACCGCGCGCCGATTGAGGCGAGGGTCTCCCGCACCTCCTGCGCGTAGAAGGTGATGAGGTTGACGACCTTGTCGGCCGTGCCCGTGAACTTCTCGCGCAGCTTCTCGTCCTGCGTGCAGACGCCCACCGGGCAGGTGTTCGACTGGCACTGGCGCACCATGATGCAGCCCATCGCGATCAGCGCGGCGGTGCCGATCCCGTATTCCTCGGCCCCCAGCATCGCCGCCATCACGATGTCGCGGCCGGTGCGCAACCCGCCATCGGTCCGAAGCGTGATCCGGCTGCGCAGGTTGTTCATCGACAGGACCTGGTGCGCCTCGGTCAGGCCCATCTCCCACGGCAGGCCGGCGTACTTGATCGACGTCGCGGGCGAGGCCCCGGTGCCGCCATTGTGGCCCGAGATCAGGATCACGTCGGCCTTGGCCTTGGCCACACCCGCCGCGATCGTGCCGACGCCCGACTGCGCCACGAGCTTCACCGTGACCTTGGCGCGCGGGTTGATCTGCTTAAGGTCGTAGATCAGCTGCGCGAGGTCCTCGATGGAATAGATGTCGTGGTGCGGCGGCGGCGATATCAGCGTGACACCCGGCGTCGAATGCCTGAGCCGCGCGATCAGCTTCGTCACCTTCATGCCGGGCAACTGGCCGCCCTCGCCGGGCTTCGCGCCCTGGGCCACCTTGATCTCCAGTTCCTCGCAAGCGTTCAGGTACTCCGCCGTGACGCCAAAGCGTCCTGACGCAACCTGCTTGATCTTCGCAGACGGGTTGTCGCCGTTCGGCTCGGGGTGGAAATGCGCCGGATCCTCGCCGCCCTCGCCGGAATCCGACTTCGCGCCGATCCGGTTCATCGCCACGTTCAGCGTCTTGTGCGCCTCGGGCGACAGCGCGCCCAGCGACATGCCCGGCGTCACGAAGCGCTTGCGGATCGAGGTGATGCTCTCGACTTCCTCGATCGGGATCTCCGGACCCAGAGGCTTCATCGCCAGCAGGTCGCGCAGGTGGATCGGCGGGTTCGACTGCATCTTCGCGGAATACTGCTTCCACATCTCGTAGGAGGCCCGCGTGACCGCCGATTGCATCATGTGCATGGAGGTGGCTTCCCAGGCGTGGGTCTCTCCCGCGCGCCGAGCCTTGTAGAACCCGCCGATCGGCAGCACGTCGCGCCCGCCCCGCCAGCCGAGTTGATGGACGCTCTCGAGCTTCTTCTGGATGCCGGTAAGGCCGATGCCGGAAATCCGGCTCGGCATGCCCGGAAAGTAGTCGGCGACCATCGCGCGCGAGAGGCCGACGGCCTCGAAGTTCAGACCGCCACGATAGGAGGAGATCACGCTGATCCCCATCTTCGACATGATCTTGAGAAGCCCCTGGTCGATCGCCTCGCGATACCGCGCCACGGCCTCGGTCAGCGTCCCGTCGATCAGGCCCTTCTCGATACGGTCGGCAATCGAATCCTCGGCCAGATAGGCGTTCACCACCGTCGCGCCGCAGCCGATCAGAACCGCGAAGTAATGCGGGTCGATGCATTCGGCCGACCGCACGGTGAGCGAACAGAATGTCCGAAGCCCCTTCCGCGTGAGCCACGAATGCACCGCCGACGTGGCCAGGATCATCGGCATCGGCACCGTGTCCTCGCCCTGGCGATGGTCGGTCAGCACGAGATGGCCGGACCCGGAGCGCACCGCGTCCTCGGCCTCCTGCCGGATGCGGGCGAGCCCCTTGCGCAGCGCCCCCTCACCACCGCCAGCCGGGAAGGTGCAGTCGATCTCGACCATCGGCGCGTTGAAATTGCGCACCAGTTCGTCGAACTGCGCGTTGCCCACGAACGGGCTGTCCAGCACGAGGATCTCGGTCTGGCTCGAGTCCTCGTCCAGCACGTTCTTGAGGTTTCCGAACCGTGTCTTGAGGCTCATCACCCTGTATTCCCGCAGGCTGTCGATCGGCGGATTCGTCACCTGACTGAAGTTCTGCCGGAAGAAGTGGCTCAAGGGCCGGTATCTCTCCGACAGCACCGCCGACGGCGTATCGTCGCCCATCGAAGCCACGACCTCTTTCCCGTCATCCACCATCGGCGCGAGAATCTGCTCCAGCTCCTCGATCGTGTATCCCGCCGCGATCTGCCGCTTGCGCAGCTCCGACCCGGAGAACATCGCCGCCTCGCTGACACTGGCCAGCGCGTCGTCGAGCTCGTTGATCTTGCCGACCCAGTCACCGAACGGCTGCGACCCGGCCAGCCGGTCCTTGATCTCGGTGTCGTGGTAGAGCCGGCCCTCCTTCATGTCGACGGCGAGCAGCTGCCCGGGGCCAAGCGCCCCTTTCTCCTTCACGGTCGACTCCTCGACCGGCACCATGCCCGCCTCGGAGCCGGCGATCACCAGCCCATCGCCCGTCACGACATACCGCATCGGCCGCAGCCCGTTCCGGTCGAGCCCCGCGCAGACCCAGCGCCCGTCCGTCATGGCAAGCGCCGCCGGCCCGTCCCACGGCTCCATCACCGAGTTGCAGTAGGAATACATGTCGCGCCAGGCCTGCGGCAGTTCCACCGCCTGCTTCGACCACGACTCGGGCACCAGCATTGTCTTGGCCATGGGCGCCGACCGCCCGGCGCGCACCAGAACCTCGAACACCGCGTCCAGCGCCGCCGAATCCGACGACCCCTGCGGAATGATCGGCTTGATGTCCTCGGCAAGCTCCCCGAAGGCCGAAGAGGCCATCCGGATCTCGTGGCTCTTCATCCAGTTGACGTTGCCCTTCAGCGTGTTGATCTCGC
>CAZPOK010000201.1:0-6254 GCA_964587905.1 uncultured Rhodobacterales bacterium | reverse complement strand
AGAACGGCAGGCCCTCGATGTCGCCCACCGTGCCGCCGATCTCGCAGAGCATGAAATCGACCTCGTCCTCGCCGATGCGGATGAAGTCCTTGATCTCGTTGGTGACGTGCGGAATCACCTGGATCGTCTTGCCGAGGTAGTCGCCGCGCCGCTCCTTCTCGAGCACGTTGGTGTAGATCCGCCCCGAGGAGATCGAATCGGTCGCGCGGGCGGGCACGCCGGTGAAGCGCTCGTAATGGCCGAGGTCGAGGTCGGTTTCCGCGCCGTCGTCGGTCACGAAGACCTCGCCGTGCTCGAACGGGCTCATCGTGCCGGGATCGACGTTGAGGTAGGGGTCGAGCTTTCGCAGGCGCACCGAGAAGCCCCGCGCCTGCAACAGCCCCCCCAGAGCCGCCGACGCGAGGCCCTTGCCAAGCGACGAGACCACACCGCCGGTGATGAATACGAAACGCGCCATTGGTGTGCTTGTCTCCGCGAGCTCGACAGTCCTGCACGCCGGTCCCGACGCTGCATCTTCACGGGATTTGACAGTAACCGGATTCGGTGGCGGGGAACAAGACGCCGAGCGCAAGATGATGTGGTTTCGCGCCGCGAGCTACGCGAAGTGTCGCGGCGTCACTTGGACAGGCAGGCGTCCAGGCTCGTGTCGTCCGCGCGCGCGAAGAGCCCGAAGCCGACCGTTCCGGGCCCGGCGTTGTAGTTGATGCCCCGGATCGTCGCGATCGCGTCCAGATCCGCCCCTGCGAGCGCCTCGAGCGCCGCCTCGTCACCGAGCGGCGCGAAGACGCGCCAGCCGGGCTCGCCGGAGGCCAGAACGGACACCGCCCGTTCGGGCGGCCCGAAGACGGTGTCCGTGCCGGTCAGGAAGGCGAGGCTCAGTTCCTCGTAGCCCGTGGCGACGACCGGGCGGTCGACGCAGTCGTCGAAGGCCGCGTCGAGGGCGGCCATCCGGGGGCTCAGGAAAAGGCTCTCGAGCCGGGGGAGGGTTTCGCGCAGGAGGGCGGGCAGGAGAACCGCGCCGGCGAGGACACCGAAAACCGCGGCGGCGCGAGGCAGGCCCTGCCCGAGCGCGAACGCGCCGAGGATCGCGGCGATCAGCCCGAGGACCGCGAGGCCGAGCGCGATCGGGAAGATCCGGCCCTCGAACCAGAGCGGCCCGCCCACGACGAGCCCGGCAAGAAGGAGCGCCCCGAGGAGGAACAACGCCGCGGCGAGCCATTGCAGGACCGGACGCGCGCGCCCCTCCGGCGCCAGAAGCCACAGGCCGATCAACGCGCCCACCGCCGGAAGCACCGGCATCACGTAGTGCGGCAGCTTCGTCGTCGCGACGGCGAAGACGGCCCATGTCGGGATGATCCATCCCGCAAGGAAGCGGAGCGTGTCGCTGCGCCGTTGCGCCCATGCCAGCGGAACGGCGAGCAGGGCGAGCGGCGTCCAGGGCCAGAAGGTGATCCAGATCGTCATGAGGTAGTAGCCCGGCGGGCCGGTGTGCCCCTCGGCCGCGCCGTCGATCTTGCCGAGGAGGTCGCGGCCGACGGCCTCGGCGTAGAACCCCCAGTCGGTGGCGACCCCGATGGCCAGGAACCACGGAAGCGTCAGCACCGCGAAGAGGAGGAGCCCCGGCCATGGCCTCGTGCGGCGAATGTCGTCGAGGGAGAGCTCGAAGACCGTGAGCCAAAGGAGCGTGCCGACAACGACGATCAGGATGATCGGCCCCTTGATGAGCACGCCGCCGGCGAGCGCCGTCCAGAACAGCGCGTGGGGCCAGCCGAACCCCAGCTCCGGAATCCGGTCGAGGCAGCGCACGAGCGCCCCCTGCGCGAGCACGATGACGGCGAGCAGCGCGGCGTCGGTCTTGGCGATGTGGCCTTCCGCGGCGGTGACGACGCTGCTGGCCACGACGAGGCCGGCGATCGCCGCGGGCCCCGGACCCGTGAGCGGACGGAACGCCCAGAGCGTCAGGAGCGCCGCCGCGAGAATACCCAGCGACGAGGGCAGCCGGTAGACCCAGAGCGGCGCGTCGGCGCCCTGGCCGCTCAGCGTGGCGGCAGCGGACTGAAGCCAGTAGATGCCGGCCGGCTTCTTCCAGCGCGGTCCGTCGAGGTTGCGCGGCTCGATGTAGTCGCCGGTCTCGAGCATCTGCTTGGAGGCGAGAACATAGCGTGCCTCGTCGCGGTCGGTCAGTGGCAGAGCGTCCTGGCCGGGGATCAGGAAGACGGCCGCGACGACCGCGATGACGAGCATGGCGCCCGGCACGCTGCGCCCGAGGCGGGCGAAGAGGTCCCCGGCGGCGGCGTCGATCCTGCCGAGGACGGACGTCACGAGCCTACTGGTCGAGCGCGGGGGGCAGTGCCGGGCCGTCGCCCGTGGTCGGCGGCAGAAGCTCCTCCGCCGGCGGCAGGAGGGGATCGGGTTCGCCGGCGGCCGGCTGCTCGACGCCAAGGCGGTCGAGCACCGACGTGTCGGCCGAATTCTGCGCGGCGAAGATCGTGAGCGTCATCGAGGTCGCGATGAAGGCGATCGCGAACGCCCAGGTCAGCTTGCCGAGCGCGGTGGCCGCCCCGCGAGACGAGACCGCGCCGCCGCCACCGCCGCCCATGCCGAGCCCGCCCCCCTCGGAGCGCTGCAGGAGCACGACGCCGATCAGGCAGAGCGCGAGGATAAGGTGGACGATGAGGACGACGTTTTCCATTGGCGGGCCTTCGGTCGCTGTTGGCGGGCTACTTATTCGCTCGGGGCTCCCGCCGCAAGCCTCGGCGGGCCGTCAGCTCGACGCGCGCCTGCCGCGCCGGTCTCATTCAGGCTGGACGCCGCCGGGAAAGCCGGCGAGGCGAGACGGCGGCGGAGCGCTCCCGACCCGCGCGGCGGTCGCGGGCTTTTCCGGTTTCGCTCGTCGCGGCGTCCCGATATATCGGCGCGGGTTTCATCCGGGAGGGCCGGCATGGCGAACGTGGTGGTGGTCGGCGCCCAATGGGGCGACGAGGGCAAGGGCAAGATCGTCGACTGGCTTTCGGAACGGGCCGACGTGATCTGCCGCTTCCAGGGCGGCCACAACGCGGGGCACACGCTCGTCATCGACGGCGAGATCTACAAGCTCCACGCGCTGCCCTCCGGTGTCGTGCGGGGCGGAAAGCTGTCGGTCATCGGCAACGGCGTCGTGCTCGATCCCTGGCATCTCATCGGCGAGATCGCGAGCATCCGCGCGCAAGGCGTGGAGATCACCCCCGACACGCTGATGATCGCGGAGAACACGCCGCTGATTCTGCCGTTCCACGGAGAACTCGACCGGGCGCGGGAAAGCCAGAACGCGGTGGCGAAGATCGGCACCACGGGGCGCGGAATCGGGCCGGCCTACGAGGACAAGGTCGGGCGGCGCGCGGTGCGCGTGGCCGATCTCGCCGACGATGCCACGCTCGAACGCCGCGTGGATCGCGCGCTGGTGCATCACGACGCGCTGCGGTCGGGCCTGGGGCTCGCGCCGGTGGATCGGGCGGACGTTCTGAGGCGGCTGCGCGAGGTCGCGCCCGAGATCCTGAGCTATGCGGCCCCGGCGTGGAAGGTGCTGACGGAGGCGCGCAAGGCCGGCAAGCGCATCCTCTTCGAAGGCGCGCAGGGGGCGCTTCTCGACATCGATTTCGGAACATATCCGTTCGTGACGTCGTCGAACGTCATCGCCGGTCAGGCGGCGACCGGGACCGGGATCGGTCCCGGCGCGATCGATTTCGTCCTGGGGATCGTGAAGGCGTACACCACCCGGGTGGGCGAGGGCCCGTTCCCGACCGAACTGCATGACGACAACGGTCAGCGGCTGGGCGAGCGGGGACACGAGTTCGGCACGACGACGGGGCGCAAGCGCCGCTGCGGCTGGTTCGACGCGGTGCTCGTCCGGCAGACCTGCGCGACATCGGGCGTGACGGGGATCGCGCTGACCAAGCTCGACGTGCTCGACGGGTTCGAAGAGCTCAAGATCTGCACCGGCTACGATCTTGACGGCGAGAGGCTCGACTACCTTCCCACCGCGTCCGAGCGGCAGGCGCGGGTGACGCCAGTCTACGAGACCATGCCGGGCTGGTCGGAGTCCACGGCCGGGGCGCGAAGCTGGGCCGACCTGCCGGGCGAGGCGGTGAAATACGTCCGGCGGATCGAGGAATTGATCCGGTGCCCGGTCGCGCTACTGTCCACCTCTCCCGAACGCGATGACACGATCCTTGTGACAGACCCTTTCGCCGACTGATGTCCCTCACGTACAAAACCCGCAAACGGCTTTCGCTCCTGATCCTCCTCGTCGGGCTGCCGCTCTACATCGTGGTGGCGGTGAACGTCGTGGAGATGTTCGACCGGCCCGGCTTCCTCGTCGAGCTGCTGGTCTGGGTGGTGCTCGGGGTCGTCTGGGCGCTGCCGCTGAAGGCGATCTTCAAGGGCGTCGGGCAGCCCGACCCCGCCGCGCAGGACGACCCGCCGCGCGACTGAGACGCGGCCGCGCCGTTGCGCGGCCGGCTCGCCGCGTCACTCCCCGGCGATGCGGGTTTCGGGACGGAAGCGCGTGTTCTCGGATATCGTGAACTGGCCGCGCTGGAGCTTGCGGATCTTGCCCTGCCGCAGCAGCTGTCCGAACGACCGGAGCCCGGCTTCGCGCGTGAACTCCTCCTCGGTCTCGATGGCGGCGGCGCGGCGCATGATCTGCGGGCGCGAGAAATGCGGCTGGCGCTCGACGAAGGCGGTGTAGGCGGCGGCAGCCTCGAGCAGGTCCGGCAGTTCGCGGGCGCCCATCTCTTCGGCGAAGGCCACGAATTCGCGATCGTCCTCTTCAGGCTCGTCCGGGGCCTGGTCGGCATCCATCGCAAGCATACCGGCACCCACGCGACGCGGCTGGACCGAGGTGACGCGCTCCGCCTTGTCGGACTCGTCGACCCGCTGGCTCGACCCCAGGATGAGCGGTTCCGCGGCTTCCGACGTCGGGCGCGCCTTGTCCGATGCGCTTTCTCGGGGTTCCGACTTGCGCGGCCGAACCACCTTCGCGAGATCCTCGCGGTAGACGCTCTGCTCTTCCTCGTCGAGCTGGCGCGAGCGCTCGCGGTTCAGCATCCGGTCGGCCTTCGTCGCGGCGACGGCGGCCTTCAAGTGCGCGATGGCCGAACGACGCCGTGTGCCCTCGCGATCGGCGAGCTTGTTGTCGGTTTCGGCCAGGATGCGGTTGAAGGCGCCGCCGTTGTCGGGGTCGCCGCCGATCAGGACGTGGCGCCGTTCGAGACGCTGTTCCTTCTTCTCCTGCGCCAGCGCCTGCTTTTCCGTCTCGAGCGCCATCCGGATCCCCGCGAGCGTTTCGTCGCTCTCGGGTTCGTTCTCGTCGTCCTCGTCGCCGAGAAGGCCGCTCTGCCGGCCGGTCTGGCTCAGCCGCACGATGCGATCGGCGAGATCGTCCTCTGCGGCGACGGCCGGTTGCTCTTCGTCCTCGGCGGCGACAGGCTCGGGTTCGTCTTCGGAGACGCCATCGTCCTCCTCGGCCTCGTCCTCTTCGGCGGCCGGTTCGGTCGTCTCGTCCTGCCCGTCCATCGAGTCGGCCCACGGGCGGTCGGCGCCTTCGAAATCGTCTTCGGGTTCGCTCTCGTCCTCGGCGACCGGCTGGGCTGCATGGGTTGCCGCGTCTTCTGCGGTTCTGATGGGCGTCTCGGCCGGCGCTTTGATCTCGTCGTGGTCTTCGGCGGTGATTTCGTCTTCGCCGGAAGTGGCCGGCCCTTCGTCATGGGCCCGCTCTTCCATCGCCGCGCGGCGGGCGGCGGCGAGATCGGAGACGTAGGCGGTCTCGGGTTCGTCCTCGATCGCCGGCTCCTCGAAGGCCGGCGCGGCGGGCGAGGGCATCGACCGGGCGCGGGCGCGGTCGACGACGGCACGAATGCGGCTCAGCTTGGCGGAGACGGCATCGCCCTGTGCGGGGCCTTGTGCGGGAGCGGGCTCCTCGCTGCGTCCGGTCCCGGGTGCCGCCGGAGCCGGGGCCTCCCCGGCGTCTTCGGCCTCGGCCGCCTGCTCCATCTGGCGGAGCGTGATGCCGCCCGACGTGAGGCGGGTCTCGACCCGGCGCTGCACTTCGCGCTCGGCGATTCGGTGCAGCATCTCGGCATCGGGCGTCGGCGGCTCGGCGCCGAAGTAGCGATCGTCGGCGGCGAGATCGCGGAAGTATTCCGCGATCGACTTCATGGTCGAAAACGGATCGTCGAACCCCTCCAGCGTACAGCTGAAGGTTCCGTACGACACCG
>CAZPOK010000200.1:0-6259 GCA_964587905.1 uncultured Rhodobacterales bacterium | reverse complement strand
CCTCTTCAAGGGGAAAACCGTATGAGCGTGCCTGCCAAGAACCTGCTGCTCTTCGTTCTCGTCTTCGGGCTCATCGCCTCGACGGGCTTCACCAACAGTTGGAACGTCGCGCTCAACATCTTCAACATGGGCCTGATCTCGGCGATCATGGCGCTCGGCGTGAACATGCAATGGGGCTACGCCGGGCTTTTCAACATCGGCGTCATGGGCTTCGTCGCCCTCGGCGGCCTCGGCGCGGTGATCGTGTCGATGCCGCCGGTGAACGACGCATGGGCCGCGGGCGGCCTGCGCGTGATCCTCGGCCTCATCCTCGGCGCGATGACGATCGTGGCCGCCATCCTGTTCTGGACCCGGACGCCGGCGGGACGCCTGCGAACCCTCGGCATGGTCGCGATCCTGATCGTCGGCTTCTTCGTGTTCCGCTTCGTCTTCGATGCCGGAACCGCCGCCATCGAAGCCGTGAACCCGGCCGGAACCGGCTATCTCGGCGGCCTCGGCATCCCGGTCATCCTGTCCTGGCCGGTGGGCGGCCTGCTCGCCGCCGGCGCCGCCTGGATCGTGGGAAAGGTCGCCCTGGGTCTCCGGTCGGACTACCTGGCCATCGCGACCCTCGGCATCGCCGAGATCGTCATCGCCGTGCTCAAGAACGAGGACTGGCTCTCGCGCGGCGTGAAGAACGTGATCGGCATCCCGAGACCGGTGCCCTACGAGATCGACCTTCAGAACGATCCCGCCTTCGTCGAGCGGATGACGCAGTGGGGCTACGATCCGGTGACCGCCTCCTCCATCGTCGTCAAGCTCGGATACGCCGGGCTTTTCCTCGTCGTGCTCTTCGCGCTGATCTGGCTCAGCCAGGCCGCGCTGAACTCGCCCTGGGGCCGCATGATGCGGGCGATCCGCGACAACGAGGTCGCCGCCGAGGCGATGGGAAAGGACGTGACCAGGCGGCACCTCCAGATCTTCGTCCTGGGTTCCGCCATCTGCGGCCTCGCGGGCGCGATGATGACGACCCTCGATGGCCAGCTCACACCGGGCACGTACCAGCCCCTCCGGTTCACCTTCCTCGTCTGGGTCATGGTGATCGTGGGCGGCTCGGGCAACAATTTCGGCGCCGTCCTGGGCGGTTTCCTGATCTGGTTTCTGTGGGTGATGGTCGAGCCCTACGGCCTGTTCCTCATCCAGTCCATAACCTCCGGCATGCCGGACGGCTCGTGGCTGAAGGAACACCTCCTCGACAGCGCCGCGCACATGCGGCTTCTGACGATGGGTCTGATCCTGCTGCTGGTTCTGCGGTTCAGCCCGCGCGGGCTCATCCCGGAGCGCTGAGACCTCAGGACACGGCGCCCGCGGAATGCAGCCACCGGGCATAGATCCAGAGGAGGATGGCGACCACGACCGCAACGGCGAGGATCCAGAACGCCTCCTCGCCGACCGCCTCCTGAAGCGTCGGCGACGAGATGAAGACCAGGTAAATCCCGGCCAGCACGATCGCCAGCGCCGACAGCCCGAGGATCGCCGCGGAGCGCCGGATATCGACCGCGAGGAACAGGGCGCCGGCCAGTCCCGCCCAGACGCCGATCCCCCAGAGCGCGTCGATCCAATCGGGCAGGCTCGAGAAGAACGCCACCCGCTCAGTGGTGAATGCCCCCAGATACGGTTCGACCCGCAGCTGCATCAATGTGAAGTCGAGCGCGCCCAGCGCCGTCCAGACGACGGCGAGCCAGCCCACGACGGGAATGTGCCAGGGTCTTGCGGCGGTCATGATCCGTCCTCCCGAGCGATCGCCTCCAACCTGCACGACGCGTCCTGCGACGTCCAGCGGTCAGACGCGCCCCATGCTCTGTGCGACGACCGTGAGACGCCGCGCAAGCTGATAACGGTCGACCGCCTCTGCGGATCCCAGTTCGGGGAACAGGGCGAGAATTTCCGACCGCGTACCGTTCCCGAAGGTACCCAGCGCGAAATCCGACGGCTGGAAACTCTCGCTCCACGCCCCGTCCGAGAGGATCACCTCGTGCGCGTCGAAGAGAAGGTGAAGGTACGTCACGCCCATGGATTCCACGCATGTGATCCCGGGCGTGCCCACGAGATCCTTGGCCGCGACAAGCACCTCGTCGCCCCGTGCGTCGATCACCAGCATCCGGTGGTTCGGGCTCACATAGAGATCCCGCGACGGTGTGCCGGGGCCGAGCGCGCCTTCCTTGACGAGCACCGGCTTGAGCTGCGGGTTCGTCATCAGCGCCGACCAGCCGATCGTGCGCCAGCCGATCCAGCGCAGCTCCCGCGCCCCGTTGTCCCGCGTGAAGACGCGGTCGCCCGGGTTGAGCGTTTCGACCGGCCGCTCGCCAAATGGCGTGGCGACCAGCGTACCCTTCGTGAAACATGCGACGTCCGGTCGGCGCAGCTGCGCCGTCACCGGTACGCCGACCGCATCGGCGGTCTTCGTCATCTTGCCCCCAGCGCCGGTTCCCGCCCGGCAACTCGTCCATTTACCCGCCGACCATCCGGCCCAGCACGCCCGGAATTGAGCGGTCGACGTCCCGCACCATGACCGGTGCGCTTGGTTCCCGCAAGTTGGCACCTATTCAAGGACTTGCGCGTGACGACCGCAGGTTGTTCACGAACCTGCAACACTCCGTCTCCCGGCGCCGGGTGACGCGGCGTCCGCGGACTCAGTCGAATCCCCGATCCGGCATGTTTCCCGATATCCGCGGCACTGTCGCTGATACGGAAACACCGCCGCACATCCTCGGCCGGACCGGAGCGCAGGCGCCGGGTCAACAATCGCCGCCGACCGGCACACTGTCGATGATCGGGGAACGTCTTGGAACGAGGGGTGGTGCCCGAGGCCGGACTCGAACCGGCACGCCTTGCGGCGGGGGATTTTGAATCCCCTGCGTCTACCATTCCGCCACTCGGGCCCTCGTCTTCCCTAGCGCGACGGCGCGGAGGCTTCCAGAGAAATCAGACCCTTTCCGCGCCCAAAAGGGACGCGAGCCTGGCGTGCCTCTGCCGGGCCTCGAGGCCGCCGTCGCCGGTCGCCGCGCCGCCTTGCCCGCGGCCGCACCGTCGCCCTGCCCCACCATCCATTGTCCCCGGCTGCGCCAGAAGACAACTTGACTGAGGCGCAACGGCATGGCCTTTGGGCGCGAAACTGCGGGCGGATCCCATGCTGAGGCGGCTCTACGACTGGACACTCTCGCTTGCCGCGAGCCCTCACGCGATGTGGGCGCTCGCGATCGTGGCGTTCATCGAGTCCTCCGTCTTCCCGATCCCGCCCGACGTGCTGATGATCCCAATGATCATCGCGCGGCCCCGCGCCGCGTTCCGGATCGCGGCGGTCGCGACGATCAGCTCGGTGGCGGGCGGACTGGCGGGCTACTGGATCGGCTACGGTCTCTTCGAGAGCGTCGGGCGCCCGGTTCTCGAGTTCTACGGAAAGGACGCCTATTTCGACGACTTCGCCCTGAACTACAACGCCTGGGGCGCCTGGGCGGTGCTGATCGCCGGGATCACGCCCTTCCCCTACAAGGTCATCACCATCCTCTCGGGGACGACGGGGCTCAACATCTGGGTCTTCCTGTTCGCCAGCCTGATCGCCCGGGGGCTGCGCTTCTTCATCGTCGCCTCGCTCCTGTGGAAGTTCGGCGCACCCATTCGTGATTTCATCGAGAAACGGCTCGGCTTGATGTTCTCGCTCTTCGTCGTGAT
This sequence comes from uncultured Rhodobacterales bacterium, assembly GCA_964587905.1. Taxonomy (GTDB): domain Bacteria; phylum Pseudomonadota; class Alphaproteobacteria; order Rhodobacterales; family Rhodobacteraceae; genus DAINOF01. Next base: position 2,548 of record CAZPOK010000200.1, on the reverse strand, counting down.
CCTCCTCGGCGGATTCTACGCGGTGCGATACCTGTGAGCAGCCTCATCACCAGACGCAACCTGATCCTCCTCGCAACGCTCGGTTCGGCGGCGATGGTTCTCGGCGCCTGGGGGTTCCAGTACATCGGCGGGCTGGCGCCCTGCCCGCTCTGCTACTGGCAGCGCTATCCGCACATGGCCGCTGTTCCCGCCGGTCTCGCGGCGCTCGCCGTGCCGGGCGTCCTTCTCCCGCTCATCGGCAGCCTCGCGGCCGCCGCGACGGGCGCGATCGGCCTCTACCACACGGGCGTCGAACGCGCCTGGTGGGACGGACCCGACACCTGCGCCTCGGCGCCGCTCGACGCGCTCTCGACCGACGAGCTCTTCGACCAGATCATGACCGCGCCGCTCGTCCAGTGCGACCAGGTCGCCTGGGAGATGCTGGGACTTTCGATGGCGTCCTGGAACGCGCTCGTCTCCTTCGGCCTCGCGGCGCTCTGGCTCTGGGCCGCGCGGCTCTCCCGCGCTGCCTGACCCCCGCGTCCCCGCTTCATCTCGGCTCAAGTACTCCGGGGGAGCCGCGCAGCGGCGGGGGCGGAGCCCCCACCCGGAGATATCATGCGCCGCAGGCGCTCCGCCGGATCGCCCCGCTCAGCCGGCCGCGCGCAGCCGCTTGAACAGGCTCGAGGTGTCCCAGCGCCCGCCACCCATCTTCTGGACGTCCTTGTAGAACTGGTCGACGAGCGCCGTCACCGGCAGGCTCGCCCCGTTCTCGTCGGCCGTCATCAGGCAGATCCCGAGATCCTTGCGCATCCAGTCCACCGCGAAGCCGTGCGCGAAGTGATCGTCGAGCATCGTCTCGTAGCGGTTGGCCATCTGCCACGATCCCGCGGCGCCGCCCGAGATCACATCCACGACCTCGCGCCCGTCGAGACCCGCCTTCTCGGCGAAGTGCAGACCTTCCGACAGCCCCTGCACGAGGCCCGCGATGCAGATCTGGTTGACCATCTTGGTGAGCTGGCCCGCCCCGCTCTCGCCCAGACGCTTGCAGAGCTTGGCGTAGGACTCGATCACGGGCTCGGCGCGCGCGTAGGCGCCCTCGTCGCCGCCGCACATCACGACGAGCTGGCCGTTCTCGGCCCCCGCCTGCCCGCCCGAGACGGGCGCGTCGACGAAGCTCACCTGGCTTTCGTCGGCAGCGGCGTGGAGTTCCCGCGTCACTGCCGCCGAAACCGTCGTGTGGTCCACGAAGATCGCCCCCCGCGTCATCCCCGCGAAGGCGCCGTCCGCCCCGAGGCAGACCGCGCGGAGATCGTCGTCATTGCCGACGCAGCACATCACGAACTCGGCGCCCTCCGCGGCCTCCCGCGGTGTCGCCGCCGCCTGTCCGCCGTGCTCGGCGACCCACGCGTCCGCCTTCGACCGGGTCCGGTTGTAGACCGTCACCTCGTGACCTTTCGCGGCGAGATGACCCGCCATCGGGTGGCCCATCACCCCCAGACCCAGAAACGTGACCTTCGCCATGACTTTCCTCCCTCGCGGACTTCGCGTAAAACCTCGTCCTACCTAACCGGTCCACCGTCACCGTCAACAAGAGCGCACAATGGCCACGATCTTCCGCTGGCTTCTTCGGCTGTTCATCGGAACCGTGCTCCTGGGGCTCGGCCTCGTGGTCGTGCTCTACTGGTTCTTCGCGCGGTCGTTGCCGGACTACGACGCGCGCTACGCGAGCGCGAACGTCTCGGCGCCGGTGGAGATCGTGCGGGACAACGCGAACGTGCCGCATGTCTTCGGCGAGACCGACGAGGACGTCTACTTCGGCCTCGGATTCGCCCATGCCCAGGACCGTCTCTGGCAGATGACGATGCTGCGCCGCACCGTTCAGGGCCGCCTCTCGGAAATCTTCGGGGAGCGGACGTTCCGGATCGACGAACTGATGCGCCGGCTCGACCTCTACCGGCTGTCGGTCCGGTCGGTCGAGGCGCAGGACGACTACACCAAGGCCGCGATGACCGCCTATGCGCGCGGGGTGAACGCCTGGCTGCAGGCGGTGAACACCGAGGCGCGGGGCCGTGGGGCGCCGGAATTCTGGATCTTTCCGCCCGAGATCGCCCCGTGGCAGCCGGCCGACAGCATCGCGATCGGCAAGCTGATGGCGCTGCGGCTGTCGGTCCAGCTCGAGAGCGAGGTGCTCCGCGCCCGGACCTCGCTCATGCTTCCCGAGGAGCGCGTGGCGGACATCCTTCCCGATCCGCCCGGCACCGGCGTGATCGACCTGCCGGATTTCGCGGCGCTCTTCGAGAGCGTGCCGGAATTCGCCGCCGCCTCGGCGCCCCGCGACCCGCTCGACCCGACCCCGTCGTGGGGCTTCGGAGGCGCGTCGAACGCCTGGGCCGCCGCTCCGAGCCGCTCGGCCGCGGGCGGCACGCTTCTCGCGAGCGATCCGCATCTGGGCTTCTCCGCGCCCTCGATCTGGTATCTCGCGCGGGTCCAGCTGGCGACGGGCGGCGTCATCGGCGGCACGATTCCGGGCATGCCCGTCGTCTTCTCGGGGCGCAACGACCGTCTC
>CAZPOK010000199.1:0-6308 GCA_964587905.1 uncultured Rhodobacterales bacterium | reverse complement strand
GCCGTGCGGCCGCTGGGTTCTCTTCGACGAAGTCGCGGTTCGCGATGATGCGCTGGTCGTTGGCCTGGAAGCCGTAGTTGGTACCGTCGGGCAGCGCCGTGTCGACATCGGCTCGCGCGCCCGGCAACGACGAATAGGGGACTTCGAGCCAGACGACATCCTCGCCCGGCACAAGAACCCCCGAAACCCAGTACGGCGTCCAGGTGTAGTAGAGGATGGGCTCGCCGTTGTCGTAACGGGTGATGGTGTCGGCGATGATCGCGGAGTAGGAGCCCTGGTTGTGCGTGACCGTGTCGCGCAGACCGAATTCGTCGAGCTGGTGCTCGATGACCTGTTCGCAGCCCCAGCCCGGCGTGCACCCGGTGAGGTCGGCCTTGCCGTCGCCGTCGTTGTCGAACAACTCGGCGATCTCGGCTTCCTGAAGCTGGCCGAGGTTGGTGATGTCGAAGGCTTCGGCGGTTGTCCGGTCGATCAGATAGCCTTGCAGCGCGCCCGGCGAGTAGACGCCTTGGCGGTAGATCTCTTCTTCGCCGCCGGCTTCCATGAAGAAGTCGGTGTGGAGCGGATCCCAATGGTCGGCGAGAAACGTTCCGTCTCCATTGGCGATGGCGACATGCGCCGCCGCGTACTCCAGTTCGCTGATATCCTCGACATCGTAACCGAGCTCCTCCATAGCCTTCATCACGAGAAGCGTCTGAAACGTCTCCTCGGCGATCGAGGACTTCAGCGGCACGACGGTGACGCCTTCGCCCGGCATCTCCTGGGCGAGTGCGGCGCCTCCGGCCGCGAGGGAAACTCCGGCCGCTACCAGCGCCGCAAGGCTGGTGTTAGTGAACTTCAAGGACATATCATCTCCTTTTCTTGATGTTGCGACCGTGCGGGTCGCTTCCTCATCCCGGCAAGACGTCTTGCCCGGGACCGCTTCGCGCTATTCGGCCGGTTCCGCCTTGCCGGAGGACGACCGTCGCGCCGATTTGCCCAGCGCGAGACGGCGCACCCGGCCGACCGGGCCGGTCTCGTACCAGGCGACATTGCCGCGCTCGCGTCTCGAAACGCCCATCGACTGCGTCATCCGGTCGATGATGATGGCCAGGACGACGATCCCGAGGCCTCCCACTGTCGCGAGCCCCATGTCGAGACGGCCGATGCCGCGCAGGACCATCTGTCCGAGCCCGCCGACGGCGATCATCGACGCGATCACCACCATGGACAGCGCGAGCATCAGGGTTTGATTGACGCCCGCCATTATCGTCGGCATCGCGACCGGAAGCTGGACCTTGCGCAGAAGCTGCCCCCTGGACGCCCCGAAGCTTCTCGCCGCCTCGATGAGGTCGGTGGGAACCTGCCGGATGCCAAGGTTGGTCAGGCGGATGAGAGGCGGCAGCGCGAAGATGATGGTGACGACCACGCCGGGCACGTTGCCGATTCCGAAGAGCATGACGATCGGCACCAGATACACGAAAGCCGGCGTCGTCTGCATGGCGTCGAGAATTGGGCGGGTGGCTGTTGCGGCCCGGTCGTTTCGGGCAAGCCAGATCCCCGTCGGCAAGCCGATCAGGATGCAGAAGAACACCGACGTGAAGACCAGCGCCAGCGTGACCATCGCCTCGTCCCAGGCCCCGATCAGGCCGACCAAGACGACCGAGATGACCGAACCGATGCCGAGCCGCGGTCCCGCGGCCTGCCAGGCGAGGAGCCCGATCAGAACCACCATGACGAGCGCCGGTACACTCAGGAGCGCGACCTCGATGGTCGTCAGGACACCGTCCACCGGCCAGCGGATGGCCTGGAAGACGGGACGAAAGTTGTCCACGACGAAGTCGAGCGCCGTCTCGACCCACGCCTCGAGCGGGATCAGCGCGTATTCGAACGGGTTCAGGATGTCGAAGGTCGGATCCTCCCCGGGTCCGACGCCCGCGATCCAGTCCGGGGTTCCCGTATCGGGAACACTGGTGGGGCCTCCGCCCCACGGGTCGGGCGCGACATCCTCGGACGTCGCTGGCGGAACGCCCTCGGTGACGCCGCCGGCCTCGTTCTGGGTCGGCAGTGCCACGCCTTCACCGTCCGCGACCGGCTCTCCCGGTGGCGGCGCGATGGTATCCTCGCTCAGCCACGGATTGTCGGCCTGGGCGATCTGGAAGGCGCCGTGCGCCGTTTCATCAACCATTCTGTGTCTCCTTGGAGAGGGCGCCGAGAAGGATAGCTCGCGACACCACGCCAATGTAGCGGCCTCCCGCGTCGACGACCGGAAGCGGGCACGGAGCCGCCGCCACCTCGCCGATGACGTCGCCGACATGCCTGTCCGAAGACAGCGTCGTGACGCCGGGCAGGAAGGCATGGGAGAGTTGCGGATCTGCGGCCTTCATCTCGTGCTCGAGGCTCGAGGCCGAAACGACGCCGTGATACTTGCGGCCGGCGTCGATGACATAGCCATAGTCCCGGTCGGCTGCAGCGATCCTTTCGCGGGCCGACCTGACGTTGCCTTCCCGTTCCACGATCGTGACCTGGTGCCGACTGGCGATATCGGCGACGCTGATGACGCTGCTGACGTCGACCCCCCTGAAGAACGAGCGGACGTACTCGTTGGCGGGATTTTTCAGGATTTCGTCAGGCTTCCCGACCTGCACGACGAGACCGCCCTCCATGATCGCGATGCGGTCGCCGATCCGCATCGCTTCGTCGAGATCGTGCGAGATGAAGACGATCGTCCTCTTTTCCTTCTCCTGGAGCGCCAGAAGTTCGTCCTGCATCTCGGTGCGAATGAGAGGATCGAGTGCCGAGAACGCCTCGTCCATGAGCAGTATCGTGGGATCGTTCGCGAGCGCTCTGGCCAGACCCACCCGCTGCTGCATGCCGCCGGACAACTCGTTCGGATAGCTCTGCTCGTTGGGAGAGAGCCCGACCTGATCGAGGGCTATGCGCGCCCGTTCCTCCCGCTGGGCGACGGGCACGCCCGAAAGCTCCAGGCCGAATGCAGTGTTTTGCAGGACGGTCATATGCGGCATCAAGGCAAACGATTGAAAAACCATGGAAATATGTTCGCGGCGGAACGTGTTCAATTCCGTCTCGCTCATCTTCGCGATGTCGTCACCCTTCACAACGATCTCACCGGCGGACGGTTCAATTAGGCGGTTCAACATGCGCACGAGCGTGGACTTCCCCGAGCCCGACAATCCCATTACGACGAAGATCTCACCTTCGTTGACGTCGAACGTGGCGTCGCAGACGCCGATCGTCATGCCCGTACGCCCGAACACCGTGTCCTTGTCGAGCCCGTCGCGGTACAGCTCCATCGCTTTCTGCGGTTCCGCTCCGAAGACCTTGAAAAGGTTGTTGACGGAAAGCGCTACACTGGTATCCAAATCGGTTCCTCTCCTGATCGACCGGAGAACGTTCTGACGGGTTGCGGCGCGCGGACGTCGCACGCTGACCCGAGACCCGACGCGGAGTCTGTTCCCCGAACGAGGCTTCGCGCCGGTGGCGGAAGCGGTTCGACTGGAAGGCCGCCCCCGTCACGCGGGAAGGCGCCTTGTTTTGACGCGGAGCGGCGCAGTTGGTTCCACGGCATCTGAGTGCCTGGCCGGGGAGCGCCGCGATCCGTCGGGCAGGGTCCTAACCAGACCAGGTGGATTCTTCAACCCGGTCGCGGGACGGTTTTCCAAGCGACCGCGAAATGTGCGCCAGAGCGGATCGCGTTCGTTCGCATTTACATGACGCGCGCGCGTGACATCGCTCAGGAGCGCGGTTTCCGGGACGGTCTCGCCAGCCGCAGCACGACAGAACGCCGCCGCGAGGGGGCCGGAACGGCCCCTGTCACGGCTCGCTTACCCGCATCACCAGTTTCCCGGCGACCTCGCCGGCCTCGACGCGTTCGTGGGCGCGCCGCACCTCCTCAAGCGGCAGGGTCTCGGCCACCACCGGCGCGATGCGCCCCTCCGACAGCATATCGAACAATGTGGCGAGATCCTCCCGGAACCATTCGGGATGCGACCGCCGCATCGCGCCGATCGAGTAGAAGGCGGTGGCGTGCCCGTTGGGCAGCCAGTCCCAGAGTTTCAGCTTCACGAAATCCATCGGAATCGAGCCGCCGCGCCCCAGCACCGCGTTCTGGAAGCCGAAGGCCACGAGCATGCCGCCGGGCTTCAGCGCATGGAGCGAGCGCGACAGGCTTTCCCCGCCGAGCGGATCGAAGGCGACATCCACGCCGTCGCCCACCGCCTCCTGCAACGCCGCCTCGCCGGCATCCGGGTCGACGGGCGTGGCGCCGAGGCTGCGGATCAGATCGTGCTTTGCCGCGATGTCGGTGCCGTAGGCCTCCATGCCGGCATCCCGCGCCAGTTGCAGCATCGACGTGCCCACCGCGCCGCCCGCGCCGTGGATCAGAAGACTCTGGCCCGCCTGCGCCTTCGCCACGCGGTGGAGCATCTGGTAGGGCGTGACCGCCGACAGGATCATGCCGAGCGCGTCCACGTCGGACACGTCCTCCGGCACCGGGGTCAGCCGGTCCTCGGGCAGGCAGACGTATTCGGCATAGGCGCCGATGGTCGTCAGCTCCGCGACCCGGTCGCCGGGGCCGAAGCGCGTCGCCTCGGGGCCCGTCGCGTCGACCACGCCCACCAGATCGTAGCCGGGGGTGAAGGGTGGCGTCTCCTTCACGTCCGGATACTTGCCCTTGCGGATCATCACGTCGGTGAAGGCGGCGCTCGTCACCAGAACCCGGATGCGCACCTCCGCTCCCGTGGGGTCCGGCAAGGCATCCTGGGTCCGCAATTCCAGGCGCTCCGGGTCGCCGAACTCGGTCAGCACGATCTTTCTCCATGCCATTGTCGGGTCTCCTTTCGGGGTTGGCCGTGTCTTCGGTCGTTTCTCCTCTCGGTCACCCGGCATCCGGGCGCAGGAAGGTCGTGATCTCCCGCGACACGTCCCGATCGTGGCCGAGCCAGATGTGCCCGCCCTCGGGCCAGATCGTCGACCGGGCTTGCGGGATGCGTTCGGCCAGCAGCCGGGCGGTGGCGGCGGTGCCGAAAAGGTCGTCTTCGCAGGACAGGATCAGTGTCGGAACCGCGATCTCCTCGTAAGCGGTGGGCGATGGCGTACCGGCCCAGAACGCGTCGGTCCGCAGGCCGTCGGTCTTGCGGCCGATGGGCATGAGCCCCTCGAGGATCAGCTCCGCGCGGCGCCGCTCCGCCGCCGCCACCTGAGAGAGCAGGGCCGGATCGGTCGCCAGAAGCGTCCGGATCATCAGCCCGGACGCCATCGAGGACAGCGCCCAGAACGTGAAATCGGAGCCGAGCACCAGATCCACAGCCGCGCTTTGCAGCGCGGTGAACTCCACCGGATCGCGACCGGTGAGGTTCGCCGCCGGGACCAGCAGGACGAGGTGCGAGCACCGGTCCGGATGCCGCAGGGCGACCTCGGCCGCGGTCAGCGCGCCCGCCGATCCGCCGACGACGGGCAGGCGGTCGATCCCGAGGTGGTCGAGAAGCTCCATCAGGACATCGGCCTGGTGCGCGGGGGAGGCATCGTCCGGAAAGGCGCTGTCCAGATAACCGAACCGCGACGGCGCGACGATCTGAAAGCCGCTCTCGCGCAGCCCGTGAGCGAACAGCAACCCCTGATCGAAGCCGCCCCCGGTGCCGTGGATCATCATCAGCGGCGGCCCGTGCCCCGCGACGGCATGGTCCAGCGCGCCAGCGCTCGTCTCAAGGACGCTGCTGCGCCGGGCAAGCCGCGCGTCCGCCCCCGCCATCGCCGCGCGATACGCACCGGCGCCCCAGGCGCCGCCCGCCAGCGCGAGGCCGCCGAGACCTGTGAGCACGGCACGCCGCGGGGTCATCCGACGGCTCCGACCGCGAGCGTGGCGAGCGCGGCCTCCAGCGCCCGGACGTGATCCGAGTTGTCATCCACCACGCCGGCGTCCAGCGTGCGGGTCGTCGGCCGTCCCGCCTCGACATCGGCGAGGCCGTCCGCGGCGGTGACGACCGTTCCGTCCGGCAGCGCGATGGCCGCGGCGATGCCGGGCAGCTCATGGCGCTCGCGGACCTCTTCCAGCGTGATCGCCAGCCGGCCGGAGAGCGGGGCCGCCGCATCCGCCGAAACCGGCGCGGCTGCGAGGAGGTCCGCGGCAATCGCCCTTATCCGTGCGCCCCTCATCGCACCGGGCTTGCCTGCATCCGAGCGGAGGACGGAACGACCTCCGTCACCGCGCCCGCCCGCGTGAACATCGTCTCACGGTTCCACCACACGACGACCAGCGCCACGGCGGCGAGGATCCAGGTGTCCCACGGCTGTGCGTCGGGCCAGAACGG
>CAZPOK010000198.1:0-6321 GCA_964587905.1 uncultured Rhodobacterales bacterium | reverse complement strand
CGCGGACCTTGTAGTTGATCTTCTCGTTGCGCACGTCCGCCTCGGCCCGGAGCCCCGCGGCGCGAAGCGTCTCGACCACCTCGTGCACGAAGCCGTCCGCGTCGGAGACGATGGACGCGACCACCACCTGCCGGGGGGAGAGCCAGAACGGCAGCCGGCCCGCGTAGTTTTCGACAAGGATGCCGATGAAGCGCTCGAAGCTACCCAGGATCGCGCGGTGGAGCATCACCGGACGATGCTTTTCCCCGTCGGGGCCGATGTAGGTCGCGTCAAGCCGCTCGGGCAGGTTGAAGTCCACCTGGAACGTGCCGCACTGCCATTCGCGTCCGATGGCGTCGGTCAGCTTGAAGTCGAGCTTTGGTCCGTAGAACGCGCCTTCGCCCGGGTCGATCTCGTAGTCGTTCCGGACCGTCAGGATGGCCTTCTCGAGTGCCGCCTCGGCCTTGTCCCAGATCTCGTCGGAGCCCACGCGCACGTCGGGCCGGGTCGAGAGCTTGATGTCGAACTTCGTGAAGCCGGTGTCGCGGTAGATCGACGAGAGCAATCCGATGAACTTCGCGCATTCCTCAGCGATCTGATCCTCGGTGCAGAAGATGTGGGCGTCGTCCTGCGTGAAGCCGCGCACCCGCATGAGGCCGTGCAGCGCCCCGTGCGGCTCGTAGCGGTGGCAGGAGCCGAACTCGGCCAGCCGCAGCGGCAGGTCGCGGTAGGACTTGAGGCCCTGATTGAACACCTGCACGTGGCAGGGGCAGTTCATCGGCTTCAAGGCATTCACGCGCTTCTCGTTGGCGTGCTCCTCGTCGATCTCCGTGATGAACATGTTCTCGCGGTACTTGTCCCAGTGCCCCGAGGCTTCCCAGAGCTTGCGGTCCACGACCTGCGGCGTCTTGATCTCCCTGTATCCCGCCGCCGTCAGCCGCCGCCGCATGTAGTCTTCGAGCACGCGGTACACGGTCCAGCCGTTGGGGTGCCAGAACACCATGCCCGGTGCCTCTTCCTGAAAGTGGAAAAGCTCCATCTCGCGGCCGAGCTTGCGGTGGTCGCGCTTGGCGGCCTCCTCGAGCATGGTGAGGTGGGTCTTGAGGTCGTCGCGGTTGCGGAAGCCGACGCCATAGATCCGCTGGAGCATCGCGCGGTCGCTGTCGCCGCGCCAGTAGGCGCCGGCGACGCTCATCAGCTTGAAGGCATCGGCGGGAACCTGTCCGGTGTGGGCAAGATGCGGGCCGCGGCAGAGGTCCTGCCAGTGGCCGTGCCAGTACATCCGGATCGGCTGGCCCTCGGGGATCGCCTCGATCAGCTCGACCTTGTAGGGCTCGTGGTTCGCCTCGTAGTACCGGATCGCCCGCTCGCGGTCCCAGACCTCGGTCGTCACCGGGTCGCGCCGGTTGATGATCTCCCTCATCTTCTTCTCGACGAGGCCGAGGTCTTCCGGCGTGAAGGGCTCGTCGCGGTCGAAGTCGTAGTACCAGCCCTTCTCGATCACCGGACCGATGGTCACCTTCACCTCGGGCCAGAGCTCCTGAACCGCACGGGCCATGATGTGAGCGAGGTCGTGGCGGATGAGCTCCAGGGCCGGGCCGTCGTCCTCCATCGTGTTGATGGCGATCTCGGCATCCTCTTCGATGGGCCACTGGAGATCCCAGTGCGCACCGTTCACCTGGGCGGAAATCGCCTTCTTCGCCAGAGACTTGGAGATGCCCCCGGCGATCTCGCCCGGGGTTACCCCGGCGTGGAACACGCGCCTGGAGCCATCTGGAAAGGTGAGGGAAATCTGGGACTGATCGAGGCTCATCGGCCTGGTCTCCTCGTCGGTTCGGCGCCTACGGAACGCCCGGTTGCGGGTATGTGATGCGGACCAAGTGACGTCTTGGCGGTCCGGAGTCAAGGCGCAAGCGGGCGAGAAGACCTCGTATGAAGAGGCCATGGAAACCGGGCGGCTTCCGGTCCGGCGGGCGTGCCGCTAGGCTGCCGCGCGAAAGGAGACACGATGCCCGACTACATCGACACATCGCCGCACGGCCGCCGCATCGCCTACCACCGGACGGAAGGTGCCGGACCCGGGGTCGTCTTCCTCGGCGGCTTCCGCTCTGACATGGAGGGCACGAAGGCGCTCCACCTCGAAGACTGGGCGAGGCGCAAAGGCCGTGCCTTTCTCCGGTTCGACTACTCGGGCCACGGCCGGTCCTCGGAGGACTTCCTCGACGGCTCCATCGGAGATTGGGCCGAGGACGCGATGGCGGCGATCGAGGCGCTGACCGAGGGACCGCAGGTGCTTGTCGGCTCGTCGATGGGCGGCTGGATCGCGCTTCTCGTCGCGAAGGCGATGCCGGATAAGCTCGCGGGGCTCGTGGGCGTCGCCGCCGCCCCGGACTTCACCGAAGACAGCATGTGGGCGGGGTTCACCGAAGAGGAACGCCGTCAACTCACCGAGACCGGGCGCGTCGAGCAGCCGTCGGACTATTCGCCCGAGCCTTACGTCATCACCCGCCGCCTGATCGAGGAGGGGCGCCGGACGCTCGTCCTCCGCGAAGCTCTGCCGCTCCCGGTCCCGGTGCGGCTCCTGCAGGGCACGGCCGACACCGACGTCGAGCTCTCTGTCGCGCTCCGCCTTCTCGATCACGCCACGGGCGAGGATATCCGGCTCACCTTGGTCAAGGGCGCGGACCACCGCTTCTCGACCCCGGAGTGTCTTTCGCTGATCGAGCGAAGCGTGGAAGAGGTTCTCGCCCGCATCGGGGGCTGAGCCGCAGACTGCCTCCATCTGTCGGGAAATATCCTCGGGGGAGCGCGAGGGGGCAGACGGCCCCCTCGCTCCGACCGTCCCGCCACAGGTCGGGCGAAACTCCGCCAAGCCTCCGGATTCGCTTCCGAAATCGCCCGGTTCGGGGTATCTTCCCGCGAAACGGCAGAGGGCAGGCCGATGGAGCAGGGGGCAGAGCCGATCGTGCTCGTGCCGGGGCTGGCGTCAGACGCACGCGTCTTCGCGCCCCAGATCATTGCGATTTCCAGACAACGCGCGGTGCATGTCGCGCGGATCACCGCCGAGGCGACGGTCGAGGCGATGGCCGACGCGGTTCTCGCGGACGCGCCCGGCCGGTTCGCGCTTGCGGGCCATTCGCTCGGTGCGATCGTCGCGATGGAGGTGCAGCGGCGCGCGCCGGAGCGGATCAGCCGGATCGCGCTCCTCGCGACGGACTGCCTGTCCGATACCCCGAAGATCTCGAGCTGGCGCGAGGAACTCATCGTCGCCGCGCGGGCCGGGCGTCTCGGGGAGGCGATGCGTCAGGCGCTGCCACCGGAGGCGCTGGCGCCGGGCCCGGCACGGCCGGAGCTGATGCACGAGATCGTCGGCATGGCGATGGGCCTCGGCCCCGAAGTCTTCATCCGGCAGATGCGTGCGCTCCAGAAGCGCGCCGACCAGCAACGCACGCTCCGCGCGCTTCGCATTCCGACGCTGATCCTCGGCGGCCGGCACGATACGCTCTGTCCCGTGCGGCGGCAGGAGTTCATGGAAACCCTCTCGCATGGGGCGCGTCTCGAGATCCTGGAGGAGGCGGGACATCTCCCGACGCTCGAGGCGCCCCAGGAGACGACGCGTCTGCTGAGCGACTGGCTCGACCGTCAGGCGCCGCTCATTCTGCGGCGCGCGCTGGCTTGACGTGCGGCGTCCCGGCATTCGCGTCGATGAAGTCGAGCACGAGGGGCCGGATGTTGTTGCGCCAGCTTTTTCCGGCGAAGATGCCGTAGTGGCCGGCGCCGGGCTCGACATGGCTGGCCTTCTTCGAGGCCGGCAGGCCGGTGAGGAGGTCGAGCGCGGCGAGACACTGGCCGGGGGCCGAGATGTCGTCCTTCTCGCCCTCGACGACCTTCACAGCGACGCTCGTCACCTTCGAGAAGTCGACGGTGTGGCCCGCGACGACGAATTCGTTCCGCGCGATCTCGCGCTCCTTGAAGACGCGCTCGACCGTGGAGAGATAGAATTCCGCCGTCATGTCCATGACCGCGAGATACTCGTCATAGAACTTGTTGTGCTTGTCATGCTCCTGCGCCTCGCCCTTGGCGGCGCGGAGGATCTGGTTGAAGAACGCCTGCCCGTGACGTTCGGCGTTCATCGACATGAACGAGGAGAGCTGCGCGAGGCCGGGATACACCATGCGGCCGACGCCGGGATACTTGAAGCCCACGCGCTGGAGCGCGAGGTGTTCGAGCTGGCCCATCGTGACGCGGCGGCCGAAATCGGTCACCTCGGTGGGGTTCGCGTCGGGATCGACCGGTCCGCCGATCAGTGTGAGGGTGCGCGGCTGCGCTTCCGGCTCGAGTTCCGCGAGATAGGCCGTCGCGGCGAGCGCGAGCGGCACCGGCTGGCAGACCGCGACGACGTTGGTGTCCGGGCCGAGGTGCCGCATGAAATCCATCAGGTAGAGGGTGTAGTCCTCGATGTCGAACTTGCCCTTGGAGACCGGGATCTCGCGGGCGTTGTGCCAGTCGGTGATCCAGACCTCGCAGTCGACGAGCAGGCTTTTCACGGTCGAGCGCAGGAGCGTGGCGTAGTGCCCCGACATCGGCGCGACGAGCATCACCCGGCGGTCCTTTTCCGGTCGGCCCGCGACGCGGAAGCGGATCAGGTCGCCGAACGGGCGCTCGACAACCGTTTCGACTGTGACGGGATGGTCGCGGCCGTCCTCGCCGACGACGATGGAGACGTTCCAGTCGGGCTTGGCGACCATGCGCTCGAAGGACCGTTCAGTGACTTCGCCCCAGGCCGCCATCACCTGGAACATCGGATGCGGAAACAGCCCGGTGACCGGATACGAGGCCATCGCCTTCGCCGTGGCGCCGAGCCACTGGTTGGTATTGCGCATCGACTCGTATAGATCGTAGGTGGCCATGTAGCGCATGAGGACTCCTTCCCGAGCGTGCCATCGGTTCAAATCGTCGCTTTGCCCCTCGGTTCCCGCGACGATAAACTGGACGGACCGCGAAATGCTGCAACTGCAAAGTAATTCGGAAAGCCTGATATGACAACTGACGAAACTGACGCATCGGCTGAGCTGTCCCGGCTGAACGCCAATCTGGCGCGCGTCGAGGAATTGTCCGCGCGTCTGGTTCAGGCGATTGCGCACAGAAAACCCGTGCGGTCCACGCTCCAGGGTCCGGGGCAGGATCTCTACATGAAAGCGGCCTCCGCCTACATCGCGGAGATGATGGCGAACCCTTCGAAGATCCTCGAGCACCAGATCGGCTACTGGGGCAAGTCGCTGAAGCACTACGTCGAGGCCCAGCACAGGCTGACCCACGGCAATCTCGAGCCGCCCGAGGACCATACGCCGAAGGACCGGCGCTTCGCGAGCCCGCTCTGGGAGACGCATCCCTACTTCAACTACATCAAGCAGCAGTATCTCTTCTCGGCCGAGGCCGTGAACCAGGCGGTGGCGGACATCGAAGGGCTGGACGACAAGGAGAAGAAGCGGATCGAGTACTTCAGCCGGCAGATCATGGACATGTTCAGCCCGGCGAACTTCCTCGGCACCAATCCCGAGGCGCTCGCCCGCGCGGTGGAGACCGAGGGGGAGAGCCTCGTGCGCGGGCTCGAGAACCTGGTGCGTGACATCGAGGCGAACGACGGCGATGTGCTGGTGACGCTCGCCGACAAGGAAGCGTTCAGGATCGGCGAGAACCTCGCCACGACCGAAGGAAGCGTCGTCTACCGCAACCGGCTTTTCGAGCTCATTCAATACGCGCCGCGCACCGAGACGGTGCACAGGACGCCGCTCGTCATCTTCCCGCCCTGGATCAACAAGTTCTACATTCTCGACCTGAAGCCGCAGAACTCGCTGATCCGCTGGATCGTCGATCAGGGCTACACGCTCTTCGTGGTGAGCTGGAAGGACCCGGACCCGACCTATCGGGACGTCGGAATGGACGACTACGTCGAGGAAGGCTTCCTCACGGCGATCGACGAGGTGAAGAAGATCACCGGCGAGGATCAGGTGAACGCGATCGGCTACTGCATCGCGGGAACCACGCTGTCTCTCACGCTTGCCCTGATGCAGAAGCGCAAGGACAAGTCGGTGAAGTCGGCGACGCTCTTCACCACGCTCACGGATTTCTCGGATCAGGGCGAGGTCGGGGTGTTCCTGTCCGACGACTTCGTGGACGGGATCGAGCGGGAGGTCGAAGAGAACGGCATCCTGTCGTCCTTCTTCATGAGCCGCACCTTCAGCTTCCTGCGCTCCAACGATCTGATCTACGGTCCCGCGATCCGAAGCTACATGATGGGCGAGGCGCCGCCGGCCTTCGATCTTCTCTACTGGAACGGCG
>CAZPOK010000197.1:0-6324 GCA_964587905.1 uncultured Rhodobacterales bacterium | reverse complement strand
GGTCTGTTTTCTGTGGCGCTTTCCGTCGGGTTTCCCCGCCCGGGCGTTACCCGGCACCGTCGCTTCATGGAGTCCGGACTTTCCTCGGCCCGAAGGCCGCGGCCATCCGGCCATCCGCGCACCAACGATCTAGGCGGTCCGCTGCACCCGGTCAACGCTCCATCGCGCCACAAGGCCCGCCATCAGCGCACGGTCGATATCGTCCACCGGACCCTTGGCCCAAGGCCGGAAGCGGAGGCGGAACGCCGCCGCGATGACCTCCACGGGCGCGTCGGCATAGCCGAAGGCGCGCGCATCGGCGCGGAAGTCGCCGGGATCGGCGGCCTCCGGCCAGACCGAGACCCCCGTCCGGGCCAGCCGCCGCCAGTCGAAGCGCGGCCCCGGATCGGTCTTTCGGTCGGGCGCCATGTCGGAATGCGCGATGACGCCTTCGGGCGGTATGTCCCAGCGCTCGAGTATCCCGCCGAGCACCCATTCGAGCGCCGCCATCTGCGTCTCGGGGAACGGCGAGGTGCCATCGTTCTGAAGCTCGATCCCGATGGAGCGGGAGTTGACGTCGCCCGTCCCGCCCCAGTCCCCGGCTCCCGCGTGCCAGGCGCGCAAGCTCTCGTCGACGAGCCGAAGCACTGAGCCGCTCTCGTCGATCAGGTAATGGGCGGACACTTCGGCCTCAGGATCGCAGAGACGGTCCAGCGACGCCCGCGCGGACGGCATCGCGGTGTAGTGGAGCACGACGAGCGAGGGCCGGCGACCGCCCCGGCGCTCTCCGCAGTTCGGCGACGGGTGATCGGCGATCTGCAAGCGGGTCAGCCGCCCCGCGCCGCGCGGAACGGCCGCGGGTCCCAGAAGCAGGCGAAGCCGTCCCCGTCGGGGTCGACGCCCATGCGGTCGGTCTCGGGGCCACCGCGCGACAGGAACTCGCGCTGCGCCTCGTCGGCGGTCGCATATCGCGCGCAGGCACGCTGGAAGCGGTTTTCGGCGTTGAAGCCCGACCGACGGTAGACCGGCTGTCCGACCGTGTTCGTCGTATTGAGCGCGAAGGCCACGATGTTCGGCCCCGCGCCGCCCGGACGCGACGGCAGCGGCTCGGGTGCGATGACCTCGTATTCCTGGCGCAGCCGCGCAAGGCGTTCGGCGTCGCTCTCGATACTCTCCCGCGCGCTTACCGCCTCGAAGCTCTGCTCGTCGGAAATCCCCGGATTGTTTGCCAGCGCGCTCAAAGGCTCGCCGGCGGCCGGCGCCCCGGCGATGCGGCCGTCGGTGTTCCCGATCGTCTCCTGCGCGATGACCCGGTCGCCCGGGATGAGCGGCACCTGCCCCGTCAGGACGCTGTCACGCTCGATCCGGGATGAGGCGTAACCCTGATAGTCGCCGAACCCCACTCCGGCAGCGGAATCAGGCACCTGCGGCGCACAGGCCGCGAGTGCGAGTGCTGCAATTGAAACTACCAGCCGCGTCATGACATGCCTGCTCGTCTTCGTTGCGGTTCGAAATGCTACCACCATTTGTCGGGCTTCGCCACAAAGCCAGCCGCGGTCTCGAGCGCGAGGGCCGTGTTGAGAAGATCGCCCTCCTCCCAGGGCCGCCCGATGAGTTGAAGCCCGAGCGGCAGGCCCTGCCTGTCCATGCCGGCAGGAACGGCGATGCCGGGAAGACCAGCCAGGTTGACGGTGACCGTGAACACGTCGTTGAGATACATCTCCACCGGATCGGCCTCGGCCATCTCGCCGAGCCCGAAGGCGGCGGACGGGGTCGCGGGCGTGAGGATCGCGTCGACGCCCTGATCGAACGCCGCGTCGAAATCGCGCTTGATGAGCGCGCGCACCTTGCGGGCCCGGTTGTAGTAGGCGTCGTAGAAACCGGCCGACAGCACGTAGGTGCCGACCATGATCCGCCGCTTTACCTCGGCCCCGAAGCCCTCGGCGCGGGTCTTCTCGTACATCTCCGTCACGCCGTCGCCCTGGCTGAGCTTCGCGCGGTGGCCGTAGCGGACGCCGTCGTAGCGGGCGAGGTTCGATGACGCTTCGGCGGGGGCGATGACGTAGTAGGCGGGCAGCGCGTATTTCGTGTGCGGCAGCGAGATGTCGACGACCTTCGCGCCGGCGTCGCGCAGCATGTCGGCGCCCTTCGCCCAGAGCACTTCGATCTCGTCGGGCATCCCGTCCATCCGGTATTCCCTGGGGATCCCGATCGTCTTGCCCCTGATGTCGCCGGTCAGCATCGCCTCGAAGTCGGGCACGGGGAGGTCGGCCGAGGTCGAATCCTTCGGGTCGTGCCCCGCCATCGCCTGCAGCATGATCGCCGCGTCACGCACGGATTTCGTCATCGGCCCGGCCTGATCCAGCGATGAGGCGAAAGCGATGATGCCCCAGCGCGAGCAGCGCCCGTAGGTGGGCTTGAGCCCGGTGATACCCACGAAGGCCGCAGGCTGGCGGATCGAGCCGCCGGTGTCGGTGCCTGTCGCGGCGAGGCAGAGGTCGGCGGCCACGGCCGAGGCCGACCCGCCCGAGGAGCCGCCGGGCGTCAGGTTCCGGCCGTCCACCTTCCAGGGGTTCACCACGTCGCCATAGGTCGAGGTCTCGTTCGACGAGCCCATGGCGAACTCGTCCATGTTGAGCTTGCCGAGCATCACCGCGCCCGCGCCGGCCAGTTGCCGGGTCACGGTCGATTCGTACTCGGGCCGGAAGCCGTTCAGGATGTGGGACGCCGCCTGGCTGGCCACGCCCTCGGTACAGAAGAGGTCCTTGATACCCACGGGAATGCCGCACATCGCGGGCGCGTCGCCCGCCGCGATCCGGTCGTCGGCGGTCCTCGCGCGCTCCAGCGCGATCTCGGGCGTCTTGTGGGCGAAGGCGTTGAGCGCGCCCGCGCCGTCGATCTCCGACAGGCAGGCCTCGGTGAGGTCGACCGCGGTCACGTCACCGTTTCGCAGACGGTCCCGCGCCTCGGCGATCGTCAGCTTCGAAAGCTCGCTCATTCGACCACCTTCGGCACCGCGAAGAACCCTTCCCGCGCGTCTGGGGCGTTCGACAGGATCCTGTCCTGCATGTTGCCGTCCGTCACGACGTCCTCGCGGCGCTTCAGCCGCATGGGCGTGACCGAGGTCATCGGCTCGACGCCCTCGACATCCACCTCGTTCAGCTGCTCGATGAAGCCGAGGATCGTGTTGAACTCGCCCGCGAGCGCGGGAAGGTCATCCTCCTCGACCCTGATGCGCGCGAGCTTGGCCACGCGGCGCGCGGTCTCGATGTCGATCGACATGGGCGCTCTCCTTACCGGTCAGGGAGCGCGTTTAAACCCCTGCCCGACGCGCCGCAAGTCCGCCCTGATCGGCGCCCAGCTCGTGGCGGCGGTAGACCTCGATCATCCAGCCCAGCATGATCGCGTTCAGGATGTGCCACATGAAGTGCGTGCCCAGCGGAACGGTCTCGCAGACTGTCTCGTCGATCGAACGGAAGACGAGACTGACAATCAGCACGACGGCCCCGATCGCGAGGCCCCGCGCCGTCACCGGTTTCCGGAAGACGAGGAGCGCGGCGTAGACGAGGATCAGGACCGGAACCGGCCAGTAGAAGGACGAGACCTCGAAGAACGGCATCGTCGCGAAGAGCGCCCCCACGGCAGCCCCGTAGGGCACAAACAGCACGGTGACGCCCAACGCGATCCAGGTCGGCATGTCGAGGAACCGGCGCGTCGCGACGAACACGTAGAGCAGGATGAACAGGAGAATCGGCGTCGTATCGGCGAGCGCAGACCAGACCTGCGCATAGGTGTGGAACAGGTAGGAGCCGATCCCGATCAGCGCCAGAACCGCGATCAGGCCGGGCGCGAAAAGCAGATCGAGGCCCTTCGTGCGCCGCCACATGACGAAGGCGGCGATCAGGAAGGCGGCGTTGGTGGCGGCGTTGACGGGCTCCGACCAGTAGGATGGATCGGTCCGTTCGCAATACGCGTCGATGTAGCGTGTCCATTCCACGTGACTCATCCTCGTCCGGAGTTTATGTCGGACCCGCAACCAGGGAGGACCTCATGAAAATCACCTGGCTCGGACATGCGAGCTTCCGCATCGAGATAGCCGATCAGGTTCTCCTGATCGACCCCTGGACCAACGGAAACCCAGTGTTTCCCGAGGAACGACGCGACGAGGCGATCCGGGGCGCGACGCACATCCTCGTCACCCACGGGCACGGCGATCACGCGGCAGAAGCCGTGCCGCTCGCAAAGGAGCTTGGCATACCCGTGGTCGGGATCTTCGATCTGGTGAGCTGGTGGGGAGAGACCGAGGGCATCGAGGTCATCGGTTTCAACAAGGGCGGGACGGTGTCGCTCGGCGAGGTGAAGGTGACGATGGTCAACGCCGTCCATTCCTCGTCGATCGGCACGCCGGACGGCCCGCGCTACGCCGGCAAGGAAGCGGGCTTCATGATCGCCGGCGAGGATCACACGATCTACGTCACGGGCGATACCGACATCATGGCCGACATGGCGTGGATGGGAGAGTTGCACAATCCCGACATCGGCATCCTCTGCGCGGGCGGGCATTTCACGATGGACATGGAGCGCGCGGCCTGGGCGGCGAAGACCTACTTCAACTTCAGGACCGTCATTCCCTGTCATTACAAGACGTTTCCGCTTCTCGAGCAGTCGGCCGACGCGCTCGTGCGCGGACTGCCGGGCGTCGACGTGAAGACGCCCGACGTCATGGAACCGGTCAAGATCTGAGGTCGCATGAAATACGCCTTCATCGGGCTGGGAAACCTCGGCGGGCACCTCGCCGCGAATCTTCTCGCCGCGGACCTCGAGGTCTGCGTCCACGACCGCGACCGGGCGCTCGCAGACCGCCATGTCTCGGCAGGGGCGGACTGGGCCGCGACGCCGACCGAAGCCGTCCGAGAGGCCGACGCGCTCGTCACCTGCCTGCCCTCGCCGGCGATCAGCGAGGCGATCTTGCGCGAGGTGCTGCCGGAAATGCGGTCCGGCGCGACTTGGATCGAGATGTCGACGCTCGGCCGCGACGATATCCTGCGGCTGGCCGATGTGGCGGCGGAGTACGGCGTGCGCACGCTGGAATGCCCGGTGACCGGGGGCGTGCACCTCGCCCGGACCGGTGAGATCACCGTGCTCGCGGGCGGCGACGCCGAGCTCTTCGAGGCGCACCGTCCCGCGCTCGAGGCGATGGGCGGGCGGATCTTCCACATCGGAGCGCTCGGGCAGGCGTCGGTGATCAAGGTCATCACCAACATGCTCGCCTTCATCCATCTCGTCGGGTGCGGCGAGGCGTTGATGCTGGCCAAGCGCGGCGGGCTCGACCTCGGTCAGGCCTGGGCCGCCATCGCGGCGTCCTCGGGCAGTTCCTTCGTGCACGAGACGGAAGGCCAGCTGATCCTGAACGGCAGTTACGACGTGGCGTTCACCATGGACCTCGCGTTGAAGGACCTCGGGTTCGCGGCGGGGTTCGGAGAGGAGTTCGGCGTGCCGCTCGACCTCGCGGGACGTGTCCGCGAGATCTTCGAGACCGGCCGGGCCGCCTACGGGGGCGAGGCGCAGTCGACGCAGATCGTCAAGCTGCTCGAGGATGCGCTCGGAACCGACCTCAGGGCCGAGGGCTTTCCCGCCCGGCTGGAGTGACGGCGCCGCGTCGGGGGCAACGGAAAAACCGCCTCACGCCCCCGGCGGCGGCGGCGGCAAGACCGTGAAGAGCTGCGCGAGTTCGGTCACGTCCTCGGCCCGCATCCAGCCGTCTTGTCCGGCTGTCCACACCCAGCTGTCGCGCGCGAGCGCGCCGTCGGCCGCCATCCGTCCCATCGCGGCCTTCGAGAACGGGCCTTTCGTCTTCCCGCCCTCGGCGATGTGCCACACGTGCTCCGCCGGCGGCGGCGGAGGCATGGCGCCGGACGCGGCTTGCGCGCCCCACGGACCCTGCCGCGCCATCTGCGCCCCCATCGCCATGCCCATGCCCGCGCCGACCCCCGCGGCCATCGCGCCGCCCGCCTCGCCACCGGGCTGGGTCATTGCCTCGGCCGCGGAGAACTGGGTGTACTTGCCGAGATCGCCCACCAGCCCCATCGACGTGCGCTTGTCGAGCGCCGCCTCGACGGCGGGCGGTACGCTGATGTTCTCGATGTAGAATTCCGGGATCGACAGACCGTAGGCCGCGACCGTGGCGGAGATCTTCTCCGCCACCAGCGCGCCCAGATCGGAGGTATTCGCCGCCATGTCGAGCACCGGGATCCCCGACTGCGCGATCACGCGCGAAAACTCCTGCACGATGATGTTGCGGATCTGGAAGGTGATCTCGTCCTTGGTGAACTCGCCGTCGGTGCC
>CAZPOK010000196.1:0-6388 GCA_964587905.1 uncultured Rhodobacterales bacterium | reverse complement strand
ACGTTGACGTCGACGAGATGCGGGTCGCAGTCGATGAAGAGCGCCGCCGCCGGGTGACGGTCGCGGCTCAGGAAATCCATGTAAGCGGCGCGCAGCGCGCCGGTCATCAGCTTGTCGCGTACGGGACGGCCGTTGACGCAGAGGTGCTGGGCCACGGCCGCACCGCGCGAATAGGTGGGCAGGGCCGCGTAGCCGGTGAGCGCGAGGCCCTCGCGGGAGGTGTCGATGAGGATGGCGTTCTCGGCGAACTCCGATCCCAGAACGCGGGCCAGCCGGGCCCTGAGGGCGGTGGGTGCATCGCCCGCCTCCGCGTCGGCGCGGAAAACCTCGCGCGGCTCGCCGCCGGTCATGTCGGTCAGGACGAACCCCACGCGCGGCTCGGCGATGGCGAGGCGCTTCACCGTGTCGGCGAGCGCCTGCGCCTCGGCCCGGTCGGTGCGGAGAAACTTGAGCCGGGCGGGGGTTGCATAGAAGAGGTCGCGCAACTCCACGACCGTGCCCTTCGAAAGCGCGGCGGGGCGGACAGGGCCGATGCGGCCAGCGTCGGCGGAAATGGCGTGCGCGTCGGCGCCGGGCGGGCGGGAGGTGATCGTGAGGCGGCCCACGGCGGCGAGAGACGCCAGCGCCTCGCCCCGGAAGCCGAAGGTGTGGATGTCGAGAAGATCCGACCCGTCGATCTTGGACGTGGCGTGACGGGCGAGCGCGAGGGCGAGATCCCGGGCCGCGATTCCGCCGCCGTCGTCGGTCACGCGGATCAGCGTCCTGCCGCCGCCGGCAATGGCGACCTCGATGCGGATGGCGCCGGCGTCGAGCGCGTTCTCCACCAGTTCCTTTACGGCGGAAGCCGGGCGCTCGACCACCTCGCCGGCAGCGATACGGTTGATTGCGGCCTCGTCGAGAGGCCGAATTGCCCGGTGAATGTCAGATATCTTGGGGTTAGCGAGAGCCATGCCACCAGAACTAGCATGGCCCTTCGCGATTCGACAGGGCTACGTCAGTTCGTGGCCTCGACGCCCGCGGGCTGACCCACGACGACGAAGTGCAGGTCCTCGGGACGGTAGATCCTCTCGGTCACTCGGGCGATGTCCCCAAGCGTGACCGCCATGACCTTGTCGTTGCGGGTCGCGATGTAATCGATCGGGAGGCCGTCCATCTGCATGCCGACGAGGATGCGCGCGATCGGACCGTTGCCGTCGAAACGGAGCGGATAGGCCCCGGTCAGGTAGGTCTTGGCCTCGTCGAGTTCCTCCTGCGTCACGCCCTCTTCGGCGATGCGGCGCCATTCGGCGGTCACGACGTCGATCGTGGCGCTCATGCGGTCGTTGGCCGAGGCGACCTGCCCCATGACAAGCTCTGCGAGATCCATCGGCACGAGATATGTGCCGATGCCGTAGGTGAGGCCGCGCTTCTCTCGGACCTCCTCCATCAGGCGCGACTGGAGCCCAGAGCCCCCGAAGATCTCGTTGGCGATGTAGGCCGCGAAGAAGTCGGGATCGTCGCGGGGGATGCCTTCGTGGCCGAAGAGCGCGACGGACTGCGGCGTGTCGAAGGGGACGACGGTAACGCCGCCCTCGAGCTGGTAGTCGGCCTCGGGCGGCAGTGGCGCGCCCTCCGCCGGGAGGCCGCCAAGGAGGTCGTCGAGAAGCGTGCCCAGGTCCTCGGGCGTGATGTCGCCCACGGCGCCCACGTAGATGCGGTCGCGGGCGATCGCGCGGCCGTGCGCCTCGACGATGTCATCGCGAGTGAGGGCGGTCACTGTCTCGATCGTGCCGTCACGGGAGGAGCCGTAAGGATGGTCGCCGAAGGCCATCGCGTCGAAGGTGCGCGAGGCGATGGTGTTGGGGTCGGTCGCGTCCGAGCGGAGGCCCGAGAGAACCTGCGCGCGGACCCGCTCGACCGCGTCCTGGTCGAACCGCGGCTCGACCAGCGCCTTGCGCAGAAGCTCGACCGCCTCGGCACGATTTTCGGTCAGAAAGCGGGCCGACACAGACACCGAGTCGTCGTAGGTGTCGAAGTCGTAGGACGCGGCAAGGCGTTCGCGGGCGGCTGCGAAATCCTGCGCGTCGAGGTCGGCCGCGCCCTCTTCGAGAAGCGCCATCATCAGGTTTACGGCGCCGCGCTCGTCGGGGACGTCGAGCGACGCGCCACCCTGGAAGCGGATCTCGATGGCGGCGAAGGGGATCGACGGTTCCTCGACCAGCCAGGCGGTGATGCCGCCGGGCGACGTGACTTCCTGAATGTCGACGGCGGCCTTCGCGGGAAGGGCCGCGGCGACCGCAACGAAAGCGGCGAAAACGGCACGGATCATTGCATGACCTCCTCGGTCCCGGGTCCGGTGAGCCAGCCGGTCACGGCGGTCTTCCGGTCGAAGACGCGCCGGGCGGCGGCGAGGATTTCCTCTTCGGTGATCGATTTGAGGATGTCGGGCCAGGCCTGCACGTCCTCTACCGTGAGACCAGAGGTGAGCGCCATGCCGTAGGTGCGGGCGAGCGACTGGATGTTGTCCTGCTCATAGATGAGCGACGCGCGAATCTGCGTCTTGATCCGCTCGAGCTGTTGAGCGTCGACGCCTTCCTCGAGGAACTCGGCAACCGCCTGATCGAGCGCCGCCTCGGCCGCGGCGAGTTCGACACCCTGTGACGGGACGATGACGACGCCGAAGGTCGTGTCGTCGAGCGACGTGCCGCTGTAGAACGCGGAGGCGTAAACCGCGCTCTGGGTTTCGAACTGAAGCTTGCGCGGCAGGACAGACGTCTGACCCGATCCGCCGAGGATCTCGGCCAGAAGCTGAAGCGCCGCCGCCTCGCGCTGATCGCCCGGATCGCGCTCGGGCGCGAGGTAGGTGCGCACGACATAGGGCTGCGCGACGCGGGGATCCTCGTAGGTGATCCGGCGCTCGGCCAGCTGCGGCGGCTCCTGCGGACGCATCCGCGGTTCGATGTCGGGGTTCGCGGGGATCACGCCGTAGTACCGTTCCGCCAGCGCGCGCACCTCGTCGGGCTCCACGTCGCCGGCGACGATCAGGATCGCGTTGTTGGGCGCGTAATGGTCTGCGTAGAACGCCTCGGCGTCGTCCTGCGACAGTTGTTCCATCTCGTGGCGCCAGCCGATGATCGGGATGCCGTAGGGATGGTTCTTGTACTGCGCGGCGTTCCGCATCTCTCCGAAGAGCGCGCCGGGTTCATTCTCGGTGCGCTGGTTGCGTTCCTCGAGAATCACGTCGCGTTCGGTCAGCACATCCTCTTCGGTGAGCCGCAGGTTGACCATCCGGTCGGCCTCCATCTCCATCATGAGATCGAGCCTGTCGGCCGCCACCCGCTGGAAATAGGCGGTATAGTCGAAGGAGGTGAAGGCGTTGTCGGTCCCACCGTTCGCCGCGACGACGTCGGAGAACTCGCCCGGGCCCAGCGTTTCGGTGCCCTTGAACATCAGGTGCTCGAGGAAATGCGAAATACCGGACTTGCCGGGCGGTTCGTCGGCGGCGCCCACACGGTACCAGACCATGTGAACCACGACCGGCGCCCGGTGATCCTCGAGGACGACCACATCCATGCCGTTGTCGAGCGTGAAGGTCGCGACCTCGGCCGCGCGCAGGGGCAGTGCCGCCATGAAGGTCAGCGCGATCACGGCGATATAGCGAGTCATGTCGAGAAAAATCCTCCGTTCCCGTTCCACAAGGAAATACGGGGAATCACCCCCGTTTCAAGCGCACCCAACGTTCCCGTGATTGGGCTCAGAACCCCGGATCGGGATCGGGCGGCGCCGCGGGGGTGCCGATGCCCGCGGCGCGGAAGCGTTCGAGTTCGCGGTGCTGGTCGAGTTCGAACGGCCGGTAGGCCTTGAAATAGACGCTTGCGTTGAACAGCCGCTCGAGAAGCCGGCCGTCGTTCTCGCGGCGGTACTCCAGATCGGCGGCGGCGAGATCGGCGCGGATGTTGCCGTCGACGCCGTAGCGCGTGGCGTAGCTGACGACACCGCCGTCGCCGCCCCGGGTCAGGACCTCGGCGTTGCCGCCGAGCGCGGCGTAGGCGTCGGCCTCCGGCGTGGGATCGGCGCGGTTCGCACCGCCCGGCGTCGGCGGGGGGAGCGCCGCCATGTCCTGCGGCATCTCGAGCGGTTTCGTCGGCAGGATGGCGAATTCGTCGGGCCCGCCCGAGTCCGACCTGAGCGTGTAGAGCCGCGGGTCGCGGTCCGCGCAGGCCGAAAGCGCCAGCGCCGCCGCCATCGCGATGACCCCAAGTTTCGCCTGCATCCTGCCTCCCGTCACTCGATCCGCGCCCCCCGTGTCTAGCCCGGTTTGCCGGTCTCGTCACGGGGCTTGTCGCGGCCCGTGAAGAGGATGAGCCCGATCGCGCCGGCGAAGATCGAGATATCTGCCACGTTGAAGGAATAGGGGTTCTCGAAACCGCAGCAGGACATGTTGAGAAAGTCCGCAACGGCGCCGTAGAGGATGCGATCGATCATGTTGCCAAGGGCCCCGCCGACGAGAAGCCCGCCCGATATCATGGCGAGTCGTCCCTCGTCCTCCGTCCTGATCCACCAGACGACCCAGCCCGAGATCAACAGGGCGATGGCGATGAGCAGCCAGCGTGACCAGTCCGCGTCGCCCGCGAAAAGGCCGAAGTTGATGCCCCGGTTCCAGGCCATGCGGAAGTTGACGAAAGGCGGCAGCACGTCGATGGAGCCGAGCGCCTTGAGATTCATCATGTGGACGACGACGACCTTGGTGATCTGGTCGAACGCGAAGACGATCGCGGCGGTGAGGGCAAGCCAGCGCATCCCGGTCAGTGCCTGAAGTGACGCATGCCGGTGAACACCATGGCAAGCCCGGCCGCGTCGGCGGCGGCGATGACCTCCTCGTCGCGCATCGAGCCGCCGGGCTGGATCACGGCGGTCGCCCCCGCCTCTGCGGCGGCCAGAAGGCCGTCGGGGAAGGGGAAGAATGCGTCCGAGGCGACGACGGAGCCGCGCGCCGGCGTTTCGTCGAGGCCGAGGTCCTCGGCCATGCGGCCGGCCTTGAGCGCGGCGAGGCTGGAACTGTCGATCCGGCTCATCTGTCCCGCGCCGATGCCCACGGTCGCGCGGTCCTTGGCATAGACGATGGCGTTCGACTTGACGTGCTTGGCGACCGTCCACGCGAAGAGGAGGTCGGCGCGTTCGCCCTCGGTGGGCGCGCGTTCGGTCACGACCTCGATGTCATGGGCGGTGATCCGTCCGTTGTCGCGGTCCTGCACCAGGAAACCGCCCGAAACCTGTCGGAACGAGAGCCCTGGCTGTTTCGGGTTCGCGAGCCCCGCTGCGGTGAGAAGGCGGAGGTTCTTCTTGGTGGCGAAGTGCTCTTTCGCCTCGTCGTCGGCGCCGGGGGCGATGACGACTTCGGTGAAGGTCTCGGTGATCGCGCGAGCTGTGTGGATGTCGAGCTTGAGGTTGAGCGCGACGATGCCGCCGAAGGCCGATGTCCGGTCGCAGTCGAAGGCGCGGCGGTAGGCATCGATCAGCGTCTTGCCCGTCGCCACGCCGCTGGGGTTGGCGTGCTTGATGATCGCGCAGGCAGGGCCATCGCCGGGCAGGAATTCCGAAACGAGCTCATAGGCCGCGTCGGTGTCGTTGATGTTGTTGTAGCTGAGTTCCTTGCCCTGCCACTGGGTCGCGGTAGCGACACCGGGGCGGTCGGTGCCGTCGGTGTAGAAGGCGGCCGACTGGTGCGGATTCTCGCCGTAGCGCAGCGTCTGGCGGAGCGTGCCCGCGAAGGTCCGGCGACGCGGGGCGGCGTCGCCCAGCGCGTCGGCCATCCACGACGACACCGCAGCGTCATAGGCCCCCGTTCGGGCATAGGCCGTCATCGCGAGGCGCTGGCGAAAGGCGTAGGACGTCGCACCGTCGTTGCGGTCGAGTTCCTCCACGAGCGGCGCATAGTCATCGAGATCGGTCAGGACGCTGACATAGGCGTGATTCTTGGCGGCGGCGCGGATCATGGCCGGGCCGCCGATGTCGACGTTCTCGATGCACTCGTCGTAATCCGCCCCCGCCGCGACGGTGGCCTCGAAAGGGTAGAGGTTGACGATCAGGAGATCGATGGGTTCGATCCCGTGCTCCTCCATCGCCTGCGCGTGGGACGGCTCGTCGCGGAGCGCCAGAAGCCCGCCGTGTACCTTGGGGTGCAGCGTCTTCACGCGGCCGTCCATCATCTCGGGGAACCCGGTGAGGTCGGCCACGTCACGAATCGACAGGCCCGCCTCGCGAAGCATGCCCGCGGTGCCGCCGGTCGAGAGAAGTTCGACCCGCCGGGCCTTGAGTGCCTTGCAGAGCTCGATCACCCCGGTCTTGTCGGAAACGGAAACGAGTGCGCGGCGCACGGGCTGAAGATCGGTCATGGCGGGTCCCCCGG
>CAZPOK010000195.1:0-6396 GCA_964587905.1 uncultured Rhodobacterales bacterium | reverse complement strand
GCGTGTTGAGCGCGATCTGGAGCGCGAAGAAGGCCATCGCGTATTGGCTCCCCTCCAGCGGGGCGACCCGGGCGGCCGCGGCTGCGATGCAAAGGTAAAGCGTGGCCCAGGCCACCGGGAAGAGCCAGTTGGGCGGCGTCCACGACGGTTTGGAAAGGCTCTCGTACCATTTGCCCGGCTCGAACAGCGCGCCGGTGGATCCGGCGGCAAAGCATGCGGCGAGGAAGATGGCGAAGAGCGTCCAGTCCATGGACGGTATCTAACTCACACGCCGGATTGTTCCAGTCCCCGAGTCTCGCGCTCCCGCGCTTCGAGATCGGCGAAGAGGCCCAGAAGCCGCTCCGTCCGCCCCGCCTGGTCGGGAACCGACCGCGCGGCGGCCTCGACGAGAAAGCGCGTCTCATCGAGCGGCCGGGCGTAGAGGACGGCCGACATCGGCATCACCAGAGACAGACCGGACCGCGCAAGCGACAGCCCCAGCCATCCCGCCTTCTGCGCCTTGTAGGTCCGCGCCCGATAGCTGACCGTGTCGTACCCGTTTCGCACGATCGCCCCGCCGATCCCGGCATAGACGTGCCGTGCGGCGTAGATGCCGGGGCGCGCGGCGAGCGGCAGCGCAGGAATTCCGGCCTCGGCGCGGAAATAGAGACGATCCGCCTGCAGAAGCAACCGCCGCACCATGCGCCGGATCTTCTCGTCGGGCAGCGGGTCGGCGAAGAAGGCCTCCGGATGGATCCGCTCCGCCGCCAGCCAGTCGAGCGGCAGGTAGATCCGCCGCGCGCGCGCGTCCTCGCCCACGTCACGGGCGATGTTGGTAAGCTGCATCGCGACGCCGAGATCGCAGGCCCGCGCGAGCGCATTGGCGTCGCGCACCCCCATCAGGACGCACATCATCGCCCCGACCGCGCCGGCGACCCGCGCCGAATAGTCGAACAGATCCGACAGCGTCTGGCAGCGCCGCCCCGCCGCGTCCCAGGCGAGGCCTTCGAGCAAGGCCTCGGGCAGCGCCCTCGGCATCTCGTGCGCCTCGATCACCGCCGCGAAGGCGCGGTCGGCGGGGGCGTTGCGCGGCGTGCCCCGATAGATCAGGTCGAGCCGGTCGCGGAGCGTCAGGACCGCCGCCGGCTTCTCGTCGTGCAGGTCCACCGCGTCGTCCGCCAGCCGGCAGAAGGCGTAGAGCGCGAGCGCCGGGTCGCGAACCCGCGCCGGCAGGAGCCTCGACGCGGCATGGAACGAGAGCGACCCGTGCCGGATCGCCTCGCGGCAGTGGTCGAGGTCCGCTTGTCTCATTCCGCCGCCATCCTCTGCTCGACCGGGATCGTGTCGGCGTCCGGCACCAGCTTGCCCAGCACCTCGGCCGAGGAAACCACGCCGGGCAGACCCGCGCCGGGATGCGTTCCCGCGCCGACGAGGTAGAGACCCCTTGCCTCCTCGCTCACGTTGTGCGGCCGGAACCATGCCGACTGCAGGATGCGCGGCTCGATCGAGAAGCCGCAGCCCAGAGGCGAGAGATACCGGTCGCGGAAGGTCTCTGGCGTGAAGACGAGCGAGGCCGAGAGGTGGTCCTCGAAGCCCGGAATCAGCCGCTGCAGCTCTTCGGCCACCTTCCGCCTGTAGGGTTCCGCCTCCGCCGCCCAGTCGACCGGATCGGCATGGCCGAGGTGCGGCACGGGCGACAGGGCGTAGAAGGTGTCGTCGCCCTCGGGCGCCACGGTCGGATCCGTGACGGAGGGCCGGTGGACGTAGAGGCTCATGTCGTCCGCCAGACGGCCCTTGACGAAGATGTCGCGCAGCAGCCCCTCGTAGCGCGGGCCGGACAGGATCGTGTGATGGCCGGCGTCCGGCCACAGGCCCGCCGTGCCGGTCGTGCCGAAGTACCAGACGAAGAGCCCCATGCTCCAGCGGCGGCTGTCGAGCTTGCGATCCGACCAGCGCCGCTTCGGCACGCTCTTCATCAGGCGCGAATAGGTGTGACCGGCATCGGCGTTGGACACCACGAGCGGCGCGCGCAGCATCTCCCTGTCGGCCAGCCGCACGCCCTCGGCCGCGCCGTTGCGGACAACGATCTCCTCGGCCTCGGCGCCGAGCCGGATCCGCCCGCCCTGCCCCTCGATCACCCGCGCCATGGCCGAGGCGATGGCCTGCACGCCGCCGACGGCATAATGCACGCCGTATTCCTTCTCGAGATGCGAGACGAGCGCGTACATCGAGGTCACGTGCATCGGGTCGCCGCCGATGAAGAGCGGGTGGAAAGACAGCGCCATCCGCAGCCGCTCGTCCTTCACGCGCGCCCGGGCATGGCCGAGGATGGATCGATCCGCGCGGAGCCTCGCGAATTCCGGCAGCACCTTGATCGTCTCCCAGAGACGGTGCATCGGCTCCGCCACCATGCCCTCGTACCCGACGACGTAGCGGCGCTGGCTGTCCTTGAGGAACCTCTGGTATCCCGCCACGTCGCCGGGTGAGAGGCGCGCCACCTCCGCGACCATGGCATCGGTGTCGCCGCGCGCGGTGAAATGCGACCCGTCGGGCCAGCGGATCTCGTAGAACGGGTCAAGCGGGCGCAGGTCGACGTCGGTGTCGAAGTCGCGCCCGCAGGCGGCCCAGAGCTTGCGGAACACCTCCGGCACCGTCACGATCGTCGGACCGAGGTCGAACCGGTGCCCGTTCTCGGTCATGGAGGAGGCCCGCCCGCCGACGACATCCAGCTTGTCGAGAACCGTGACGCGGTAGCCTTTCGCGCCAAGCCGCATCGCCGCGGCGAGGCCGCCCAGGCCCGCGCCGATGACGATGGCTTCGCTCCTGGGATCGGGTATACTCTTCATCCGGAACCTCGCTGACCTTGGTGAAGGCTACATGTGTCAATCCAGATTTACAATCCGGCAGAAGTGCGATTTTGTCACGGCGTGAGATCTCTTTATTTCCTGACGCAGCCGTGTCAGACTTAGTTGACACTTCGAGGGAGTCGCACGATCCAAACCGTCAGCCTCAGCCTGTTCCGCTTCGGTCCCGCCACCGCGCGTCTCTGGGCGCTCGGGCAGATGGGCGCGGCCCGGCTCGACTTCATGCGGATGCCGGACGTCGGATTCTGGAAGCTTTGCGGGTCGGGCACGGGCGAGGGGTTCACGCCGGTTCCGAACACGGCGGTCTGGGCGATTCTGGCGACCTGGCCGTCGGAGGACGCGGCGCGGCACCGGGTTGCCTCGGAGCCGGTGTTCCGGCGCTGGCGCCGCAGGGCCGTGGAAAGCTGCACGCTCTACCTGTCTCCGGCCTCCGCGCGCGGCGCGTGGTCGGGCGTGACCCCGTTCCACGTCGAGGACCGCTCGCTTCCCGGCCCGGTCGCGGCGCTCACCCGGGCGACGCTCAAGCCGTCGGTTCTGATGAAATTCTGGGGCCGCGTCCCCGACATCCAGTCGGTGATCGGCGAGGACCCGAACGTGATCTTCAAGATCGGCATCGGCGAGGTGCCTTGGTTCCACCAGGTCACCTTCTCGATCTGGCCGGACACCGACACCATGGCGAACTTCGCCCGGAAAGACGGCCCCCACGCCCGCGCGATCCGCGCCGTGCGCGACGAGGGCTGGTTCAATGAAGAACTCTACGCCCGGTTCCGCGTGCTCGGGGCCGAGGGCCAGTGGGAGGGAGACGACCCTCTCGGGACACGCGAAAGGACCGCCGCATGAGACAACCGTTCCCGTTCAGCGCGATCGTCGGACAGGACGAGATGAAGCAGGCCATGATCATGACCGCGATCGATCCCGGCATCGGCGGCGTGCTGGTCTTCGGCGACCGGGGCACGGGCAAGTCGACCGCCGTGCGGGCCCTCGCCGCGCTTCTGCCCGAGATCGAGCAGGTCGAAGGCTGTCCGGCGAATTCCGAACGCCTCGAGCACTGCCCGGATTGGGCTGAAATAGGCTCGAAAAAGGTGACGAAGCGCCCGACCCCCGTGGTCGACCTTCCGCTCGGGGTGACCGAGGATCGCGTCGTCGGCGCCCTCGACATCGAACGGGCGCTGACCCGCGGCGAGAAGGCGTTCGAGCCGGGGCTGCTGGCCCGCGCGAATCGCGGCTATCTCTACATCGACGAGGTCAACCTGCTCGAGGACCACATCGTCGATCTTCTTCTCGACGTCGCCCAGTCCGGCGAAAATGTCGTTGAACGCGAAGGGCTCAGCATACGCCACGCGGCGCGGTTCGTCCTCGTGGGCTCGGGCAACCCCGAGGAGGGCGAGTTGCGCCCGCAGCTTCTCGACCGGTTCGGCCTGTCGGTCGAAGTCGCCTCTCCGAAGGACATCGCCCAGCGGATCGAGGTGATTCGCCGTCGCGACGCCTACGAGACAGACCATGCAGCCTTCATGAAACGCTGGCGAACCCAGGATACCAAGCTGCGCAAGCGCATCCTTGCCGCCCGCGGCGCCGTGAAGGGCCTCCGGACCCCCGAGGCGGCGCTCGTCGACTGCGCGGAGCTTTGCGTCGCGCTCGGGGCCGACGGCCTCCGGGGGGAGCTCACCCTGCTGCGCGCCGCCCGCGCTCTGGCCGCCTTCGAGGGCGCCGAGGCTGTCACCCGGGCGCATCTGCGGAAGATCGCGCCGTCGGCGCTCCGCCACCGGCTTCGCCGCGATCCGCTGGACGAGGCGGGCTCCACGATCCGCGTCGCGCGCACCGTCGACGAGCTCTTCGGACCGGTGCAGGTCGCCGCCGAGTGAACGACGAAGGCGCATACGACGCCTGGGCCCGCGCCACGCTGGCGCTGTCGCTGCTCGCGATCGACCCGGAGGGGCTGCGCGGCCTCTGGCTCCGGGCCCGCGCGGGACCGGTCCGCGATCGGTTCATGGAATTGCTCGACGCGCTCCCCCTGCCCCGCCGGAGGATCCACCCCAACATCACCGACGATCAGCTCTTCGGCGGGGTCGACATCTCGGCGACGCTGTCGTCCGGGCATGTCGTGGAGACCCGCGGGCTGCTCGCCGAACCGTCCGCGCTCGTCCTGACGATGGCCGAGCGCTGTCCCGGCGGTCTCGCCGTGCGGCTCGGTCAGGCGCTCGACGCCCGCTCGCACTGTCTCGTCGCCCTCGACGAAGGCGCCGAACCGGACGAAATATTGCGCTCCGCCCTGTCCGAGCGGCTCGCCTTCTTCGTCGCGCTCGACGGGATCTCCCTGTCCACCGTCGAGACGGTCGGGATCGACCGTCCGGCGATCGAGGCGGCTCGCGATCGGCTGGGGCGCGTGACCCTCGACCCCGGGCAAGCCGAGCAACTCGCCGTCCTCGCCGCGCAGTGCGGCATCCACAGCCTGCGCCCGCCGCTTCTCGCGATGGCGGCCGCCCGGGCCTCGGCCGCGCTCTTCGGCCGGGACCGGGTCGACACCGACGACATCGAGAGAGCCGCCACGCTGGTATTCGCGCATAGGGCGAGTGAAGTCGAATCTTCTCAGCCGGAAGAAGAGGATCCCTCCCCGCCTCCGGCGCCCGACGAAGAGCCGCAGGACGACAGCCACGACGGCGACGATCAGGGAGAGTTGGCGATCCCCGAGGAGATCCTCCTCGAGGCGGTCCGGGCCGCCCTGCCGCCCGACCTGCTCGCCCACCTCGCCGCGGGCCGCGCCGCCAGCGCGGCCTCCGGCGCATCGGGAACCGGAGCGGCGAAGGCGGGCAATCGCCGCGGCCGCCCCCTGCCCTCCCGGCCCGGGCGGCTGGACGGCAGATCGAAGATCGACCTCGTCGCGACGCTCAGGGCCGCCGCGCCGTGGCAGCCGATGCGCCGGGCGCAGTCCCCGCGGGGACATCTCGTCCATATCCGCGCCGAGGACATCCGCGTGAAGCGGTTCGAGGAGACGTCCGACCGCCTTCTCGTCTTCGCCGTCGACGCCTCCGGCTCCGCCGCGATGGCCCGGCTCGCGGAAGCCAAGGGCGCGGTCGAGCTGCTGCTCGGCGAAGCCTATTCGCGCCGCGACTACGTCGCGCTGGTCGCGTTCCGGGGCGACGGCGCGGAGATCCTCCTGCCGCCGACGCGCTCGCTCGTCCAGACCAAGCGGCGCCTCGCGGCGCTGCCCGGGGGTGGCGGGACACCTCTCGCCCACGGCCTTCAGGCCGCGATGGAGGTCGCCCACCAGGCCCGGTCGCGGGGAATGTCGCCGACGCTCGCCCTGCTGACCGACGGACGCGCGAACATCGCCCTTGACGGCACCGCGAACCGGGCGCAGGCGGGCGAGGACGCCACGCGGGTCGCGCGCTCGCTGCGGGCTCAAGGCACCCCCACGCTCGTCATCGACACCGCGGCACGGCCGCAGGAGGCGCTCAGGGCCCTCGCCGGGGCGCTGAACGGCCCCTACATCGCCCTGCCCCGCGCGGACGCCCAGAGGCTCTCCACGGCCGTCTCAGCGGCTCTGGGAGACTGA
>CAZPOK010000194.1:0-6415 GCA_964587905.1 uncultured Rhodobacterales bacterium | reverse complement strand
GCGGCGGGTTTTCACATGGAGATCACGTTTCTTCTGAACGGAGAGACAGTGCGCGTGCCGGAGACCGCGCCGACGGTCACGCTGCTCGACTGGCTGCGCGAGGCGCGCGGGCTGACGGGCACCAAGGAAGGTTGCAACGAGGGCGACTGCGGCGCCTGCACGGTCATGGTCACCGACGAGACGGGCGCGAGGGCGCTCAACGCCTGCATCCTGTTCCTGCCGCAGGTCGACGGAAAGGCGGTCCGCACCGTCGAGGGGATCGCGGCCCCTGACGGCCGGCTCCATCCGGTGCAGGAGGCGATGGTCGCCCATCACGGCAGTCAGTGCGGCTTCTGCACTCCGGGCTTCGTCGTCTCGATGGCCGTGGCGCATCTCAATGGGCGGACCGATTTCGACGACGACCTCGCCGGCAACCTTTGCCGCTGCACCGGTTACGCGCCGATCGTCCGCGCCGCCGAAGCCGCCGCAGGGGCCGCTGTTCCGGACTGGATGCGCGACGATCCGGCCTCCATCTGTCCGCAAGTATCCTCGGGGGGGCTCGCCCGCGGCGAGCGGGGGGCAGACGGCCCCCCTCCCGCCTGGGTCGCCCCGCGGACGGCCGACGACCTCGCCGACTGGTACGCAGCGCACCCGGACGCCACGCTCGTCGGCGGCGCGACGGACTTGGGGCTCTGGGTCACGAAGCAGTTGCGCGACCTGCCGGAAGTTGCGTTCCTGGGCCGCGTGGACGACCTCCGGAAGGTCGAGGTCACCGACGCGGAAATCCGCGTCGGCGCCTGCGTGACGCTGACCGACCTGATGGAGGCGATCAAGCCGCACCATCCGGATTTCGCCGAACTGATCCGGCGCTACGGGTCGGTGCAGGTGCGCAACGCCGCCACGTTGGGCGGCAACATCGCGAACGGATCGCCGATCGGCGACAGCCCGCCGGCGCTGATCGCGCTCGGCGCCACACTGCACCTCAGGAAAGGCGACGGGCGGCGGCAGATGCCGCTTGAACACTTCTTTCTCGACTACGGCCGTCAGGACCGGCAGCCGGGCGAGTTCGTAGAGGCGGTAACGATCCCGCGGCAGACGGACCGCCTGCGCTGCTACAAGCTGTCAAAACGGTTCGACCAGGACATCTCGGCGGTCTGCGGCTGCTTCTCGATCCGGGTGGAGGACGGCATGGTCGCCGAGGCGCGGATCGCCTTCGGCGGCATGGCGGCCATTCCGAAGCGGGCGGGCCATGTCGAGGCGGCGATCGTCGGGCAACCGTGGACCGAGGCGACCGTCGCGGCCGCGGCGGGTGCTTGGAAGACGGACTTCACGCCGCTTTCGGACATGCGGGCCTCGGCGGAGTATCGGCTGGCGGCGGCGCGGAACATGGCTCTGCGGTATTTCCTGGAGGATCAGGGCACGCCCGCGCGGGTGCTGGAGGTGCGGACATGACGGTGGCCGGGCCCCTGCCCCACGACGCCGCGTCTCTCCACGTGACGGGACAGGCCCGCTACGTCGACGACATCCCGACTCCCGCGAACACCCTGCACCTCGCCTTCGGGCTTTCGGAGATCGCGCATGGCGAGATCACGAGGGTGGACCTCGACGCGGTGCGAGCCGCGCCGGGGGTGGTGCTGGTGATGACGGCCGGGGATCTGCCGCACGAAAACGACGTCTCGCCCTCGCCCTGGCCCGAGCCCCTGCTGGCCGAGGGCGCGGTGCACTACGCGGGCCAGCCGGTGTTCCTCGTCGCGGCGACCTCGCATCTCGCGGCGCGCAAGGCGGTGCGGCTGGCCAAGATCGGGTATGTCGAGCAGCCCGCGCTCCTGACCATCGACGACGCGCTCGCCGCAGGGAGCCGCTACGAAGGCGGACCCGTGGTCTGGGGGCCGGGCGATGTCGCCAGGGCGATGGCGGGTGCTCACCGGACCGTCGAGGGCCGGATCGAGATCGGCGGACAGGAGCATTTCTACCTCGAAGGACAGGCGGCGCTGGCGCTGCCGCAGGAGGGGGGCGACATGATCGTCCAGTCCTCCTCGCAGCATCCGACCGAGATCCAGCACAAGGTCGCGGAGGCGCTGGGCCGGCCGATGAACGCGGTGCGCGTCGAGGTGCGGCGGATGGGCGGCGGCTTCGGCGGCAAGGAGAGCCAGGGAAACGCGCTCGCCTGCGCCTGCGCGGTCGTGGCCGAGCGGACGGGGCGGCCCGTGAAGATGCGCTACGACCGCGACGACGACTTCGTCATCACCGGCAAGCGGCACGAGTTCCGCATCGACTACCGGGCCGGCGTGGACGCGGAGGGCCGGCTGCTGGCAGTGGAATTCCTGCAGTACGCCCGCTGCGGCTGGAGCCAGGACCTGTCGCTCCCCGTCGCGGACCGGGCGATGCTGCATGCCGACAACGCCTATTTCCTCCCCGCGATCCGGATCGAGAGCCACCGTCTGCGCACCAACACCCAGTCGAACACCGCCTTCCGGGGATTCGGCGGACCCCAGGGAATGGTGGGCATCGAGCGGCTGATCGACCATGTCGCGCACGATCTGGGGATGGACCCGCTGGAGGTGCGGCGGATCAACTACTACCGCGGGACGACGGAGGCCGGAGGGGGGCTGTCCGCCCCCCGCGCGCCTGCGGCGAGCCCCCCCGAGGATATATCGGGACAGATGGAGGCAGCGGATCCAGAAAGCCGCGGCGCCGCGGGAGCGATCCGGCGCGAGGTCGAGGTGCCGGCGGCGCCGGAGGGGATTCAGACGACGCCCTATGCGATGCCGGTGGAGGATTTCATTCTCCACGAGATGACCGACCGGCTGGTCGAGAGCGCGGACTACAAAGCGCGGCGGGCGGCGATCGCGAAGTGGAACGCGGCGAATCGGGTCCTGAAGCGGGGGATTGCCTTCACGCCGGTGAAGTTCGGGATCAGCTTCACGCTCACCCATCTCAATCAGGCGGGCGCGCTGGTGCATGTCTACCAGGACGGCTCGATCCACATGAACCACGGCGGCACCGAGATGGGACAGGGGCTGTTCCAGAAGGTGGCGCAGGTGGCGGCCGAGCGGTTCGGAGTGGGCCTCGACCGGGTGAAGATCACGGCGACCGATACGGGGAAGGTGCCAAATACATCGGCCACCGCGGCCTCGTCGGGGTCAGACCTCAACGGGATGGCAGTGAAGGCGGCCTGCGACACGATCCGGGACCGGCTGGCCGGCTTCGTCGCAGAGCGGCACCAGGCGGAGCCAGGGGCGGTGCGGTTCGAGGGCGGCCGTGTGCACATGGGCGGCGAAAGCTACGCCTTCGAGCAGGTCGTCAAGGAGGCCTACATGGCGCGGGTGAGCCTGTCCGCCACGGGGTTCTACGCGACGCCGAAGGTGGTCTGGGACCGCGTCAAGGGCGAGGGCCGGCCGTTCTACTACTTCGCCTACGGCTGCGCCGTGACGGAGGTGGTGATCGACACCCTGACAGGCGAGAACCGGATCCTGCGGGCGGACATCCTGCACGACTGCGGCGCCTCGCTGAATTCTGCGCTCGACATCGGCCAGATCGAGGGCGGCTACGTGCAGGGCGCGGGGTGGCTCACGACCGAGGAACTCGTCTGGGACGACAGGGGACGGCTCAGGACGCACGCGCCGTCGACCTACAAGATCCCCGCCTGTTCGGACCGGCCTGAGATCTTCAACGTGGCGCTCTGGGACGGGGCGAACCGGGAGGAGACGATCTATCGCTCGAAGGCGGTGGGCGAGCCGCCGCTGATGCTGGGCATCTCGGCGCTGATGGCGTTGTCGGACGCGGTGGCGGCCTGCGGGAACGCCTATCCCGCCCTCGATGCGCCGGCGACGGCGGAACGGGTGCTGGCGGCGGTCGGGAGGGTACGCGGGTGAGTTTCGACATCGACGCCATCCGCGAGGCGATCGCGGCGCAGGGCGCCGTCGCGCGGGTGGTCGTGGCCGGGGCCGCAGGGTCGGCGCCGCGCGAGCCCGGGGCGGCGATGCTCGTCTGGGGCGACGGGCAGTCGGGAACCATCGGCGGCGGAGCGCTGGAGTTCGAGGCGGCGCGGCGGGCGCGGGACGCGCTGGCGGCGGGCCGGGACCGGCTGGACAGCGAGCCGCTGGGGCCGGCGCTGGGACAGTGCTGCGGCGGGGCGGTGACGCTTCTGACCGAGGTCTGGACCGGGGCGCGGCTCGACGGGATCGAGGGCGAGGTGGTGGCGCGCCCGATGCCGGACGGGCCGGAGGCGATGCCGCTATCCGTCACGCGGATGCTGTCGGCCGCACGGAGCCGGGGCGACCGGGTGACACCGGGCCTGACGGACGGCTGGATGTTGGAGCCGGTGTCGCGTCCGGCCCGCGCGCTCTGGGTCTGGGGCGCGGGGCATGTCGGGCGGACCATCGTGGCGGCGCTTTCGCCGCTGCCGGACATCGAAGTGACCTGGATCGATACGGCGGCGGAGCGGTTTCCGGAGCACGTCCCGGACGGCGTGGTGCGGCTCGTCGCGGCCAGTCCGCCCGATCTCGCGAACTATGCGCCCGCCCATGCCGAGCACCTGATTCTGACCTACTCGCACGCTCTCGACCTCGAGCTCTGCCACCGGCTTCTGGGGCACGGGTTCCTGTCTTGCGGGCTGATCGGGTCGAAGACCAAGTGGGCGCGGTTCCGGTCGCGACTTGTCGCACTCGGGCACGCCGACGCCTCGATTTCGCGCATCCGCTGTCCGATTGGGCAGCCGGCACTCGGAAAGCATCCGCAGGCCATTGCCGTGGGCGTCGCCCATGAGCTACTCACGGTCGGGGACAGGGCGACCGCCTGGAAGGACGGCACGGGGTGACGGGGGACGCGACGCTGCTTTCGGTTGACGGCCTGACGAAGGCCTATCCCGGAGTCGTCGCCAACGATCACGTCTCGTTCTCCGTCCGGCCCGGCGAGGTCCACGCGCTTCTGGGCGAGAACGGCGCGGGCAAGTCGACGCTCGTGAAGATGATCTACGGGCTGGTGCGGCCGGATGCGGGGCGGATGGCCTTCGCCGGCGCCCCCTACGCGCCCGAGACGCCGCATGTCGCGCGGCAGGCGGGCGTCGCGATGGTGTTCCAGCATTTCAGCCTTTTCGAGGCGCTGACCGTCGCGGAGAACGTCGCGCTCGGCATGGAGACGCCGCCGCCCCAGCGGCAGCTTTCGCGGCAGATCCGGGAGGTGAGCGAGACCTACGGGCTGCCGCTCGACCCGAACCGGCTGGTGGGAGACCTGTCGGCGGGGGAGCGGCAGCGGGTGGAGATCATCAGATGCCTGCTGCAGGACCCCAAGCTCCTCATCATGGACGAACCGACCTCGGTGCTGACGCCGCAGGAAGTCGAGATCCTGTTCGAGACGCTGAGGAAACTCTCGGCGGAAGGGACGGCGATCCTCTACATCAGTCACAAGCTCGAGGAGATCAGGATGCTCTGCGAGGCGGCGACCATCCTGAGGCTCGGGAAGGTCGTGGCGACCTGCGACCCGCGCGAGAAATCCGCGCGGGAGCTGGCGGAGCTGATGGTGGGCCAGACGCTCCACACGCCGTCCCGCGCGAGCGCGGCGGGCGATGAGGTGGCGCTGTCTGTCGAGGGGCTGTCGGTGGCGCCGGCCAATCCGTTCGGGACGACCTTGAAGTCCGTCTCATTCGAGGTGCGGAAAGGCGAGGTCCTGGGCATCGGCGGGGTGGCGGGCAACGGACAGGACGAGTTGCTCGCGGCGCTGTCGGGGGAGCTTCGCGCGCCGCTCGACGCGGTGCGGGTGGGCGGGACGCCGGTGGGAACGCTCGGGCCGTCGGCCCGGCGGCGGATCGGTCTTCTGGCGGCGCCGGAGGAACGGCTGGGCCACGCGGCGGCGCCGGACATGAGCCTCACCGAGAACGCCCTGCTTACGGGACTGATCCGGGAGGATCTGTCGCGGAACGGGTTTCTCGACTGGGGAAAGGCGCGCGACTTCGCGGCTCGGATCATCGAGGGCTTCGACGTGCGCACGCCGGGGCCGGAGCACGCGGCGCGGTCGCTGTCGGGCGGCAATCTCCAGAAGTTCGTGATCGGGCGGGAGATCCTTCAGAAGCCGAGGGTTCTGGTGGTCAACCAGCCGACCTGGGGCGTCGATGCCTCGGCGGCGGCGGCGATCCGGCAGGCGCTTCTCGACCTCGCCGCCGAAGGCTCGGCGATCGTGGTGATCAGCCAGGATCTGGACGAGCTGATGGAGATATCCGACCGCTTCGCGGCGCTGAACGAAGGCCGGCTGTCGGCGCCAAGACCCACGCAGGGTCTCACCGTGGACGAGATCGGCCTGATGATGGGCGGCGCGCACGACATGGAGGTCGCGCATGTGGAGGGCTGAGGCGTTGCGTTATTCGGGCAAGAGGACGGACGGCGCGTGATCCGGCTCGAGAAGCGGCCGGAGCCCTCGCGGGTCTGGACGGCGGCGACGC
>CAZPOK010000193.1:0-6434 GCA_964587905.1 uncultured Rhodobacterales bacterium | reverse complement strand
CCCTTCGCCCTTGCCCTGCCTGTGACGGCGGTGGTCAATGCGCTGATGAGCCTGCCATTCCTCCTGCGCGCCCTGGTCCCCGCCGTGGCCGAGACGGAAACCCGCTTCGGCCCGCTCGCCGACAGCCTGGGCCTTGCCGGCCGGGCGCGCCTGCGCCTTCTCCTCTGGCCGCGCCTGCGCCGCGCGCTGGGCTTCTCGGCGGGCCTCGCCGCCGCGCTCTCGATGGGCGATCTCGGGGTCGTCGCGCTCTTCGCGCCACCGGGCGGCGGCACCCTGCCGCTCGAACTCTACCGCCTGATGGCGGCGTACCGGATGGGCGACGCGGCAGGCGCCGCGCTCCTGCTCCTGATCCTCAGCCTCGCGATCTTCTGGCTCTTCGACAGGGGAGGCCGCGCCAATGCTCGGGCTTGAGCGTCTCGAGATCACGCAGGGCGACTTCCGCCTCGACGCCGACCTCGACGTGCCGGACGGATCCATAACAGCCATCGTCGGCCCCTCCGGCGCGGGCAAGTCCACGCTTCTCAACGTCATCGCCGGATTCTTCGCGGCAACCTGCGGACGCGTGCTCTGGGATGACAGCCCCATCGACGGCCTCGCCCCCGGCGACCGGCCCGTGTCCATCGTGTTTCAGGACAACAACCTCTTCCCGCATCTCACCGCCTTCGAGAACGTGGCGCTCGGTATCCGTCCGTCGCTGAAGCTGTCCCGGCAAGAGCGCGCGCAGGTGGACGGCGCGCTCGCGAAAGTCGGCCTGGACGGCTACGGCGCGCGGCGGCCCGGCGCGCTTTCCGGCGGCCAGCAGAGCCGCGTCGCGCTCGCCCGGGTGCTCGTCCGCCGGAAGCCTCTCGTCCTCCTCGACGAGCCCTTCTCCGCCCTCGGCCCGGCCCTCCGGATCGAGATGCTCGACCTCGTGAAGACGGTCGCCGCCGAGACGGGCGCGACGGTCCTCATGGTGTCCCACGATCCCGACGATGCGCGGCGCATCGCGGATCGCACGATCTATCTTGGCGAGGGACGGGCGCATCCGCCCAGGCCGACCGAAGAGCTCTTCGAGAACCCGCCGACAGCGCTTTCGGCCTATCTCGGCGGCGGATGAAGAGGGAAGGCGTTTTGAAACCGTCCGCCGGGAACGACGAAGGCCCGAAGCGGGCGCTTCGGGCCTCCCTGCCGCCGCACGGGCGTCACTCCGCCGGGTGATCCTTCGCGCCGCGCTTGATCGGCGCCCAGATCCGCTTGTTGGTGAGGTAGAGCAGCACGGCCAGCACGGTCAGCATCAGCACGCCGG
Source organism: uncultured Rhodobacterales bacterium (assembly GCA_964587905.1). Taxonomy (GTDB): domain Bacteria; phylum Pseudomonadota; class Alphaproteobacteria; order Rhodobacterales; family Rhodobacteraceae; genus DAINOF01. The sequence continues at coordinate 5,149 of CAZPOK010000193.1, read as the reverse complement.
CAAAGCCCGCCTGCTTGCGCGCCATCATCTTCGGTTCGGACGTCCACATCAGGAACGCTGCCACGTCCTTGGCCTGCTGTTCGATCGTGGCGGGCGTGCCGTCGGCGTACACCACACCTTCTTCCCAGAGCGGCGGCGCCATCGCGAGATAGCCGCCATAGGCGTCGTTGCCGTACAGGAATGCGCCGGCCTCTTCCCGCTCGGACCCGGTGTAGTGGGTCAGGAGCGAGGCGATGTACTCGGCCCCGCCCATGCCTCTGAACAGCTGATTGAGACCGAGCCCGTATGGGCCGTGGAACCCCGCGCGCGCCTTCGCCATCAGGCTCAGGTCGGGCGCGTTCTCGAGACCCGACTCAGGGAAATGGTCGGTCGGGCGCGCCGCGCGCCAGTCGTCGATCTCCTGATCGTAGATCTCGTAGAACTCGGCATAGGCGCGCACCTGATCGGCGGGCAGGTTCGGTCCGCCCTCGTCGGCCAGCGTCCGGAACGGCACGTACTGGAGCCCGTGACAGGCCGAGCAGACCTCGGTGTAGACCTGCAGGCCCCGCTGGAGCTGCATCTGGTCGTAGCTGCCGAACGGCCCCTCGAACGAGAAGTCGTAGTCCTCGACATACCCGCCCGTGGCCGCGGCGAAGGCCGATCCGGTCGAAAGCCCGAGCGCGAGAGCCGCTGTCAGTGCGATGTGTCTGATCATGATCTGGCTATCCTCTTGTCACTCGGCCGGTTCGACCAGGGTGCGCGTTCCGCCCACCTTGTCGGCGGCATGCGCCTTGAAGTCCTCCTCGATGGTCTCCGGCTGCGGCAGCGGCTTCTCGAGCCACCCCAGCAGCGGGAGGATCACAAGGAAGAAGGCGAACCAGTAGGCCGAGCCGATGAGCGCGATGACCGGGTAGATCCCCTCGGCCGGCATCGCCCCCGCCCACATCAGGACGAAGAAGTTGACGACGAAGAGCCAGAACCACCACTTGAACATCGGGCGATAACGGCCCGACCGCACCGCCGACGTGTCCAGCCACGGCGTCAGCGCCATGACGATGATCGATCCGAACATCGCCAGCACTCCGAAGAACTTGGCATCGATGATGCCGCCCGTGATGAACGACACGAACTGCACCGCCCAGACCGTATCGTCGAAGGCCCGCAGGATCGCGTAGAACGGCAGGAAGTACCATTCGGGCACGATGTGCGACGGCGTGACCAGCGGGTTTGCCTCGATGTAGTTGTCGGGGTGGCCGAGATAGTTCGGCATGAAGCCGACGATCGCGAAGAACACCGCGAGGATCACCGCCAGGGCGAACAGATCCTTGATCACGAAGTAGGGCCAGAACGGCACCGTATCGCGCTCGGCCTCCTCCTTCGACGTCCGCCGCACCTCGACACCGGTCGGATTGTTGTTGCCGGTGGTGTGGAACGCCCAGACGTGCACGATCGCGAGCCCGAGGATCACGAAGGGCAGCAGGTAGTGGAGCGAGAAGAACCGCGTCAGCGTCGCGTTGTCGACCGCCGGTCCGCCGAGAAGCCACGTCTGAAGGCCTTCGCCGACAAAGGGGATCGCGCCGAAGAGGCCGGTGATCACCGTGGCGCCCCAGAACGACATCTGTCCCCAGGGAAGCACGTAGCCCATGAAGGCCGTCGCCATCATCGCGAGATAGATCAGGATGCCGATGATCCACGTGACCTCGCGCGGCTCCTTGTAGGATCCGTAGTAGAGGCCGCGGAAGATGTGGGCATAGACCGCGACGAAGAAGAGCGACGCGCCGTTCTGATGCAGGTAGCGCAGCATGTGGCCGCCGTTCACGTTGCGCATGATGTGCTCGACGCTTGCGAAGGCGAGCGTCGTGTCGGGGGTGTAGTGCATCACCAGGACGATGCCGGTGACGATCTGCATCACGAGACAGAAGAACAGGACGACGCCCCAGATCCACATCCAGTTGAGGTTCTTCGGCGTCGGGATCATCAGCGTGTCGTACATCAACGCGACGATCGGGAGGCGGCGGTGAAGCCACTTCTCCCCGCCGGACTTCGGTTCGTAATGGTCGTGCGGTATACCGGACATGACTGTCTCCCTTACCCGAGCACGATGGTAGTTTCGTCGACGAATTCGGCCAACGGAATGTGCAGATTCTCAGGCGCCGGGCCGCGGCGAATCCGCCCCGAGTTGTCATAGTGCGAGCCGTGGCAGGGGCAGAACCATCCGCGGTAGTCGCCCGCCCCGTCACCCAGCGGCACGCAGCCGAGATGGGTGCAGACGCCCATCTGGACGAGCCATTCGCCGGCCTCGTCGAGCGTCCGGTTTTCGTCGATCGCCGGCACGTCGCCCTGAAGGTTCGGGTTCCGCGCGAACGGATCGATCAGATCGCCGAGATCGACGGACCGGGCCTCTTCGATCTCCTCGGGTGTGCGACGCCGGATGAACACCGGCTTGCCGAGGAACTTGACCGAGATCTGGGTGCCGACGTCGACGGCCGAGACGTCGACCCGGATCGACGACAGCGCCTGAACGTCGGCCGAGGGATTCATCTGGTCGATCAGCGGCCAGACCGCGGCGCCGGTCGTCACGACAGCGGCGCCACCTGTGGCGTAGAACAGGAAATCCCGGCGTGTGCCTTCGTGATCTTCTGCGTGGGACACGATTTTCTCCATTTCTGAAGCCCGCGGACGGGGCCCGTGCGCATGCTCTACCGCACATTCGCGGCGGTCCATCGCGCGGCTATCTAGCGGGGACTCCCGGTGGCGTCCAGCGTACAATGACCGAAGCTCGAGGGGCCATTGGTCGCATGACGCCGCTCAGAGCGCGCGGGACAGCAGCGGCGCGGTGAGTTTGACCGCGAAACCCAGGAAGAACACGCCGACGGCCAGGTTGATGACCGGCGCCGCGCGAAGGTAGACGGCGGCGGCAGGCCGGGTCGAGAACAGCGCGGCATAGACTGCGTGGATCGACAACGACAGAGCGCAGGCGCCCGCGGTCAGGAACGCCACGTCGCCCGTGCGCGCCTCGGCCACGGGAAAGATGCCGAGGATGGCGATCCAGGTGGTCAGCGCCTTCGGATTCGTCGCATTCACCGCGAGCGAGCGCAGGAACGACGCGCCTAGGCCAAGACCGGCGACCCCCCTGATCGACGCCTCCCGCCCGCTCGCCCCGCGATATCCCGCGCGCAGATACTTCACGGCGAACCAGACGAGCAGCCCCGATGCCAGAACCGTCAGCGTCTCCTCGGCATAGGGCACGACCGCGAACACCGCCGCCATGCCGAGCGACATGGCCAGACACCAGACGCCGATCCCGATGCCGACCGCCGCCGCCGAGGCCATCCCGGCCGACCGGCCCGACCCCATCGCGGTCGTGATGGTGTTGAGGACGTTCGGCCCCGGCGACACGATGTTGAGCGCGAGGATCGTCCAGACCGTGATGAAGGCGCCGAGGGGGAGCGTCACGCGGGGGGGACCGTCGCCTCCATGCTCGGCCGGGCCACGAAGCCCTGATACCAGGCCGCGAGCGCGGGATGCGCCGTGCGCCAGTCCCGGTCGCCGTGGCGGAAGTCGAGATAGCCCAGCGCGCAGCCCACCGAGATCTGGCCCGCGTCGAGCTTTCCGTGCAGGTGGCTCATCCAGCGCGCCTCGAGCGTCTCGAGCGCGCGCCAGACCTTGCCCCACTGCGCGTCCGTCCAGGCCTCGTTGCGGTGGTTCTCCTCGCGGAACCGCACTTCGTAGACCATCAGCACGGCGGCATCCATGATCCCGTCCCCCGTCGCCTCGAGCGTCAGCGTCTCCCAGATGCGGTGCTCCGGATACAGCGCGGCGCCCGCGCGCGCATCGAGATAACGGCAGATCACCCGGCTGTCGTAAAGCGCGCAGCCCTCCGCCCGGATCAGCGTCGGAATCTTGCCCAGCGGATTGTTCACCCGGTTCAGGTCGTCCGGCGCGACCGGCGTGTTCAGGACCTGCACCAGCTCCACATCCCCGATCAGGCCGGTCTCGTGCAGCACGATCTTGACCTTCCGGCAGAACGGCGAGGCCGGGCTGTCGATGAGCTGCATCAGACGCGCCGGAACCGGATGCGGGTGAGCGCGCTCGCGTCGATCTCCACGCCGGGGCCGGAATGGCCAAGGCGCACCGTGCGCACGAACCGGCCCCCGCCGTTCATCTGGTCGGCCTCGCGGCGGAAATGCACGCCCTCGCCGAGGTCGTCCATCGCATCCTCGGCCCGCTGATCACGCGACCCGCGCTCCTGCGCGGCACGGCTGATGGCGTAGGTCGCGAGCGCGACGGCGCCGTAGCGTACGCCGAGGCGCAGCGCGACGCCCGCGATCGGCGCAATCGGAAGGGGCATGTGTCACCTCTTTATAGATGCCTTCAAGGTAGGCACCGCGGGGGCAAATGTCCATTGCGAAGCGCGGTCGGAAACCGCCGTCGCCGGTCCCGAGCCCTCGTCCCGGCGCCGCGCCGCGCGACCGGGTTCCACCGGTCACGCCGCAGGTCCGCGCTCCGCCTCGACATGTCCCGCTTCCATCTGTCCGCAAGTATCCCGGGGGAGTCGCGCCGGGCGCGACGGGGGCAGAGCCCCCTAGACCGCGAGAAGCCTGGCGCCGTCCACCCCGCCGATCCGCGCCTCGACGATCCGTCCCTCGGGCCTCTCCGCCGCGAAACCGACCTCCGCGAACTGCTCGGTCCGCCCCATCCTCGGGCTTTCCATCAGCACCCGGTGCGTAAGCCCCACCTGCGCCGCGAGATGCCGCGCGACCGCCGCCTCGCCCGCCGCCCGCAGCCGCGCCGCCCGCTCGCGGATCGTGCCGCCGTCGACCTGTGGCATCCGCGCGGCCGGCGTGCCCTGCCGCGGGCTGAACGGGAAGACATGGAGCCAGGTCAGGCCGCAATCCTCGACGAGCCGCAGCGAATTGCGGAACATCGCCTCGGTCTCGGTCGGAAAGCCCGCGATGATGTCGGCGCCGAAGGTCATCCCGGGGCGGAGCCGCCGCGCCTCCTCGCAGAACCGGATCGCGTCGTCCCGCAGGTGCCGCCGCTTCATCCGCTTCAGGATCAGGTCGTCGCCCGCCTGAAGGCTCAGGTGGAGATGCGGCATCAGCCGGGGCTCGGTCGCGATCGCCTCCATCAGCGCCGGATCGGCCTCGATGGAATCGATCGAACTGAT
>CAZPOK010000192.1:0-6451 GCA_964587905.1 uncultured Rhodobacterales bacterium | reverse complement strand
TTGATTTCCTGGTGCCCCCAGAGAGACTCGAACTCCCGACCCTCTGATTACAAATCAGATGCTCTACCAGCTGAGCTATAGGGGCGCCGCGAGAGGTCTAGTCGCTCGGAGGCGGTCCCGCAAGGGGGAGGGTCCGGGATGGACGGGCGGCGCGGGACGGGCTAGGTCATCGGGATTGCGAACGGAGGCGCCAGCCTGTGCGTGTCGTCTACCACCTCGGCGTGCATCACACCGACGGGGACCGTCTTGTCCGGTCCCTGCTGAAGAATCGGGGCCAGCTCGCCGGACAGGGCATCGTCGTGCCCGGACCGGGGCGCTACCGCAAGGTTCTGCGCGACGTGGTGAACCGGCTCCGCGGGGAGCCGGCGAGCCCCGAGGCGCAGGAGGTCCTGCTCGACGCGATCGCGGATATCGACCAGCCGAAGTGCCTGTTTCTCTCCAACGAAAGCTTCATCTGCCTGCCGGAGCGCGCGCTCGACGAGGGACGCCTCTACGCCCGCGCCTTCAAGACCGGGTGGCTGCGGCAGATCTTCCCCGACGACGCGGTCGTCTTCGCGCTGGGGTTGCGCGATCCGGCCACATTCGTTCCGGCGCTGTTCCGGGCCCGCCGCGCGAGACAACACGACGTCACGGGCTTTCTCGACGGCGTCGACCCGCGCCGGCTCGCGTGGTCGGAAACCGTCGGGCTCATCCTCGAGACCAATCCCGACGCCCGGATCGTCGTGTGGTGCAACGAGGACACGCCGGTCGCCTGGCCCGCGATCATGGCCGCGGTCACCGGCGCGGTTCCGGGGACGCCGTTCCACGGCGCGCTCGACATCGCGCAGCAGATCGTCGACGCGGAGGGGCGGGCCGCGCTCGCCCAAAGCTTCGGGCCGGGCCCGGTCGCCGACAGCCAGGAGGGGCGCCGGGCGCTCGCCGCGATCCTCCAGGCCCACGGACGCGACGAGGAGATCGAGGAGGTCGTCGATCTGCCGGGCTGGGACGCGGGGCTGATGGAGGATCTCTCGGCGGCCTACGACGAGGACCTGCGCCTGATCGCGGCGATGCCCGGGGTCACGGTCGTGGCGCCCTGAGGCCCGGGCCTCGGGAGACGGCGGCGCGACGCGCCGGGCCACTACATCCCGAGCGCTTCCTTGTACATGTCGAGCACCGCCTCTTCCTCGGCGATGTCGTCGGGCTCCCGCTTCCTGAGCGCGATCACCTTGCGCATCACCTTGGTGTCGTAGCCGCGGCCCTTGGCTTCGGCCATCACTTCCTTCTGCTGTTCGGCGATGTCCTTCTTCTCGGCCTCGAGCCGCTCGTAGCGCTCGATGAACTGCCGCAACTCGTCGGCGGTGACGCGGTAGCTGTCGGGACTGGTGGCGGTATCGGTCATGCTCTGGCCTCTCTCACGGGTCGGACACGGGACGTACCGTCCGGCCCCGCGCAGGGCAAGAGGGCATCCGTCCGGACCGGCCGGGGATCGCGAAATTCACCCGGTCACTTGACAGGCGCGACTGTCAGGGTCACGAATGTTCCGCTCCGGTTCGGGCGGTTCGCCGTCCGATGAAAAGGGAATGCGGTGAGGGGAATTCCCCAAGTCCGCGACTGCCCCCGCAACTGTGAGCGGCGAGCGTGGCTGACGATGCCACTGGGACGGCACACCCGTCCTGGGAAGGCCAGCCGGCGTGACGACCCGCGAGTCAGGAGACCTGCCGGAGTGATCACCCTGTCCGGGTGCGGGGCGCGCCATGGGCAACGGTCTTCCGTAGTGGTGACGACAATCGCCGTCTGCGGAAGGGTCATCCTTCCAACGACTTCAGGGACTTAGGGGCGAATGCCCCGGGGGAAGGACATGACATGACCCGCACCACATTGCTCTCCGGCGCCGCGGCGCTGGCGCTCGCGCCGTTTTCGGCCGCGGCACAGGACGCGTTCCTGCTCGACGAGATCGTGATTTCGGCCACCGCCGCGCCGACCGAGCGCGAACGCGCCGGCGCCTCGGTTTCCGTCATCACCGCCGAGGAACTCCAGGCGGCTGGCGACATCCAGCTCACCGACTATCTCGCCCGGCTGCCAGGCCTCTCGCTGGACCAGAGCGGCCCCACGGGGACCTTCGCGGATCTTCGCATCCGCGGCGCGCGGACGCGCTACGTGTCGGTCTACATCGACGGCATCCTCGTCACCGACCCCTCGACGCCGTCGCGCCAGTTCGAGGATTTCGGCGGGCTCACCACCGGCGGTCTGCGCCGCATCGAGATCCTCAAGGGCTCGCAATCGGCGCTCTACGGCGGCACCGCCGTGGGCGGGGTCATCTCGATCGAGACGCTCGGCGGGCCGGAGCTGGGGGAGGGTACCTTCCATTCGGCGGGCCTCACCTTCGGCTCCTTCGGCACCCTCGGCGCGGACTACACCGTCACGCGCAACGCCGGGCCGCTGTCGCTGTCGCTGTCGCTGTCCCATGCGCAGGCCGACGGGTTCTCGGCCGCCGACGAGGAGAACGGCAACACCGAGGCCGACGGCTTCGACCGGACGCGGCTGTCCTTCGGCGGCGAGTACGCGGTCTCCGACACGCTCACCGTCGGGCTCAACGGCTTCGTCGAAAGCGGCTCGTCGGAGTTCGACGACTTCCAGTCGGCACCGCCGTTCCTGCCCACCGACGGCGATGGCGTCTCCGACCGCGACACGCGCGGGCTGCGCGCCTTCGCCCTGGTGCAGACCGGGGCGTGGACGCACGATTTCGCGCTGAGCGGCTACACCACCGACCGCGTCTCGACCTCGAGCGGGTTCTCGAGCGCGTTCGAGTCCCGCCGCCTCGCCGCGGACTACGTGGCGACCGGCGCGATCTCGGAGGTTCTGCAACTCTCCTTCGGGCTTTCGTACCTCGACGAACGCGCCGAATACGCCGCGCTTCCCGGGGGCTCGCAGAGCACCACGTCGGCCGGCGCCTTCGTGGAAGCCGTCTTGTCACCCACGACCGATCTCGACGTGACAGCGACGCTCCGGCGCGACGAACACTCCGAATTCGGCGGCTTCACCACCGGGCGTCTCGCCTTCGCGTGGCGGCCCGCCGAGGACACCGTGATCCGGGGGGCCGCCGCGACGGGCTACCGTCCGCCGTCGATCGGGGAACTCTTCGACGACTTCGGCACCTTCGTCGGCAACCCCGACCTCGATCCGGAGACGAGCCGCACCCTGGAACTCGGCATCGACCGGGTCTTCGCGAACGGGGCCGAGGCGTCGGCCACGGTCTTCGAGACCCGCATCGACGATCTCGTCAGCTTCGTCTTCGGCTCGCCCTCCACGCTCGAGAACATCCCCGGCGAATCCCGCATTCGCGGCGTCGAGGTCTCGGGCCGTTTCCCCGTCACGGAGCGGATCGCCACCTACGGGGCCGCGACCTTCCTCGACGCCGAGGACGCAACCGGCACGGCGCTGCCGCGGGTGCCCCGGCGCGACGTCGTCCTTGGGCTCGAGGCGGACGTCACCGACCGGCTCTCGGGCGACGTGTCGCTCCGCATCGTGGGCGGCGTGCCCGATCTCGAGAACTACGAGGTGCTGAACGCCGGGCTCAGCTACGAGGTGACCGAAACCGTCGAGGCCTTCGTCCGCGGCCGCAACCTGACGAACGAGCAGTATCAGACCGCGCCCGGCTACGGCACGGCGGACCGCTCCGTCTTCGCGGGGCTCCGTGCGCGCTTCTAGGATCGTCGCTGTCCTGGCGGCCCTCCTCGCGGGGGCCGCCGGCGCGGTGTCCGCCTCAGACGAGGCGCCCGGGCGCGTCGTCTCGATCAACCTGTGCACCGATCAGCTCGCAATGATGCTGGCGGCGCCGGGACAGCTCGTCTCGGTGTCCTATCTCGCCCGCGATCGGCGCTCCGCGGCGATGGCGGAGGCGGCGCGCGACTGGCCGGTGAACCGGAGCCGGGCCGAGGAGATCTACCTCCTCGAACCCGACCTCGTGCTCGGGGGCACGTGGACGACGCCCGCCACCGTCTCGATGCTCCGCCGCCTCGGCATCCGGGTCGAGCTCCTGGCCCCCGCCGGCACCTTCGAGGAGACCGCCCGCCAGATCCGCGAGGTCGGGCGACTTCTCGGCCGGGACGCGGCGGGCGAGGCGATGGCGCGCGCCTTCGAGGCGCGGCTCGCGGCCTTTCCGCCCGTGCCCGCCGATCCGCCGCGCGTCGCGCTCTACGCGGCGAACGGGCTGACCTCCGGTCGCGGCTCGCTCGCCGACGAGATCATCCGCCGCGCGGGGTTCCGGAACGTGGCCGACGAGGTGAACCTCCCGGCCACGGGACGTCTCGCGCTCGAGCGCCTGATCCTCGCCGAGCCCGACCTCGTCGTGACGTCGCGGACCTATCCGGGTCAGTCGCAGTCCGAGGCGATCCTCGACCACCCGGCGCTCGAGGCCTATCGCGCCCGCACGGCGGCCGGGGCGATCACCGACGCCGACTGGGTCTGCGGCCTGCCGCAGACGCTCGACGCGGTGGAGCGGATGATCGACCTGCGCCTCTCGCTGGAGGCGGGCGGATGACCCGCGCCCTGCCGCTCGCGCTCGGGGCGCTCCTGCCGCTCCTCTTCGCGGCCTCGCTCGCGATCGGACCGGCGGGCGTGCCATGGGGCCAGAGCCTCGCGGCGCTCGTCCGCGAGGACGGGCTCCTGACCCTCGTGATGCGCGAGATCCGCCTGCCGCGCGCGCTGCTCGCCATCATGGTCGGCGCGAGCCTCGGCCTCGCCGGGGCGGCGATGCAGGGCTATCTCCGCAATCCGCTGGCCGAACCGGGGCTGATCGGCGTCTCCGGCTCGGCCGCCCTCGGCGCCGTCATCGCGATCCACACCGGCCTCGCCGCCGCCTTCACCCTCGGCCTGCCGCTCCTCGCCCTCGCGGGCGCGGCCATCGGCGTGGCGCTCATCCTTTTCCTCGCCGGGCCAAGGGGATCCTCGCTGACCCTGATCCTCGCCGGCATCGCGATCAGCGCGCTTGCCGGCGCCTTCACCTCGCTCGCGCTCAACCTCTCGCCGAACCCGTTCGCGGCCTCGGAGATCGTGTTCTGGATGATGGGCTCGCTCGACGACCGGTCGATGACGCATGTCTGGATCGCGCTGCCCTTCATGGCGGTCGGCTGGGCGCTCATGCTGACGCTGGGCCGGGCCCTCGACGCGCTGACGCTGGGGGAGGACGCCGCCGAGGCGCTGGGGATGAGCCTCACCCGCGTCCGCCTCACGCTCGTCTTCGGCGTCGCCGCCGCCGTGGGCGCCGCGACGGCCGTGGCAGGCGCCATCGGCTTCGTCGGACTTGTCGTGCCGCACATCCTGCGGCCCCTCGTGGGCGCGCGGCCTTCGCGCCTCCTGCTCGCCTCGGCGGCGGGCGGGGCGGCGCTCGTGCTCGCGGCCGACATCGCGGTCCGGCTCATTCTGCCCGACCGGGACCTCAAGCTCGGCGTCCTGATGGCCATCGTCGGCGCGCCGCTCTTCCTCCACCTGATCTACAAGACGCGGAAGGAGGTGGCATGAGCCTGCTTTCGGTCCGCGACCTCACCGTGATGCGGGGCGACTGCCCGGTCGTCGACGGGGTGAGCATCGATCTGGAAGCCTCGGAAGTCGTGGGACTTATCGGCCCGAACGGCGCCGGAAAGACAAGCCTTATGCGCGGCGCGCTCGGGATCCTGCCGATAGGCGGGACCAGCAGCCTCGCCGCGCTCTCACCGCGCGACCGCGCCAGGGCAGTGGCCTGGATGCCGCAATCGCGCGAGATCGCCTGGCCGGTGAGCGTGGAGAGCCTCGTCACCCTCGGCCGGATCCCGCACCTCCCCGCAGGTCCCGGGGACGCGGCGGCGGTCACGCGGGCGCTCGACCGGCTGGACCTCGCGAGCTTCCGCGACCGTATCGCGACGCGGCTTTCCGGCGGCGAGCAGGCGCGCGTCCTGCTCGCCCGGGTGCTCGCGCAGGAGACCCCCCTGATCCTCGCGGACGAGCCCATCGCCGGGCTGGACCCGGCGCACCAGATCGCCACGATGGAGATGTTCCGCGACCTCGCGGCGGAGGGCCGGTCGGTGCTCGTCGCGAGCCACGATCTCGGCCTCGCGGCGCGCTACTGCACGCGGCTTGTGATGCTGGACCGGGGCCGGCTGGTCGCCGACGGGCCGCCGGGTGAGGTTCTGACCGACGCGAATCTGCGTGAGATCTTCGGCATAAGGGCCCGTTTCGAAATCGGAAAAGACGGTATCGTATTCCAGCTTCTGGAGCGGGTCGCATGAGACGGTTTCCGCCCGAGCGCATCGTGTGCCTGACCGAGGAAACGGTCGAGACGCTCTACCTCCTCGAACAGGACCACCGCATCGTCGGCGTCACAGGCTACGCCGTGCGCCCGCCGCGCGTGCGGAAGGAAAAGCCGCGCGTGGGGGCATTCACCTCCGCCGACGTGCCGAAGATCCTGAGCCTCGCGCCCGACCTCGTGCTGACCTTC
>CAZPOK010000191.1:0-6454 GCA_964587905.1 uncultured Rhodobacterales bacterium | reverse complement strand
ATCGCCGGCGATCTCAACGCTGCCGGAAGCGCAGAGACCGCGACGATCACGATCACCGAATAAGGCGCGGTTCTTACTTGGCAATTTCCCAAACGGGACCTCGGGGGGCCGCATCACATGCTTGATGCGGCCCCCTTGTTTGAACAAGAGCCGCGCATTGCGTCGAAGCGTCGGACCGCGACAGCCCTTCCGAAGGTGAAACGGCGCAACGCCTTATTGAGCATAGACTTCAGGAGTTTGGACCGTGAGATACCGCATATGTAGCTTTCTACAAGAGGAGGACGGCGCCGTCACGGTCGACTGGGTCGTTCTGACCGCCGCACTCGTCGGCATCTCGCTCAGCGTTTATCTTGCAATCGACGACGGCGTCCGTCTCAACTCAGAGAAAATAAGAAGCGAACTTGTCACCGTCGCGGAAACAGACTTTTCAGTAACCATCAGTTCAGGCGCTGGCGACGAGGAAGGCGAGGAAGAAGGAGTGATAGAGTGAGATGGCGCCAATGATCTACCTTCTCGGCGTGCGCCCGCCGTATACCGAAACTCCGCCGCTCTTCCCTTACATACCACAGCTTCTCCATGCTTTTGCCCGATTTCCGCGAAACACTGCAGACTGAGAATCGTGAATCGTTTCCCGAACCGCGTCCCGAACGCCGGGGCGGACCAAGGAAAAGGTAGAGCAAATGCGGATCGTATTCGGACTCGTGCTCATCATCGGCATCGGACTCGCGGGCTTCGCGGTCTACATGGCGCAGGGCTATGTCGAACAGCAGCAGGCGCAGCTCGCGCAGGAGCGGAAGAAGCAAGACCAGATCGTGCCGACGACCGAGGTTTACGTGCTGACCCAGCCGCTCCGATATGGCCAGAAACTCGGCAAGGACGATGTCCGGCTGGTCCGCTGGCCCGTCGACGCCGTGCCCGAGGGCGCCTTCACCGCCGAGGACACGCTGTTCCCGGAAGACGAGGACGAACTGCGGAGCGTCACCCGGGCGATGGAGAAGGACGAGGCAGTTCTGAAAGTCAAAGTCACCGAACCGGGCGAGGATGCCGGAGTCGGTTCGCGACTCGCCGCGGGAATGCGGGCGTTCGCGCTTCGTGTCGACGTTGCATCGGGCGTCTCGGGCTTCGTCCGTCCGGGAGACAGGGTGGACCTCTACTGGACCGGCAGCCCTCCGGGCGCGGATGGTGGCGACATCACCAAACTCATCGACACGAACGTGCGCATCATCGCGATCGACCAGAGTGCGGACCAGGACCGGAACAGCCCGCTCGTCGCGCGCACCGTCACGATCGAGGCCACGCCGCAGCAGGTCGCGTCGTTCGCGCAGGCGCAGGCGTCCGGCCGGCTGTCGCTCTCGCTCGTCGGCGCGAATGACGAGACCGCGTCCGAGGTCGTGCAGGTCGACCAGCGCAGCCTTCTCGGGATCGAACGCCGGACGATCCAGCAGCAGGAGGTCTGCACCATTCGGACCCGCAAGGGCGCGGAGATCGTCGAAGTGCCGATCGAGTGCACGAACTAATCTGAAAATTCATGACTTTGCGGCGCACCCCTCATATGGGGTGCGCCTCGTCGTGTTTCCCCTACAGGTGGCATTGTGTTGCGACTTCTCCACAGCAACTCCACCCCGGAACTTCATGATTATTGAAAAGAAACCCGGGTTGCCGCATGGTGCCGGGCAATAAGCGGGCGTCTACAAGCCCAATGACATAACGTGATCAGAGAGGCAGGGTCACATGAAACCAGACAGATTTATCAAGGCAGCGCTTTTGGGATTCGCCGTGGCTCTGACGAGTGTGCCCGCGGCGAACGCAGAAGTCCTGCAGGTCATGCGGGGGGCGGCCTCGGGCGCGCTCAACGTCCCGATGAACCGGGCCGTCGTCGTCGAATCGGAAACCCCCTTCGCGGAGCTATCGATCGCGAACCCCGGCATCGCCGACATCTCGACGCTGTCCGACCGCACGATCTACGTGCTGGGCAAGGCACCGGGGCGCACGACGCTCACGCTGCTCGGCCCTGACGGACGGCTGATCACCAACGTCGAGGTTCAGGTGAGCCCCGACGTCGCGGAGTTCAAGGAGCGGCTTCGCCAGATCCTTCCGAACGAGTCGATCGAGGTTCGCACGGCAAACGACGGCATCGTGCTCTCGGGCACCGTGTCCTCGATCCAGAAGCTCGACCGCGCCCTCGATCTCGCCCAGCGCTACGCGCCGGACCGGGTGTCGAACCTGATGAGCGTCGGGGGAGAGCAGCAGGTCATGCTCAAGGTCCGCTTCGCGGAGATGCAGCGGTCGGTGAGCAAGGGTCTGCAAAGCGGCCTTCTCGGCGCCAACGTCGGCGGCGACGTGGAGTTCGACTTCGGCGCGGGCAGCGGACGATTGCAGCCCGGCGCCATCGGCAGCGGCATCATCAACCTCGATCCGACGGCGAACGGCGCCTTCAACATCGCCGGCTCGATCGGCGACCTCGCCCTCAACGTCCTGATCGAAGCGCTCGAATCGAAAGGCGTCGCGCGGACGCTGGCCGAACCGAACCTCACCGCGCTCAGCGGGCAGCAGGCGAGCTTCCTCGCCGGTGGCGAGGTTCCGATCCCGGTCGTCGACGACGAGGGTTCCGTCGCGATCGAATACAAGCCCTTCGGGGTCGAACTGACCTTCACGCCGCGCGTCGTCGATGGCGACGTGATCAACATCGAGATGATCGCGGCGGTGTCGGGTATCGACCCGACGGTCTCGATCCAGAACGCGGGCTTCTCGGTCAACGGCTTCCGCCGGCGCGAGACCAGCACGACGGTCGAGATGCGTGACGGCGAAAGCTTCGCGATCGCCGGCCTGCTCGAGGACGACTTCCAGGATCTTGTCGGACAGGTTCCCTGGCTCGGCGACATCCCGGTCCTCGGGTCGCTGTTCAGAAGCAGCGAATACGAACGCGAACAGACAGAGCTCGTCATCATCGTGACGCCGCATCTCGTCACCCCGACCCGCGGCGAAGCGCTGGCCTTGCCGACCGACCGAATTCGCCCGCCGTCCGAGGCCGAGCTGTTCCTCTTCGGCAAGACCGCAGCATCGGCCAACGCGCCCCGTGAGGGGGCCGCGGCCGAAGTCGCCAAACAGGACTTCTCGGGGTCCTACGGCTACGTGATGGAGTGAGAGACATGCGCGCTAAGATCAAGACGCTACTCGTGGCCTCGAGCGCCCTCGGTCTCGTGGCCTGCGGCGACGCCTCGGTGACGAACTGGAACAGTGAGGCGGGGGCCCAGATCGACGAAGGTAACTTCGGCAATCCGACGATGAACAACACGCTCATCCAGACCGGCGAGCTCGAGTTCACGGAGGTCCTGAACGACCGCTTCCAGACGGAGGTGCCCACGCTCATAACCTTCGACTTCGACAGCGCCACGCTGGACCAGCAGGCTCGCTCGGTCCTCCGCCGTCAGGCGGACTGGATCAAGCAGTTCCCCGAGGTGCGGTTCCGCGTCTACGGCCACACCGACCTCGTCGGCACCGAGGCCTACAACCGGCAACTCGGTCTGCGCCGCGCCCAGGCGGCGGTCCGCTACCTGACAAGCCAGGGCATCAGCCTGTCGCGGCTCGAAGCGGTCGCTTCGTTCGGCGAGACGCGTCCGCTGGTCGACACTTCCGATCGCGAGCGCCGCAATCGCCGCACGGTGACCGAGGTGACGGGCTTCGTGAAGGGTCATCCGACGCTTCTCGACGGCAAGTACGCGCAGGTCATCTACCGCAACTACGTCGCCTCCGCGACCGACGCCCCGCGGGTCACGGGCGGCCTCGGAGCGATCGAGGGGGCCGGCGGCTAAACCGTGTCGCATTACCGAATAATTTCGGTTTTTTAGCCTCAATGTCGCCAACATTGGCGGCCACTTTCCCAAAGACGGAGCAGTGGGAGCGAACCACGGTTCGCTCCCACAGGCGCTGACAAGGCCGGTCAGGACGGGCATTTCGCCCCGACGCCGGACGGAAGATGTCGGCGCCGTGCCAGGGGAAGGACAAAGGCTTATGACGAGCACGGCAGCAGTACAGCCAGAACCCGCGCCGATCACGGCGTGCACGATCAGCAGGAACGTTCAGAACTTCGACCTCCTGATCGAGGACATGGAAGGCGAGCTTGGCGAAAGCTGGGGCGACCTCTCGTTCGACGAAGCAGGTGTATTTCTCGAGCAGCCCGATTCGGATGGTCTGGAGTTCGTGGCGATCGCCATGGACGAGGAAGACGAGACCGAGGTCGACAAGGTCGCCGACATCATCAAGGCCGCGACGGCAAAGGGCATCAAGGTCCTCGTCATCGCCGAGGAGGTGAGCCCGATCGCGCTGCACCGCCTCCTGAAGCTGGGTGCGGAGGAATTCATCCCCTACCCGCTGCCCGACGGCGCGCTGCACGACGCGGTCGAACGCATAAGGCGCCCTGCCCCGGACTATGCCGCGATGGGCGCGCAGCAAGGCAAGATCAAGCCTACTGGCAACCGCAACGGCGTCGTTCTTCCGGTTCAGAGCGTGGCGGGCGGCACCGGTGCCACGACCTTCGCGATCAACCTCGCCTGGGAGCTTGCCAACATCGACAAGGAGAACCCACCGCGGGTCTGTCTCCTCGACCTCGACCTGCAGTTCGGCACGGCGGCGACCTATCTCGACCTGCCCCGCCGCGAGATGGTCTTCGAACTTCTCTCTGACACCGCGTCGATGGACAACGACAGCTTCATGCAGGCCCTTCTGGTCTTCCAGGAGAAGCTCCACGTGCTCACCTCGCCGGCGGAAATGCTGCCGCTCGACATGATCACGCAGGAAGATGTCGACAAGATCGTCGAGTTCGCCAGAACGAATTTCGACTACGTCGTCATAGACATGCCGTCGACGGTCGTCTCCTGGACCGAAACCGTGCTCCACGCGAGCCACGTCTTCTTCGCGATGATCGAACTCGACATGCGCTCGGCCCAGAACACGCTGCGCTTCCTGCGCGCGCTCAAGGCCGAGGAGCTTCCCTACGAAAAGCTCCGCTACGTCATGAACCGGGCTCCTGGCTTCACCGACATGACCGGCAAGAGTCGGGTCAAACGGATGGCCGAGAGCCTCGACATCAAGATCGAGGTCCTGATGCCGGATGGCGGAAAGCCCGTCCGCGAGGCATGCGACCAGGGCCTGCCGCTGTCGGACGCGGCGGGCAAGAACCCGCTGCGCAAGGAAGTTCAGAAGCTTGCGCAGTCGATCCACGAACTCAATGAATCCGTCGCCACCGCAGGCTGATCGAGGGGTAGAACCGTGTTTTCGAAGTACAAGAAATCTTCCGCGTCGGCTCCCGGCAAGGGCCCTGAACTCACCGCGATCGAAGGTGGCGGCGCGCCCGCCTCGACACCCGCGCCGTCGGCGCCGAATGTCGAGCGAAAGTCCGCGCCGGTCGCCAAGAAGCCGGCGCAGCCGGCCCCGGTCGACAAGGAGAAGAAGCGCAAGGAGCGGCTTGCCGAAATCAAGCTGGAGCTTCACAAGCGCCTCCTCGACAACCTGAACCTTTCCGCGCTCGAAACCGCATCCGAAAGTGACCTCAAGTCCGAAATCGTGGCGATTTCGACCGAAGCACTCGAGGAAATGGCGGTCGTTCTCAACCGCGAGGAGCGCCAGCAGCTCAATCAGGATCTCTATGACGAGGTGACCGGTCTCGGCCCGCTCGAGCCGCTTCTGAAAGACGACACCGTCAACGACATCCTTGTGAACGGTCCGCAGCAGGTCTTCGTGGAACGGGACGGCAAGCTATTGCTCACCGAGACCGCGTTCAAGGACGAACGCCACCTTCTCCGCATCATCGACAAGATCGTGTCGGCAGTGGGCCGGCGCGTCGACGAATCGAACCCTTATGTCGACGCCCGTCTCGCGGACGGCTCGCGTTTCAACGCAATGGTGCCGCCGGTGGCGGTCGACGGGTCACTCGTCTCGATCCGGAAATTCAAGAAGGAGAAGCTCGGAATCGACGATCTCGTCCGCTTCGGCGCATTCTCCGAAGAAATGGCGGCCTACATCCAGGCCGCGGTGGCGACGCGGCTCAACATCATCGTGTCGGGCGGGACCGGGTCGGGCAAGACGACAACGCTGAACGCGCTGTCCTCCTTCATCGACGATGCCGAGCGGATCCTGACGATCGAGGACACCGCGGAATTGCAGCTTCAGCAGACCCACGTGGGACGGATGGAAAGCCGCCCGCCGAACGTCGAGGGAAGGGGCGCCGTCACCCAGCGCGACTGTCTGAGAAACGCGCTCCGGATGCGTCCCGACCGCATCATCGTCGGCGAGACGCGGGGCGAGGAAGTCATCGACATGCTCCAGGCCATGAACACCGGCCACGACGGGTCGATGACCACGATCCACGCGAACTCGGCCCGCGACGCGGTTTCGCGTCTTGAGAACATGATCGCCATGGCCGGCATCGAAATGCCGATCAAGGCGGTCCGCGCCC
>CAZPOK010000190.1:0-6491 GCA_964587905.1 uncultured Rhodobacterales bacterium | reverse complement strand
GATCTCGACGTGGCGCAGCGCGCGGTCTTCGAGCGTGCGCATTCGGACGAACAGCGCCACAAGTCGTGGATGGAGGCCGAGGCGCAGGGCGCCTGAGCACCCGTCCGCGCGCTGCACGAATTCCGGGCAGGGGCGGCGGTTTCGCGGCGCGCGGGCTGCCGCCCCCCTTTTCTCTCTGCGCCTTATCTGCCTATGCTGAGGGCATGGGCGAGGGAATACCGGCGTTTTTCAACGAGATGTATCAGGGTGGCGACGTGCGCGCGCCCTATCGCGGACTAGACAGGTGGGCGGTCGAGATGCCGCAGGAGTTGCGCACGCTCAAGCAATCCGAGGCCGAGGCGCTGTTCCGGCGGATCGGCATCACCTTCGCGGTCTACGGCGAGGGCGGCGATCCCGACCGGCTCATTCCCTTCGACATGTTCCCGCGCGCCTTCTCGGCCGATGAGTGGCGCAGGCTGGAGCAGGGGATCAAGCAGCGCGCGAAGGCGCTCAACGCCTTCCTGAACGATGTCTATTCGCGCGGCGAGATCATCAAGGCCGGGCGTGTTCCGGGCCGGCTCGTCTACTGCAACGAAGCCTTCGAGCGGGCGGTGATGAACATCCGTCCGGCGCGCGGGGTCTATTCCCACATCGTCGGCATCGACCTCGTGCGGACCGGGCCGGAGGAGTTCTTCGTGCTCGAGGACAACTGCCGGACGCCATCGGGCGTGTCCTACATGCTGGAGAACCGGGAAATCATGATGCGGATGTTCCCGCAGCTGTTTCAGGCCAAGCGGGTCGCCCCGGTCGAGAACTATCCGGCGCTTCTGAGGCGGACTTTCGAAAGCGTGGCGCCCCGGAAATGCGAGGGCGATCCCTGCGTCGTGATCCTGACGCCGGGACACTTCAATTCCGCCTATTACGAGCATTCCTTTCTCGCCGACATGATGGGGGTGGAGCTTGTCGAGGCCGCCGATCTCTTCGTCGAAGGCGACTTCGTCTGGATGCGGACGACGCAGGGGCCCAGGAAGGTCGACGTGATCTATCGCCGGATCGACGACGCCTTCCTCGATCCACTCTGCTTCCGGCCCGATTCGATGCTGGGGATCCCGGGGCTGATGAACGTCTACCGGTCGGGCGGCGTCACGCTCGCCTCCGCGCCGGGGGCCGGCGTCGCCGACGACAAGGCGATCTACACGTTCGTGCCGGACATGGTGCGGTTCTACTTGGGCGAGGAGCCGATCCTGAACAACGTGCCGACCTGGCAATGCGCGAAGCCCGACGACCTGCGATACGTGCTGGATCATCTCGGCGAGCTGGTGGTCAAGGAGGTGCACGGGTCGGGCGGCTACGGCATGCTCGTCGGGCCGCGCTCCACGAAGGAACAGATCGAGACATTCCGCCACAAGCTCTCCGAGACGCCCGGGAACTACATCGCGCAGCCGACGCTCGCGCTGTCGACGGTGCCGACCTTCGTCGAGGAGGGTATCGCGCCGCGCCACGTCGACCTCCGGCCCTACTGTCTTGTCGGCGAGCGGATCGAGCTGGTGCCGGGCGCGCTCACGCGGGTGGCGCTGACCGAAGGCTCGCTCGTGGTGAACTCCTCGCAGGGCGGCGGCGTCAAGGACACCTGGGTGATGGCGGAATGACGTGCTGAGCCGGACCGCCTCCAACCTCTTCTGGATCGCCCGCAACATCGAGCGGGCGGAGACGACGGCGCGGCTTCTGGAGGTCGGCGCGCGCAACGCGCTGATCCCGAGCGCCGGGGGCGGCTTCCGCAGCGAGTGGGACTCCGTGCTCCGTGCGAGCGGGACGGCCACCGCCTTTGCCGAGAAATACGGCGATCCGGTGCAGCGCAACATCGAAAGCTTCCTGTTCTTCGACAGCGAGAACGCGTCCTCCGTCGCCTCCTGCATCGAGCGGGCGCGGGAAAACGGGCGGATCGTCCGGACGGCGCTGACCGGGCAGGTCTGGGACGCGCTGAATTCGGCGTTTCAGGACTTGCAGGCGCTGCGGCGGACGGAACGGTCGAAGCTGTCGGTTTCGGACCTGATCGATTGGACGCGGCGCCAGTGCGCGCTGGTGAAGGGCACCGTCGACGACACCCAGTTGAGGAACGACGGCTGGGATTTCCTGCATATCGGGTTCACGCTGGAGCGGGCCGATGCGACGGCGCGGCTGCTCGACGTCAAGTACTACGTGCTGCTGCCGCAGGTTGAATTCGTGGGATCGGGGCTCGACAACTATCAGTGGCGCACGGTCCTGCGCGCGATGTCGGCGCATCGGGCGTTCAACTGGGCCTACGGCGGCGAGGTCACGCCGCCGAAGATCGCGGACTTCCTGATCCTCAACCCGAAGTCGCCCCGGTCGCTCACCACCTCGATCGACGAGGCGGGGTGGCATCTCGACCGGCTCGCGCGGGCCTACGGGCGGGGGACCGAGGCGCAGACGAAGGTGCGCGCGATGATCGCGGAACTGGCCGAGGCGCGGGTCGAGGACATCTTCGACGAAGGGCTTCACGAGTTCCTCACGCGCTTCATCGACGAGGTCGCGGATCTGTCCGCCGTCATCCACCGGATCTACCTGAGCGGAGAGACGCGATGAGGCTGAGCGTGCATCACGAAACGGTCTATCACTTCGCGCCGCCGGTGCGGGCGGTTATGCAGTCGCATCGGTTGACCCCGTCGCTCTGCGAGGGCCAGCAGGTGATCGAGTGGAACGTGACGGTCGACGGCGCATCGCGCGGCGGGGCGTTTCGCGACGGGGCCGGGGACTGGATCGAGACGATCTCGCTTCTGGGACCGGTGGAGCGGATGGCGATCGTGGTCGATGGGGTGGTCGAGACGGTGGACCTCTCGGGCGTTCTGCGCGGCCACCGGGAGGCGGTGCCGCCGATGGCCTACCTCCGCGCGACGCGGGCGACCCGGGCGGACAAGGCGGTGACGGAACTCGCGGCCGACGCGGTGGCGGGCCTGTCGCCTGGCGAGACGCTGCAGAAGGCGCATGCGTTGTCGGACGCCGTGGCCGACGCGATCGGCTACACGCCCGGGGAAACCGCGCATGGAACGACCGCCGTCGAGGCGCTGGCGCTGGGCCACGGGGTCTGTCAGGACCATGCGCATGCTCTGATCGCCTGCGCGCTGACCCTCGACATCCCCGCGCGCTACGTGACGGGCTATCTCTTCGCCTCGGAAGACGAGGGCGCGCACGAGGCGAGCCACGCCTGGGCGGAACTGCACGTCAGCGGCCTGGGCTGGGTCGGGTTCGATCCGTCGAACCGGTCGTGCCCGGACGACCGCTACATCCGGCTGGGATCGGGGGCCGACGCGGCCGATGCCTCGCCGATCCGGGGCGTGGCGCAGGGCGCCGGGGAAGAGCGGCTCGACGTCGACGTGCAGGTGAACCAGGCGGCGCAGTAGACGCCTATCCTCCGAGAATATCGCCGAGATTGTTCAAGATCGCGACCATGAGGCAGATACCGGCGATCAGGAGCGCGAGATAGAACACGTACTGCATCAGGAAGGCGCTGCATCCCATCACGATGGCGGCGGTCGGGAGGGCGGGCGCCTCGCGCCGGAAAAGACCGATGGCGCCGAGGATGGTGGCGATGCCGGCCAGGACGGTGCCGGTGAGGGCAAGCATTATGTCGGCCGTCCAGGAACGGTCGGGCGGTGACGGAGCGGGTGCCGGATCACCGGACAGCGCCTGACGGGCGCTCTGGCGAATCTCGGCGGCAAACTCCCCGATGCTCGTTGCGGCGCTCTGCTCCGGTTCGGCGAAGACGTCCGAAATGTGGAGCGTCACGGCGATCAGTCCGATCGCGGCGACGAAAAACGCCACGAGGCCCCATATGGGGCGGTGATCGGCAGTCTGTGCAAACATCGGGGCTTTCCCTGCGATTTGGCTGGCCTGTAATGTCCACAAGAAACTGGCCAAAAAAGGGCATTTCGGGCGGGGGCGGAACGCGGACGGCGAGTGGTGTCGCCTGAACCGCAAACGAAACCGGCCCCGCCCTTTCGGACGGGACCGGCCTCTCCGCGACGCACCTCGGGGGGCTCTTACGAGCGGCAGGGGGGATGTCGTGCGCCGCGGCGCGGGGATCAGTTCGTCGGATCGGTCGGGTCGTAGCTCGCCTTGATGTTCACGAGCTCGGCGAAGCTGTAGTCCGCCGCGTCCAGACCGAGGTTTGCGGCGAGCTGTGCGTGCCCGGCCGAGACGCCGGTGCTCATCGTCGAGACGATGCCGCCGTCGCGGACCTGCGCGATCTCCGCCTTGACCGCGCGGTTGTCGTCGTCGTTGTCGACGAGGGCTTTGAGGGAGGCCAGTTCGGCCACCGAGAACGCCTGCGGATCGACGCCGAAGCGGGCGGCGAGCTGGGAGTGGCCGGCGGAGATGCCGGTGCTCATCGTGGAGACTTCGCCGGCCGAGAAGCGCTCGGCAAGCTCGCGGGCGATCCGGTTGTCGTCGTCGTTCTCGATCGAGGCCTTGACCTGGGCGAGCTGCGAGCGGGTGAGGGCGCCGGGCTCGATGCCGAGCGAGCGGGCGAGTTGGTCGTTGGCGAAGGCCGGAGCGGAAGCCGCGACGACGAGGGCGGTGGTGAGTGCGAAGAGTTTCATGTGTCGGTTCCTTTCAAGGTCTGTCTTGTGTTTGCGTCGGGAGGTTTGCGCCTCCGATGACTGACGATGTATGCAAAGGCATGCCGAGTGAAATTCGCGGTCGTTGACATCCTTTCTGCGCGCTGATGCACAACAACTGGATGTGAGGCAGTGTTGCGCGCCCAGGCGCAGGGAAATGTTTCAACGCCGTCTCCGCAGCGGCGCGCCGCGCGTGAGCGGCGAGATCAGGTTGTTCCAGAAAATACCGGCGCGTCTCGCGGGGCGATCACCCGGGGCTCACCGGGTCGCGAGGCGCCGTGAGAGTCGCGTGATCCGGGGCATCGCCTCGGCCCGGGTCATGCCTGAGGCAAGGGAGGCGTCATAGAGCATGCTGAGCAGCAGCTCATCACGCCGGGTCAACAAAGCGTATTGCTGATCGTCGTTGAAAATCGACGGAACGGCCATCGGACAGTCGTTCGGAAGGCCCATTCCCTGGGCCAGTTCCTCCTCGATGCAGGACTGGCGCAGGCGTCCCGACGATTCGGCGCGGACGATCGCGACGGCGCGGGCATAGCCCCGGCGGCGGTCGGCGTGGGGTTCGGCCACCACCATGCAGATGTGGTTGCGGCCCATCCGCGAGATCGTGCGCACCATCCAGGGGCTGATGCCGGGGATCAGTTTGGGGAGCTGGCTGGACAGGCTCCGCCTTTCGGCCTCGCTCACGACGAGGACGTGGAAATTCGCGTCCCGGCCCGCCGGCGTGATCCGGTGGCCGGTGACGCGGGCGAGCTTGTCGGCATAGGCGCGGATCGCCCGACGGTCGGCCTCGCGCCGGGCCGGGGGCACCGAGACGCCGAAGAGCACCTGCATCCGCACGGTGTCCTCCCAGCGCAGAAGCGGCTTGGCCTCCCGCTGACCCGCGCCCGCCGTCAGGCTGCCGCCCGCGTACTCCGAGGTCAGCGCCACGTCCACGAAGTCGCGAACGAGGCTCGCCGCATCCGAGGCGGGGGAGCCGCGGTCGGTCCTGAGCGCTCCCTGGGAGACGAGCGTGTGCTCGAGCTGCCGGTAATAGGCGGCGAAGGTCTCCGCGGCCGGTCCGGCCGAGGCGGGGAGCGCGAGCAGGGCGCAAAGCGCTCCGGGGAGCAGCCGGACGCGTGCCGAGAAGATCATGAGGCGCAGATTTCCATCACTTCTCGACCATGACAGGCCGGGCCACGGCCGCCAGTCAAAAGCCTGTGAGATCGGCCGCTGCAGCGCGGCAGGATTGCCGTTGCGCAGCGTCGCGCGCCGCCATAGCATGCCACGGCTTGGGGCAAGGAGCAGCGCTGCCATGACATATTGTGTCGGTCTCCTTCTGAACGAGGGCATGGTGCTCTTGTCGGATACGCGGACCAATGCCGGACTCGACAATATCGCGATCTACAGGAAGATGTTCACCTTCGAAGTGCCCGGCGACCGGGTGATCGCGATCATGACGGCCGGCAGCCTGTCGG
Source organism: uncultured Rhodobacterales bacterium (assembly GCA_964587905.1). Lineage (GTDB taxonomy): Bacteria > Pseudomonadota > Alphaproteobacteria > Rhodobacterales > Rhodobacteraceae > DAINOF01. Next base: position 424 of record CAZPOK010000190.1, on the reverse strand, counting down.
TCTCGCAGACGACGATCGCGCGGCTGGCGGAGGCGACGGAAGATCCCGACGCGACGCCCGACACCTCGATCCTGCTCGCGCCCACGATGCTCGCGGTGGCGGAGGTCGCCGGGAACATGCTGTCGGACGTGACGTCCACCATATCGGGTAAGCTCGAACGGCAGTCCCAGAGCGCGTCGGCCTCGATGATCGTGGCCGGCCAGCGCGAGGGCGGGGACATGCGGATGTTCCTCGTCTATCCGGAGGGCAACTACATCGAGGCGACGAGCGACACGCCATTCCTGCAGATCGGCGAGCACAAGTACGGCAAACCCATCCTCGACCGGGTCGTGCGACCCGAGACATCGCTCTCGGATGCCAAGAAGGCGGTTCTCCTGTCGATGGACTCCACGCTGCGCTCCAACCTGTCCGTGGGGATGCCGCT
>CAZPOK010000189.1:0-6614 GCA_964587905.1 uncultured Rhodobacterales bacterium | reverse complement strand
GCCTTGCAGGCCTGGGCGCCCGAGTAGTCGAATTCGCAGGCCTGCCCGATGACGATGGGCCCCGCACCGATGATCATGATCGACTGGATGTCGGTTCTCTTCGGCATCGGTTCCCCCGCGAGACGCGCAAATTGGCTGCGTTATAGGGATTGGCGACCGGGGCGCAAGGGGCGCGCCGGCCTGCGGCCGCCGCGCGTGCGGACGCGCCTTGGGCGCGACGCGTCTGCGGCCGGCCCCCGGGGGCCGGCGATGCCTCCGGCGGGAGTATTTGGCCCGAGATGAAGCGCCGGGCGGGCCTATTCGGCCGCTTGCCGGTGTGCCTGAGCCGCGGCCGGATAAAGATAGTCGCGGGTGAGCGGCACGGCCTGTTGGTCGTGGGCGAGCTGGACCTGAAAGACGCATTGCCAGTTGTGCCGGAAGGTGAGTTCCGCGGCGAGCAGATAGTAGCGCCACATCCGGCAGAAGCGGTCGTCGTAGAGGGCGCGGGCGCGGTCCTCGTTTTCCACGAAGCGGTCGTGCCAGTGCTTCAGCGTTTCGGCGTAGTGCAGGCGCCAGATCTCGACATCGGTCATGTAGAGCGCCTGGCGTTCGACGGGCGCCGTCATCTCGGAGAGCGCCGGGATGTAGCCGCCGGGGAAGATGTACTTCTCGATCCAGGGGCTGGTGATCCCCGGCGGGCGCATCCGGCCGATGGTGTGGATCAGCGCGACGCCGTCGGGGGCGAGTCGGTCGTGGATGGTCGAGAAGTACTCGTCGTAATGCGGCGTGCCGACATGTTCGAACATGCCCACCGAGACGACGCGGTCGAAGGTTTCGGTGACGTGGCGGTAGTCCATCAGCCGGAAGTCGCAGCGGTCGGAGAGGCCGGCCTCCTTCGCGCGCCGCGTCGCGATCTTGTGCTGTTCCTCCGACAGGGTGACCCCGGTGACGCGCGCGCCGTAGTCCCGGGCCAGCGTGAGGCCCATGCCGCCCCAGCCGCAGCCGATGTCGAGGACGGTCATGCCGGGCTCGATCAGGAGCTTGTCGGCGATATGGCGCTTCTTGGCGTATTGCGCCTCGTCGAGCGACATGTCGGGATGGACGAAATAGGCGCAGGAGTACTGTTTGTCGGCGTCGAGGAAGAGGTCGTAGAGATCGGCCGAAAGGTCGTAGTGATGCGCGACGTTGGACCGCGCGCGGCCCACCGGGTTGAACTGGTGCCAGCGGCGCGCGGCGTGGCGGGCGAACGTGAGCGGACGCTGCCACGGAAGATCCCGGCGGGTCGCCATGTTGCGCGTGGCGAGGGCGAGGAACCCGCGCAGATCGTCGCCTTCGACGAGCAGCGTGCCCTCCAAGTAGCCTTCGCCGACGGCGAGGTCGGGATTGTGGAGGATCCTGCGGGGCAGGGTCGGATCGGTGAGGCGGATCGCGATCGGGTCGCCGGTGCCGTCTCCCAGAGTGCGTGTCCGTCCGTCGGGCATCGTCAACTGGAGCGTTCCGCTCCTGATGATGTTGTCCACCATCCGGTCGAAAAGCCTCTCCCACATGATCCACCCCCTGCGGGCGCGCACGCGCCGTCGCTGTCTGCTTCCTCTTCTTCAAGGCGCCGCGGCACGGTGCCGTTCCATGAGCTGCTGCGACAGTTTGTCCTGACATTGTGTTTTTGTAAAGGTTTCCGGGGGGATCGGGCCCGCGTCGGCCGGAATTGGCCGCAGGTTGATCTGTGTCAAGTTTCCTTGTCACATCAAATGTAAACTCAAGTTTACACCAATCGGGAGGCACGGAGCCGATGCGCATCCTTTTCATCCATCCGAACTATCACTCCGGCGGCGCCGAAATCGCAGGGAACTGGCCGCCGGCCTGGGTGGCGTATCTCGCCGGATCGCTCAGGCGGGCGGGGTTCGACGACATCGAGTTCATCGACGCGATGACGCTCGACCTGCCGGAGGAGGAGTTGCGGGCCCGGATCCGCGAGATCGCGCCCGACGTCGTGGGCACCACGGCGATCACGCCGTCGATCTACGTGGCCGAGCGGGTGCTGGAGATCGCGAAGGAAGAGGTGCCGGAGGCGCTGCGCGTCCTCGGCGGGGTCCACGCCACCTTCATGTTCAAGCAGGTCCTGTCCGAGGCGCCCTGGATCGACGTCATCGTGCGCGGCGAGGGCGAGGAGATCGTGACCGAGCTGATGCAGGCGGTATCGGACGGTCGCTGGCCCGAGGAGCGGCGGAACATCAAGGGGCTGGCGTTCCGCGACGGCGACGAGATCGTGGCGACGGAAGCCGCCTCGACCGTGAAGGATCTCGACGGGCTCGACCCGGACTGGTCGCTGATCCAGTGGGAGAAGTACATTTACGTGCCGCTGGGCGTGCGCGTGGCGATCCCGAACATGGCGCGGGGCTGTCCCTTCACCTGTTCGTTCTGCTCGCAGTGGAAGTTCTGGCGCGATTACCGGGTGCGCGATCCGATCAAGGTCGTGGACGAGATCGAGCGGCTGGTGAACGAGCACGATGTCGGATTTTTCATACTCGCCGACGAGGAGCCGACCATCAACCGCAAGAAGTTCGTGCAGTTCTGCGAGGAGCTGATCGCACGGGGATTGCCGGAAAAGGTCAAGTGGGGGATCAACACGCGGGTCACCGACATCATGCGCGACAAGGATCTTCTGCCGCTCTACCGCAAGGCGGGGCTTGTCCACGTCTCGCTCGGAACCGAGGCCGCGGCGCAGCTCAAGCTCGACCTCTTCAACAAGGAGACCAAGGTCTCCGAGAACAAGGAGGCGATCCGGCTGCTGCGCGAGGCCGACATCTTCACCGAGGCGCAGTTCATCGTGGGGCTCGACAACGAGACGCCCGAGACGCTGGAGGAGACCTTCCGGATGGCGTGGGACTGGCAGCCGGATCTCGCCAACTGGTCGATGTACACGCCCTGGCCGTTCACGCCGCTGTTCCAGGAGATGCGCGACAAGGTCGAGGTGTTCGACTTCTCGAAATACAACTTCGTCACGCCGATCATGGCGCCCGCCGCGATGGACCGGGCCACGCTGCTCGACCGGGTGATGCACAACTACCGTCGCTTCTACATGCGCAAGGCGCTGTTCCACTATCCCTGGCGCGGCACCGGCTTCCGGCGGCGGTATCTGCTGGGCTGCCTCAAGGCCTTCTTCAAGGCGGGCGTCAGCCGGACGTTCTACGATCTGGGCAAGGTCGGCTACACCGGACCGCAGTCGAAGAAGAACGTGCATTTCGACTTCGACGAGACGCGCACCATCGCCGAGGCGCAGATGGAGGACTGGGACGCCGCCGCCGACCGCGCGGCCCGCGCCAAAGAGCGGCGCGAGGCGGTCAAGGCGCAGATGAAGGAGCGTGCGGCGGACCGGTCGCAGAACTTCAGGATGCCCAACGGGGCCGAGTTGCGCGCCGGCGGGCGCGACGCCGAGGTCATGGCCTGCGGCGGCAGCCGGGAGCAGATGCAGGAGACCTGAGCCCGTGATGTCGCCCGCCCCGGTCCCGCTCGCCGGGTCTCCCGTGCAAGGCCGGATCGGCCCCAACGCGCTGACCCAGCTTCTGCCGCTCCTCGAGAAGGCGGGCGGCGAGGCGCTGCGCGACGAGCTTCTGGCGGAGGCGGGCGTCTTCGAGATGCCCGACATGACCGGCCTCATCGACGAGGAGCCGGTCGCGCGTCTGCATCAGGCGATGCGCGCGCAGATCCCCGATCTCGCCCCCTCGCTCGCCTGGGAGGCCGGCGTGCGGACGGCGGACTACATTCTCGCGCACCGTATCCCCGGGCCGGCGCAGGCGGTGCTGAAGGCGTTGCCGGCGGCGCTCTCCGCGCCGCTGCTCACCAAGGCGATCGCGAAGAACGCATGGACCTTCGCGGGGTCGGGGCGGTTCGAAGTGGCGTCCCGCCGGCCGCCGGTGTTCCTGATCCACGACAACCCGGTGGTGCGCGGCGAATACGCGGCCGGGCCGCTCTGCCGCTGGCATTGCGGCGTCTTCGAGCGGCTGTTCCGGGTTCTCGTCAGCGACCGTGTCCGCGCCCGTGAGGCCGCGTGCTGTGCCTGCGGCGCGGCGGCCTGCCGGTTCGAGCTTGGCTCCGCCTGACTGTCAGGAACGGTTTACATTTTTTCCTGCGCTTTTGAGTTGCGTCAGGAAGGGATGATTTTGTTCACTATTGTAACCGCGACGACGGGACCACCGCCGACAGGAACGTAAAGAACACTGGACATGGTTGCTCCGACCGCAGGACTCCTTCGACGACCTCACAGGCTGGGCTTCATCAGCCCCATGGTCATTCTTCAGCTCGCGGGCGCGGTCGAGGCCATGATCGGCCGCGATGCGCTCGACGAGGCGCTTCGCGACGCGCAGATCCATCGCCTGCCGGACGTCGACGAGCCGGTCCGCGAGGACAAGGCCGCGCGGCTGCACGCGGCGGTGCGGCGGCTCTGGCCGGACGACGCCGACGCCATCGGTAAGCGGGCGGGTGAGGGCGCCGCGCAGTTCATCCTCGATCACCGGCTGACGGGGCGGGGCCGTCAGCTTCTCGCCCGGATGCCGACATCCGCGGCGGCCTGGCTCCTGTCGCGGCGGACCGAGCAGCAGGCCTGGACCTTCGCGGGAAGCGGGCAGTTCGAGATCGAGAACGCCGCGCGCTTCGCGATCCACGACAACCCGCTGATCCGGGGCGAGCGCGCGAACCGGCCGCTCTGCTTCTACCACGCGGGCCTTTTCGAGCGGCAGTTCCGCGCGCTCGTTCATCCCGAGACGACCTGCGCCGAAGTAGCCTGCGGGGCGCTGGGCGACGCGGCGTGCGTGTTCTCGCTCGCTGTGCCGGACGGCGCGGCGGCGCGGGCGGGTCGGCGTCCCTTGACTTCCACGCCCTGAGGCGGTGTATCGGCGCGGACCTGACACAGCCCGCTCCGGGGGACCTCCATGCACGCCTATCGCAGCCATACCTGCGCCGACCTGACCAAGTCCGACGTGGGCGAGACGGTGCGTCTTGCCGGCTGGGTGCACCGGGTGCGCGACCACGGCGGCCTGCTGTTCATCGACCTGCGCGACCACTACGGGATCACGCAGGTGCTGGCCGACCCCGACAGCCCGGTGTTTTCCGAGGTCGAGACCGTGCGGTCGGAATGGTGCATCCGGATCGACGGTGTGGTGAAGGCGCGCGATCCCGAACTGGTGAACCCGAAGATCCCGACGGGCGAGATCGAGGTCTTCATCCGCGATATCGAGGTGCTGGGCGCGGCGGCGGAACTGCCGCTGACCGTTTTCGGGGATCAGGAATACCCGGAGGAGACGCGGCTGCGGTACCGCTTCCTCGACCTGCGGCGCGAGAGCCTGCACGACAACATCATGCTGCGGTCGGCCGTGGTGGCGGATCTGCGCAAGCGGATGTGGGACCAGGGCTTCACCGAGTTCCAGACGCCGATCATCACGGCGTCGTCCCCGGAAGGGGCGCGCGACTTCCTCGTGCCGTCGCGGCTGCATCCGGGCCGGTTCTACGCGCTGCCGCAGGCGCCGCAGCAGTTCAAGCAGCTGATCATGGTGGCGGGCTTCGACAAGTACTTCCAGATCGCGCCCTGCTTCCGCGATGAGGATCCGCGCGCGGACCGCTCGCCCACGGATTTCTACCAGCTCGACCTCGAGATGAGCTTCGCCACGCAAGACGATGTTTTCGCGGCGATCGAGCCCGTCCTGCACGCGGCGTTCGAAGCTTTCGGGAACGGCCGGCGCGTCGACCGGAACTGGCCGCGGCTGACCTACCGCGAGGCGGCGCTCTGGTACGGCACCGACAAGCCCGACCTGCGCAACCCGATCAAGATGCAGGACGTCTCCGACCAGTTCCGCGGCTCGGGCTTCGCGATCTTCGCGAAGACGCTCGAGCAGGACGGGACCGAGATCCGCGCGATTCCCGCCAAGACCGGCGGCAGCCGCGCGTTCTGCGACAGGATGAACTCGTATGCTCAGAAGGAAGGGCTGCCGGGGATGGGCTACATCTTCTGGCGGCATGGCGAGCAGGGGCTGGAGGCCGCGGGGCCCATCGCCAAGAACATCGGCCCCGAGCGGACCGAGGCGATCCGCAACCAGCTGGGCCTCGGCGCGGGCGACGCCGCGTTCTTCCTCGCCGGGCGGCCTTCGGACTTCGAGGCGGTCGCGGGGCGGGCGCGGAATGTCATCGGCGAGGAACTGGGGCTCACCGACACCGACCGGTTCGCCTTCGCCTGGATCGTCGATTTTCCGATGTATGAAAAGGACCCGGAAACCGGCGTCGTCGATTTCTCGCACAACCCGTTCTCGATGCCGCAGGGCGGGATCGAGGCGCTGGAGGGCGATCCGCTTGAGGTGCTGGGCTGGCAGTACGACCTTGCCTGCAACGGCTACGAACTGGTCTCCGGAGCGATCCGCAACCACAAGCTCGACGTGATGTACAAGGCGTTCGAGCTCGCGGGCTATGGGCGCGACGAGGTCGAGCGCCGCTTCGGCGGCCTCGTCAGCGCGTTCAAGTTCGGCGCTCCGCCGCACGGGGGCTGTGCGCTCGGCATCGACCGGATGGTGATGCTGCTGGCCGACGAGGCGAACATCCGCGAGGTCATCATGTTCCCGATGAACCAGCGCGCCGAGGATCTGATGATG
>CAZPOK010000188.1:0-6621 GCA_964587905.1 uncultured Rhodobacterales bacterium | reverse complement strand
TAGCTCAAAGCTCGTTCGATCGCCAGGCCGAGCTTCTCCGCCAGCTCGTCGACCTGCGCCTCCTCGATGATGAAGGGCGGGGCGATCAGGACGTGATCGCCGTGCTTGCCGTCGACGGTGCCGCTGGCCGGGTAGACGACCAGACCGGCGTCCATGGCTGCCGCCTTGATCCGGGCGGCGAGCTTGCGGGCGGGATCGAAGGGCGCCTTGGTCTCGCGGTCCTCGACGAGTTCGATCGCGCGGAAGAGGCCGCGGCCGCGGATATCTCCGACATGGGCGTGCTGGCCGAAGGCGGCGCGCAGGCGGCTGTCGAGTACCTCGCCCATCCGCGCGACGCGGGGCACGAGGCCCCTGTCGCGGATCGCGGTGACGACGGCGCGGCCCGCCGCGGCGGCGAGCGGGTGGCCGTGGTAGGTGTGGCCGTGCTGGAACGACCCCGAGCCTTGGGCGATGGCATCATGAATCGCTCCGGTGCAGAGCATTGCCCCGATCGGCGCGTAGCCCGCGCCGAGGCCCTTGGCGACGGTGACGATGTCGGGGGCGATGCCGTCCTGTTCGCAGGCGAAGAAGCTGCCGGTGCGTCCCATGCCGCACATCACCTCGTCGAGGATCAGGAGGACGCCGTGGCGGTCGCAGATCTCGCGGACGCGCTTGAAATAGCCCGGCACGGGCGGAACGGCGCCCGCGGTCGCGCCGACGACGGGCTCGGCGATGAAGGCCATGACGGTTTCGGGGCCGAGGCGGAGGATCTCGGCCTCGAGCTCGTCGGCGACGCGCAGACCGTAGTCCTCGGCGCTCTCGTCGTCGCATCGGCCGCGGTATTCGTAGCACGGCGAGATGTGGTGCGTCTCGACGAGGAGTGGCGCGTATTTTTCGCGCCGCCACGCGTTGCCGCCGGCGGCGAGCGCTCCAAGCGTGTTGCCGTGGTAACTCTGCCGCCGCGCGATCAGGCGGTGGCGCTGCGGCTCTCCGGTCTCGAGGAAATACTGGCGGGCGAGCTTGATCGCCGCTTCGACGGCTTCTGACCCGCCCGACAGGAGATAGACGCGGTCGATGCCCTCCGGGGCCTGTTCGATCAGCAGGTCTGCGAGGTCCTCGGCGGGCTCGGAGGTGAAGAAACCGGTGTGCGCGAAGGCGATCCGATCCAGCTGCGCGTGGATCGCGGCGCGCACCTCCGCGTCGGAATGGCCGAGGCAGGAGACGGCGGCCCCGCCGGAGCCGTCGAGGTAGCGGCGGCCGTCGGCATCGACGATGTAGCAGCCGTCGCCCGCGACTGCGGTGGGCAGGGGCGTTCCGCCTCTTCCGAAGACATGGCCGGCCACGATCAGTCCCCGCGCACGACGAAGACGGACTGCCTGGCGTGCCGCACCACGCGGGCGGCGTTCGGGCCGAGCAGGTAGTCGGAGAGCTCAGGGCGATGCGAGCCCATCACGATGGCGTCGACGCCGAGCCTGTCCGCGGCGCGGATGATCTCGTCGTAGACACGGCCGTGAAGGACGTGCGGGTGGACCTCCACGCCATCGGGGACGTGCTGGGCGACCCACTGTGACAGCGCCTCGCCGGTCGCGTGGAGCGCCTTCTCCTCGAAGCCGGCCTGAAAGTAGCTGCCGACCCAGGCCGATCCGAAGTCCGGCAGGACCGTCGCGACGTGGAGCGGGATGCCGTCGTCGCGGGCCATCTTGACCGCGAGCGGCGCGGCCTTCTTCCAGCTTGGCTCGGCCGAGAGGTCGATGGGCAGGAGGATGGATTTGAACAAGGGGCGCCTCCTCAGAAGGCCGGTTTGGTCTGTCGCCGCTTCTGCAGCAGGATCACGAGCCCCAATAGCAGAAGCGCGGGAATGTAGAAGACCTGCGCGGGCAGCCGGTCGGCCGGGGCCTGCACGGCGGCGAGTTCCACGGGCGTATCGGCGTAGAAGTCGAAATTCGAGAGCGTCTCGGCGAGAGGCGTGCCGAACATCGGTTCGTCGAGGCGGACCGTCTCGCCCTCCGGATAAAGCAGGAGGCCGGAGGCGGCGATGCGCTCGGCCGCGCCGCCTTCGCCCTCGATGTCGAGGACCACGGTCGTTTCGGTCATCTGCATCGTGTTGAAATCGGGGCCGCGCACCAGGAGGCGAAGACGGTCTCCGGGTGCGGCCACGGCGACGGTTTCCTCGAAGTCGGCTGGCGCGATCTGGTCGAACCGGGGCTGGACCATGTCGAGCCAGACGTTCGGCACGAAGAGCGTGAAGGCGACGACGAGGAGCGCCGCGCTTTCGTGGAGGCGGGATTTCGCGAAGAAGTAGCCCTGCGTCGCGGCGGCGAAGAGGAGCATCGCGAAGGTGGCCACCACGAAGACGAAGATCGCCTGCAGGATGCCCGCCGTCGTTCCGAGATCGACACCGTAGAGGATGAGCGTCGGATTGTAGATGAAGAGGAAGGGCAGGGCGACGGTGCGGAGCGAATAGAAGAAGGCGGTGAAACCCGTCTTGATCGGATCGCCGCCCGATACCGCCGCGGCGGCGAAGGAGGCAAGGCCCACGGGCGGCGTCACGTCCGCCATGATGCCGAAGTAGAAGACGAAGAGGTGCGCCGCGATGAGCGGCACGATCAGCCCCTCCTGCGCGCCCAGCGTCACCACGACCGAGGCCATCAGCGAGGAGACGACGATGTAGTTCGCCGTCGTGGGCAGACCCATCCCGAGGATCAGCGAGAAGAGCCCCACGAAGACGAGCATCAAGAACAGGATCCCGCCCGAAAGCTGCTCGACGAGGCCGGCGAGTTCGGTGCCGATCGGCGTCTTCGTGACGGTCGCGACGATGATGCCCGCCGCCGCCGTGGCGACGCCGATGCCGATCATGTTGCGCGCGCCCGCGATGAGGCCGTCGACGAGGTCGCGGGCTCCTTCGGCGACCTGCGCGCCGAATTCGCCGCCACGGCCACGGAAGAGGGTCTTGAGCGGCTTCTGAGTGACGATGATGAACAGCATGAGCGAAGTCGCGTAGAAGGCCGATTTCGCGGGGCTCTGCCGCTCGACCATCAGGAACCAGACGAGGACGAGGATCGGCAGGACGTAGTGCAGGCCGGTGGCATAGACCTCGGCCACGGTGGGGATCCTGATTTCGGGATCGTTCGGGTCGTCGACCTCGAGGTCGGGGCGCCGCGCGGCGATGGCCACGAGGCCGACATAGACGGCGAGAAGCAGCGCCATCGAGATTGGTGCGGCCAGCGACGGCAACATGGCCTCGAGGCCGTTCATCGCGTAGATCAGGGCCGTGAAGCCCGCCCCCGCGATGGCGAAGCCGACAAAGAACCTGAGGATCATGCCCGGGAAGGACTTGGCCTTGCCGAGGGCGGGCATGTCCTTCTTCAGCGCCTCCAGATGCACGATGTAGACGAGCGCGATGTAGGAGATCACCGCCGGGATGAAGGCGTGCTTGATGACCTCCAGATAGGAGATCCCGATGAACTCCACCATCAGGAAGGCGGCCGCGCCCATGACGGGCGGCATGATCTGGCCGTTGACGGAGGAGGCGACCTCGACCGATCCGGCCTGTTCGGCGGTGAAGCCCACCCGCTTCATGAGCGGGATCGTGAAGGTGCCCGTCGTCACCACGTTGGCGATGGACGAGCCCGAGATCAGGCCGGTCATGGCGGAGCCCACGACCGCCGCCTTGGCGGGGCCGCCCCGGAGGTGGCCGAGGCCCGCGAAGGCGAGCTTGATGAAGTAGTTGCCGGCGCCGGCCTTGTCGAGAAGCGAGCCGAAGAGCACGAAGAGGAACACGAAGGCCGTCGAGACGCCGAGCGGGATGCCGAAGACGCCGGCGGTGTCGAGCCACTGGGCGTTGATCAGCGCGGTGAAGGACAGGCCCTCATGCTCGATGAGGTCCGGGATCAGCCAGCCCGTCCCGAACCACGCGTAGGCGAGAAACAGCGATCCGACGATGGTCAGCGCGGGGCCGAGCGCGCGGCGGGAGGCCTCCAGAAGGACGACGAGGCCGATGGCGCCGAGGACGACCTGGAACTGGGTGGGCAGGCCCGAACGCGCCGTCATCGCGAGGGTGTCGGAGAACCAGAAGATGTAAAAGCAGGTGAAGGCGCCGACGAGCGCGAGGGTCCAGTCGGCGAGGGGCACGTGGTGGCGCGGGGAGCGCTTGAAGGCCGGATAGGCGAGGAACGCGAGGAAGATCGCGAACATCAGGTGGATGGGACGGGTCTGGGACGAGTTCAGGACAGGCAGGTATGCGCCGAACCAGAGTTGCGGCTGCGCGATCCAGAGCTGGAACAGCGACCAGGCGAGCGCCGTGCCGGCGATCAGGAGCGCCACCGCGCGGTTCGTCGGGCTGCGCGCGCCGGAATCGGTGCTGGCGACGAGATCCTGCAGTTCCTCGTCGGAGAACTGTCGTCCCTCGCGGCGATCGGGCTCTTCTGTCATGCCCCGTCCCCTGTTCGGTTTTCATGGTGTCCGCCTGCCCGGCGGAAGGGGTCGAGGGGGCGGTGGCCGCCCCCTCGCATCATGCGTCTGCAGCCGTCACTCGAGGAGGCCGGCTTCCTGGTAGTAGCGCTCGGCGCCGGCGTGAAGCGGCGCGGAGAGACCGTCGCTCACCATCTCTTCCTTCTCGAGATTCGCGAAGGCGGGATGGAGGCCCTTGAACTGGTCGAAGTTCTCGAAAACGGCCTTGACGACCTCGTAGACAACGTCGTCGGGCACATCGGCCGAAGTCACGAAGGTCGCGCCGACACCGAAGGTCGTCGTATCCTCGTCATTGCCGCGATACATGCCGCCCGGGATCGTCGCCTGGCGGTAGTAGGGGCGGTCACCGACCAGCTGCTCGATCTCGTCGTTCCAGACCTCGACGAGCACCGCGTCGCAGGCGGTCGTGGCTTCCTGGATGGAGCCGGAAGGGTGGCCAACGGTGTAGACCATCGCGTCGATGTTGTTGTCGCAGAGCGCCTGCGACTGTTCGGCCGCCTGGAGCTCGGAGGCGAGGGCGAAGTCGTCCATGCTCCAGCCCATCGCGTCCATCACGACTTCCATCGTGCCGCGCTGGCCGGAGCCCGGGTTGCCGACATTGACGCGCTTGCCCTGAAGATCCTCGAAGCTTTCGATCCCGGCATCGGCACGCGCGACGACCGTGAACGGCTCCGGGTGCACCGAGAAGACGGCGCGAAGATCCTCGAAGGCGCCCTGCTCCTCGAAGCGGGACGAGCCGTTGTAGGCGTGGAACTGCCAGTCGGACTGGGCGACGCCGAATTCAAGTTCGCCACCGCGGATCGCGTTGATGTTGAAGATCGAGCCGCCGGTCGACTCCACGCCGCACCGGATGCCATGTTCGGCGCGGTTCCGATTGACGAGGCGGCAGATGGCGCCGCCGGTGGGATAGTAGACCCCGGTCACGCCGCCCGTGCCGATGGCAATGAAGCTCTGTTCCTGTGCCGTTGCCGCGCCCCCTGCGAGGAGCGACATGGCGGCGACTGCGCCGGCAATGTAAGATTTCATTCATATTCCTCCTGGACTTCGGCCGCTTATGATGCGGCCAAATCTGAGCGTGGCCCGGTTCGGCGGCGATGGTCAACCCCTGACGCAACAGGCAGGGTGCAACACGCAAGCGGAAATTTATGCGAAATCAGGCGCTTCGACGGAAACGGCCGGAGCCCTTACGGAACCCCGGCCGCCCACCGTTACCACTCGTACACAGACACGGGGAACGCTCCGTGCCCGCTACGGGTTTCGTTGTGCGGGCCGACCTTGGCATCAGTCGGGCGGAATTATTCGCAACCGTGACCCTTTCATGCAGCCCCCTGTCCCGCCGATTTTGACGAGGATGTGACGCTGGTCGCAAGACGTGGACAATGAGCCGAAAAGCGCCGCCGAAACGAGGAATTTCGGGTGTTTCCGGTCGATACATCGCGACAAAGGACGGCCGGCAGCGCCACGGCGTCGACAACATTGGTGTCACATTTGGTTTGTCTTGAAGCCCGAAACACTGTGTTGCGGACGGCGGGGCGCAACTCTTGGACGCGTCCCGGCGGTTTCTTCGCAGCAGAGACAAGACCCGGCTGTCGTTTTTCCGGCCTGCCCGCGAACCGCGCTAGACCAGTCGCTCGATCTCCTTCGCCGCGCGGACGAAATCGGCGAAGAGCGGATGGGGTGCGAAGGGCTTCGACTTGAGCTCGGGATGAAACTGCACGCCGATGAACCAGGGATGATCGGCGACCTCGACAATCTCGGGCAGGCGCCCGTCGGGAGACATGCCGGAGAAGCAGAGACCCGCCGCCTCGAGCTGGTCGCGATACTTGACGTCCACCTCGTAGCGGTGGCGGTGGCGCTCTTCGATGGTGTTGGAGCCGTAGATCTCCGCGACGCGGCTGCCATCCTTCAGATGCGCAGTGTATCCGCCGAGCCGCATGGTGCCGCCCTTGTCGTCCTCGACCTTCCGCGCGACGGTCCGGTTGCCCTGCACCCACTCCTTGAGGTGATAGACCACCGGCGTGAAGCGGCGCTTGCCCGCCTCGTGGTCGAATTCCTCGGACCCTGCGTCGTTGATCCGCACGAGGTTCCGCGCCGCCTCGATCACCGCCATCTGCATGCCGAGGCAGATGCCGAGATAGGGGATCTTGCGGGTGCGGGCGAACTCGGCGGCCC
>CAZPOK010000187.1:0-6717 GCA_964587905.1 uncultured Rhodobacterales bacterium | reverse complement strand
ATGGCCGCCATGGGCCGCGACCTCAAGCTCTCCCCGCAACGGATCGCCGGTTACCGCAACTTCACCACGAAGCTCTGGAACGCCTTCCGCTTCGCCGAGATGAACGGCGTGTTCGAGACGGACGCGACGCATGCGCGATCCCGTCTCCCGGACACGGGAATCGCGGCGAACGCGTGGATCGTGGGCGAAACCGCGCGGGTCCGCGAAACCGTCGACGAGGCGCTCTCGGCCTACCGCTACAACGACGCCGCGAACGCGCTTTACGCCTTCGTCTGGGGCAAGGTCTGCGACTGGTATCTCGAACTCTCCAAGCCCCTCTTCTCTTCGGAAGACGCGGACATCGTTCGGGAAACCCGCGAGACCATGGCATGGGTGCTCGACCAGTGCCTGATCCTGCTGCACCCGATCATGCCCTTCATCACCGAGGATCTCTGGGGCACGACCGGAGCGCGGACCAAGATGCTCGTCCACGCCGACTGGCCGACGTACGAGGCCGCTGATCTGGTCGACGAAAAGGCCGATGCCGAAATGACATGGGTGATTCAGGTCATCGACGCCATCCGGTCGGTCCGCGGCGAGATGAACGTCCCCGCGGCGCTTCAGGTCACCCTTCTCCGCCTCGACACAGACAATACCGGCCGCGCCGTGTGGGAGAAGAATGCGCCTCTGATTCAAAGGCTTGCGCGGGTCGAGACCCTGACCGACGCCGCCGAGGCGCCGAAAGGCTCCGCCACCATCGCCGTCCCCGGCGCGACATTCGCGCTGCCGCTTGCCGACATCATCGACGTCACCGCCGAGAAGGCCCGGCTCCGGAAGACCCTCGACAAGCTCGCCAAGGACATGGGGGGGCTGAAGGGCCGTCTCTCGAACCCCAAGTTCGTGGCGAGCGCGCCCGAGGATGTGGTTGAAGAGACGCGCGAATTGCTGACCGAGAAGGAAGCCGAGGCCGCGCGCATCGAGACCGCGCTGACCCGTCTCGCCGAGGTCGCCTGACATGACGGCGAGTGTCATCCTGCGCCAGAAGCGCCGGGCGGCTCACCAGCGGCGAGCGGGGGCGGAGCCGCTTCGCGGACCGGGTTCCAAATGACCGGCCCGCGCTACACCAGCCTCGTGGCAGGCCTCCCCTCCACGGTCCCCTTCGTCGGGCCGGAGACACAGGAGCGCGCCCGCGGCCGTCCGTTCCGCGCGCGGATGGGCGCGAACGAGAGCGTCTTCGGGCCCTCGCCCAAGGCCGTCGAGGCGATGCGTAAAGCCGCGCCCGAGGCGTGGATGTACGGCGATCCCGAGACTCACGACCTGCGCCACGCGCTCGCCGCGCACCACGAGATCGGCCCCGGGAACGTCATCGTCGGCGAGGGGATCGACGGGCTCCTCGGCTACCTCGTGCGGATGCTGGTAGACCCCGGCGATCCGGTCGTCACCTCGCACGGCGCCTATCCGACGTTCAATTTTCACGTGGCGGGCTATGGCGGCGCGCTCCACACCGTGCCGTACCGGGACGACCACGAGGATCCCGCCGCTCTGGTCGCCATGGCGCGGGAGGTCGGTGCGAAGCTCGTCTACCTCGCCAATCCCGACAATCCGATGGGGAGCTGGTATCCCGCCGAGGTGATCCTCGAAACCATCGCCGAGATCCCCGAGGGCACGCTTCTGGTCCTCGACGAGGCCTATATCGACCTCGCTCCGGGTGGCACGGCGCCGGCGTTCGTCCCGGACGACCCGCGCGTGATCCGGATGCGGACGTTCTCGAAGGGGTACGGGCTGGCGGGCGCGCGGGTCGGCTATGCCGTCGGGCACGCGGATCTGATCACGTCGTTCAACAAGGTCCGCAACCACTTCGGCGTGAGCCGGATCGGCCAGGCGGGCGCCCTCGCGGCGCTGAACGATCAGGCGTATCTCGCCGAGGTGCAGCGCCGCGTCGCCGCGGCGCGCGACCGCATCGCCGCGATCGCGCGGGAGAACGGGCTGGAGCCGCTGCCTTCAGCCACGAACTTCGTCACCATCGACTGCGGCCGGGACGGCGCGGTCGCGAAAGCGGTGCTCGACGGCCTGGTGTCGCGCGACGTCTTCGTCAGGATGCCCTTCGTGGCGCCGCAGAACCGCTGCATACGGGTCAGCTGCGGGACGGAGGCCGATCTCGACCTCTTCGCCGAGGCGCTTCCCGGCGCTCTCGCGGACGCGACGCGAGGCTGACGGGAACATCCATGCCACCCGCGGCGTTCGGGGCGCAGAGGTGATCTGATGAAAACGACAGACGTTCTGCACTATCCGCTCGTCGCCGCCGCCTATTTCTGGCTCATCGCGGCAACCGGCGTCTTCGCCGGTGTGCTGGCGGCGACGGTCACCGTCGCTCTGGTCGAGGCCACGCTTCGGCTCATGCCGGTCAGGCGTCCGATACCGGTCAGGCCTCGGAGATAACCTCGGCCGCGGCTTCGAGCGCGCCGGCTCCGTGCGGAATGCCGAGCGCCTTGAGCGCCGCGCCGATCGAGCCGAGCGCGCCCATGACCATCTGCGCGTTGACATGGCCCATATGACCGATGCGGAAGAAGCCGTCCGACTTCGGGTCCTCCGGCGTTTCCATGCCGAGCCCGATGCCGAGCGTCAGCCCCGCCCGCTCCTCGACCCAGGTCCTGAGCGCCGTGCCGTGAGGCGCGCCGATGCGGAGCGCGGACACCGCATGGCTGCGTTTCGCGCGATCCGCGATGTTGAGTTCCAGCGGCCCCGCCTCCGCCCAGGCCTCGCAGGCGGCCCAGACGGCGCGCGCGAGTGTCGCATGTCGCGCCCAGACAGCCTCCAGCCCCTCCTCCCCGATCATGTCGAGCGCCTCGCGCAGTCCGTAGAGGTGATGCGTGGGCGCCGTGCCGTCGAAGTACTGGTAGAAGCCGGCGGGCTCGACGCGCGGGCGCCAGTCCCAGTAATGCGTAAGGCAGTTCGCCGTCTCCCGCGCCCGGTCGGCCTTGTCGTTGAAGAAGACGAAGCCGAGGCCCGGCGGCGTCATCAGGCCCTTCTGGCTGCCGGTCACCATGACGTCGACGCCCCAGGCGTCCATCTCGAACCGGTCGCAGGCGAGACAGGCGATGCAGTCGACCATGAGAAGCGCGGGGTGTGCGGCGGCGTCCACCGTCTTCCGGAGCGCCTCAATGTCGTTCAGGACGCTCGTGGCGGTGTCCACCTGCACGCACAGGATGCCCTTGATCTCGTGGGCCTCGTCCCCGGCCAGCCGCTCGGCCACGCGCGCCATGTCGATGTCCGACCGCCGCCCGAAATCCATGACCTCGATGTCGATCCCCATCTTCCGCGCCATGTCCGACCAGCCGAGGGTGAACCGGCCCGTCGCGAGCGCCAGAACCTTGTCACCGCGCGAAAAAACGTTCGACAGCGCGGCTTCCCAGGCGCCGTGCCCGTTGGCGACGTAGATCGCGACGTGGTGCCGGGTTCGCGCCAAGGCCGTCAGGTCGCGGACGATGGTCGGCACCATCTCGACAAGCTCGCCGTGATAGATGTTCGGCGCCGCGCGGTGCATCGCGCGCAGCACCCGGTCGGGCATCACCGAAGGTCCCGGAATCGCGAGGTACTGGCGGCCGTGCGCGAGCGTCATGGTATCTTGTCCCGATTGGTGGCCGGCAAGGGGTAATCCCGGCGCGGAGCGGCGTCAATGCAACGGCGCCGCCCATGTCGCCGCGTCCCCTTTTGCAACGCGCCGCGCCCGCTTATCTTGTGCCGGCAATGATCGACCGCATCGCCAGAACCGTGAAATCCTGGGAGGTCGCCCTCAGAACGTCCTGGGGCGACGACATCTCCACGCCGGCGCTCCGGCGGCAGGCGCTTTGGCATTTCCACGTGTTCGACCACGCTTGGCTGCGGAAGGTCTGGACGAACTTCGCCGAGGTCGCGCCGGGCGTCTTCCGGTCAAACCAGCCCGATCATGCGCGTCTCTGCCGGATGCGGGAGTTCGGCATGAGGACGATCATCAACCTGCGCGGCACGCCGCAGCAGTCGCATTACCTGTTCGAGGAAGAGAGTTGCGCGGATCTGGGCCTCGAGATGATCAACCTGCGGCTCCACGCCCGACGCGCGGCGCCGCGGTCGGAACTGTTGTTGCTGATCGAAACGTTCCGCACCGCCGAGAAGCCTCTGCTCGTCCACTGCAAGTCGGGCGCCGACCGGGCCGGTCTCGCCTCGGCGATCTATCTTCTCGCGATAGAGGGGCAGCCGGTCGCGGAGGCGCGAAAACAGCTGGGGCTGCGCTACGTCCATCTCAAGTGGTCCAAGACCGGCATCTGCGACCACCTGCTCGATGTCTACGACGCACGGACTGCTGAGGGCGCGATCGGCTTCGAGGAGTGGATCGCCACGGAATACGACCCCGTGGAACTCGAAGCCGATTTCGCGCGAAGCCGG
Source organism: uncultured Rhodobacterales bacterium (assembly GCA_964587905.1). GTDB lineage: Bacteria > Pseudomonadota > Alphaproteobacteria > Rhodobacterales > Rhodobacteraceae > DAINOF01. The sequence continues at coordinate 2,316 of CAZPOK010000187.1, read as the reverse complement.
GGGCGGCAGGTCGCCCTGCAACCTTGAGAGCCGCGGCGCAGTCGCGGCAAGATCGGAGCGAACATGACCCGGAAGGTTTTCAAGATCGAGGGCAAGGACCGCGAGCACTTCCTCCAAGGGCTCGTGACGAATGACCTCGCGGGGCTGTCGGAGGGGCTTGTCTACGCGGCCTTCCTGACGCCGCAGGGAAAATACCTCGCCGATTTCTTCCTGAAGGACGCCGGCGATGCGATCCTCCTCGACGCGGATGCGGACCAGGCACCCACCCTGCTTCAGCGCCTCACGCTCTACAAGCTCCGCGCCGACGTGACGATCGGGGACAGCGGCCTTTCGGTGCTGCGCGGGACCGGCCCGGCGCCCGAGGGCGCGCTTTCGGACCCTCGACATCCCGCGCTTGGATGGCGTGCCTACGTCGCGGGCGAGGAGGGGGACGACGGAACCGATTTCGACCGCATCAGGGTCGAGCAGTGCATTCCGGCGGCCGGTATCGAACTGATCCCCAACGAGACCTTCATCCTCGAGGCCGGATTCGAGCGCCTGAACGGGGTCGACTTCAGGAAGGGCTGCTACGTCGGCCAGGAAGTGACATCGCGCATGAAGCACAAGACGAGTCTGAGGAAGGGCTTTGCGACTGTCGCGGTGGACGGCGCGGCCGCGCTGGGGACACCGATCGAGACCGCCGACGGCAAGGCGGCCGGGACGCTCTACACCCAGTCCGGCGGCAAGGGCATCGCCTATCTCCGCTTCGACAGGGCGGCCCGCGGGATGCGCGCGGCAGAGGCATCGATCAGCCTTGCGGCAGAGGCCGCGTCGTCGTAAAGCCCTCCACAACCAGAAAAAAGGTATGGCCATGTCGATCCTCGAGACGATTGCGGACGGTCTTGCGAAAGAGGCGCTCGCGCTCGAGGAGGAACTCGACGATCCCGACTTCGTTGACAAGGTGGCCAAGCAGATCGGGGCGGCTTCTCCGACCACGGAGGAGGCGTTCAAGACGGCTGTGCGGATGCGACGTGCGGAGCGGAATGCCCAGCGTTTCATGGTGCAGCTCAAGGAGCGCAAGACGAGCAGTTGACGCCACGGGATTTGTGGCGAAACCTTGACCGGTCAGCAAAGCTGACTAAATATGCGCGATGCTCGCAGATGGCGACAACAAGATCCTGTGTGGCTGACGGAGCCGGTATGCGTTAGACGCATAGGTGGTATTCCCAAAAAGAAAACCAGAATCACCGGCGAAACGTCCATAAGAGGCGTCACGTCATATGCAAGAGCAAAAACAAAGGACGGCGAGATGGTCGATTTCGTTGACGGCACGGCATTCAACAACGAGCAGGGCAACCGCGCGCGGAAGCTTTTCGCTGCGGTGGTCCTTGCGGCGTTGGACGATGCCATAGCCGACGACAAGAAATACGGGAACGGTCCCGAGCAGATCGCGCGCTGGGCGCGTTCGCGCGATGGTCGCGAAGTGTTGTCCTGCGCGGGGATCGACCCGAACGAACGTGTGGTTTCGGGGCTGATGGAATTCGTTCAGAAGGGCGTGCGAACGTCCGTCGCGCTGTCGCGCGAGGAGAGCGAACGCCGCGCGGCCGCGGCAGAGCAGGCCGAAGCTGCCTGACATCGCATCGTTTCGGACAGGAATGCGGCCCCCTCGGGGGCCGTTTTCGTTTCGTTCCGGGCGCGCGGACATGACGGACGCTTTTCATTGCATGCGGCCGTGCCGCTGAGGTAATCCCCTCTGAACGTCAGGGGGAAGCACATGACCGATGCGGCACGCTCAGACGACTCCGTGGTCGCGGAGGGAGTGGACGAAGAACCCGTCGAATCGAATCGCCGGACGTTCCACGGCCGCTCGTATGTGCTGATCGCGACCTTCTCCACGCTCTACGCAGCCTTCCACATGGCGGCGCTGAATGGCCTGTCGATCTCCGACTGGACCGGGATCGAGATCCCGTTCCTGCCGACGTTCCCGATGGAGACGTGGAATTTCCGCATCGTCCACGTCGCCGGAGCGCTGGCGCTCGGGTTCCTGCTGTTCGCCGGGCGTGGCTTCCCCGAGGACGCCTCGCGCGAGACGCGCGCCTTCACCTACGTCTCCTACGCCCTGATGGTCCCCGCCCTCTTCGCGACGGGCGTCGCGATCAGCTTCTCCTTGGAGATCGCCGGCGGCGTGATGTGGAACGGCATCGATGAGGGCATCCGCTTCCGGGAGACGTGGCTGTTCGGCGCGCCGCTCTGGCTCGCGACGGCGGGAGGCATCCTGGTTTCGTGGCTCCACGCACGGGACCGGGGCGGCTTCGCGGCGCCCGACATCGTGCTCGG
>CAZPOK010000186.1:0-6753 GCA_964587905.1 uncultured Rhodobacterales bacterium | reverse complement strand
GGTCGCGGTCGGGGAAGACCTCGTCCTGGTTGGGCAGGTTCGCGCCGCCGCTGTCGACAAGGTAGATGCACGGCAGCCGGCACTCCTCGGCGATCTCCTGCGCGCGCAGGTGCTTTTTCACCGTCATCGGATAATAGGTGCCGCCCTTCACGGTGGCGTCGTTGCAGACCACCATGACCTCCTGGCCGTGGACCCGGCCCACCCCCGCGATCACGCCCGCGCAGGGCGCGGCACCGTCGTACATTCCATGCGCCGCCGTCGTCCCGATTTCGAGAAAGGGCGAGCCCGGATCGAGCAGGTTCGCCACCCGCTCCCGCGGCAGCATCTTGCCACGGGACAGGTGGCGCTCCCGCGCCCGGTCCCCGCCACCGGCGATGGCGCGAGCGGCTGCGTCCGCGACCGGTCGCAGCATGTCGAGGTGTGCGGCGCGGTTGGCTGCGAACGCCTCGCTTCCTGCAAGGATGGAGGAGACTATCTTCATTGGCGTTCCATGACCTCCAGCCGCTCTTTCAACAGGCCTCGGCCGGCGTCGCCCGTGCCCCGCCCGCTTCCCGCGACCCCATCCTCACGCGCGGTGCTCCGGATTCTCGTAGTCGAATCGGCAGCCCGCTTTCCAAGCGTTCCGGTCGTTTCCGTGATTGGAATAACCGCCCGCCTCCCGCAGCATCTTCGCCAGATGCATGAGGTTCCACGTCATGATCGTCACGTTGCGTTGCGTGAAGTCGTTGTCGAACCCCGCGCGCGTTCCGTTCTCCAGCGTGTCGCCGTAGGACGGTCCCGGTCCCGCCTCGCCGATCCAGCCGCAGTCGGCCTGCGGCGGAATGGTGTAGCCCAGGTGGCTCAGCGCATAGACGAGTGTCATCGCGGTGTGCTTGATGCCGTCCTCGTTGCCGGTGATCACGCAGCCGCCGACCTTTCCATAGAAACTCGACTGGCCCTTGTCGTTGAGATGTCCCGACATCGCGTAGAGCCGCTCGATCAGGACCCGGCAGACCGAGCTCTCCTCGCCGAGCCAGAGGGGCGTTCCAACGACGAGGATGTCCGCGGCACTGATGCGCGTCCACAATTCCGGCCAGTCGTCGGCTTCCCAGCCATGCTCCGTCATGTCCGGGTAGACGCCCGGCGGCACCTGATGCGAGAGCATGTGAAGCTGATCCACATGCACGCCGTTCTTGGCCATCATCTCGGCCGACACGTGCATCAGCAGACTGGTGTGGCTTTCGTGCGGGTCCTTCTTGAGGGAGGTATTGACGAAAACCGCGTTGAGACCGGTGAAGTCGATCGCATTCTCGTCGCAGAGCTTCTGCTGGTAGGCGTTGAGTGTCATCTTCCTTAATCCTTGCGCTGCTTTCGAGTCCGGCTCGGGACGGATGAAAGGCCGGGCATCAACTCAGCTCCTTGCGGATCTCGGCGATCTCGCGGTCGAGGAAAAAGCTGATCACCGCCCGGATCGAGACCAGGAGCCCGAGGAACAGCAGATCCGTCAAGGCAAGGCTCAGGACCGTGTGGATGATGTCGGACACGATGAAAAGCTCCAGCCCCGCGAGGATGTAGCGGCCCAGTTCCACCCGTTCGAGGTTGATCCAGCGGACGCGCTCGCGGCTTTCGCGCGAGATCTCCGCCCGGACAAACCCGATGAAGAAGCGCACCGTCCCGATCAGCATGACGACGATCGCGAAGAGGTAGACGATCGCCGCCACCCATTCGAGCGCGATCACCAGCCCCTCGAGGTTCTCGTGCAGCAGGTTGTCCGGCCCGTTGAACTCGATAACGCTGTCCATCCTACCCCATCGAGGTCATGAGTTCCCGCCCGATCAGCATCCGGCGGATTTCCGAGGTGCCCGCGCCGATCTCCATGAGCTTGGCGTCGCGGAACATGCGGGCGACCGGGCTGTCGTTGAGGAAGCCCGCGCCCCCCATCGCCTGCACCGCCTGGTGGGCGACCTTCATCCCCTCTTCGGAGGCATAAAGCACGCAGGCCGCCGCGTCCTGCCGGGTGACCTCGCCCCGGTCGCAGGCCTTGGCGACCTCGTAGGCGTAGGCCCGCGCGGTATTGAGCGAGGTGTACATGTCCGCGATCTTGCCCTGCATCAGCTGGAAGTTCCCGATGCTTTCGCCGAACTGCCTGCGCTCCTTCATGTAGGGCATGATCTCGTCCATGCAGCCCGCCATGATCCCGATGTTGACGCCGGACAGCACGACGCGTTCGTAGTCGAGCCCCGACATCAGGACGCGCACGCCGCGCCCTTCCTCACCCAGCACGTTCTCGAAGGGTACCTCGACATCCTCGAAGACAAGTTCTGCCGTGTTCGACCCGCGCATCCCCAGCTTGTCGAAGTGAGGCGAGGTCGAAAACCCTTTCATCGATTTCTCGATCAGAAAGGCCGTGATCCCGCGAGATCCCGCCTCGGGATCTGTCTTGGCGTAGACGACGAGCGTATGGGCGTCGGGGCCGTTGGTGATCCAGTACTTCGTGCCGTTGAGCTGATAATACCCGTTCCGCTTCTCGGCGCGCAGCTTCATGCCCACGACGTCGGAACCCGCCCCCGCCTCGGACATGGCGAGCGCCCCCACGTGCTCGCCGCTGACGAGGCCCGGCAGGTATTTCGCCTTCTGCTCCTCGGTGCCGTTCAGCCGGATCTGGTTGACGCAGAGGTTCGAATGCGCCCCGTAGGAGAGCCCGATGGAGGCCGAGGCCCGGCTGATCTCCTCGACCGCGACGGTATGCGCGAGATATCCCATGCCCGCGCCGCCGTAGTTTTCCTCGACCGTGATCCCGAGAAGGCCCAGCTCGCCCATCTCGCGCCAGAGGTCATTCGGGAACGCGTTGGCGTGGTCCGTCTCGGCGGCGATGGGCTTGACGCGCTCCTGCACCCAGCGCTGGACCATGTCGCGCAGCGCCTCGACCTCCTCGCCCAGATCGAACCTCATCATCGCGGTGAACATCGCTTCCTCCCGGCCCCGTTATTGAACGGTCGTTCATTTAATACGGGCGTTGCCCCGTCTCGGTCAAGACCGCCCTATTCCGCTGCCGCCCGCCCCTGCCAGACGGCGCCGACTTCGGCCCGGATGATCCGGGCGATCAGCGCGCAGTCCTCGAGGCTGAAGGTCAGCGGCAGACGCATGTCGATGAGCCCTGCGAGGATCCGGTCTGTCTTCGGCATCGGCTCGGGCGCCGCGTAGCGCCAATGCCGATAGGTCGAGGTGAAGGCGGCCGGTTCTTCGGCTCCGAACCACTTGAGTTCCACGCCCCGCGCCCTGCAGCGGGCGAGCACAGCCCGTATGTCGTCGGGTGCCCAGTCCTCGAGCAGGACCTGGATCGAGGATCCGACGAAGCGCTCCTCTTCCGGGCGCTCGATCACGGCGAGCCCCGGCGTCCCGCGCAGGCCCGCCTCGACCACACGGTAGCGGTCCGTCCACGCCGCGCACCGGTCGGCAAGCCCGCGAAGCTGCGGCCGAAGGATCGCCGCCCGCAGGGTATCCATCCGTCCCGAGATGTTCGGCGTGTCGAGCTTCAGTCCCTCGAACGCCTCCGGCGGTGGCGCGGCGTGATGACGGTCGTAAAGCATGTAGCTTCCCGACAGGAGCACCATGCGGGCTGCAAGCTCCGCGTCGTCGGTTACGATCAGCCCGCCCTCGCCCGAGTTCATGTGCTTGTATGTCTGGGTCGAATAACAGCCGGCGACCCCGTGCCGCCCCGACGGCACGCCGCGCCAGGACGCGCCCATCGTATGCGCGCAGTCCTCGATCACGCGGACCCCAGCGGTTTTGCAGATGTCCATCAGCCGGTCCATGTCGCAGACATGACCCCGCATGTGGCTCAGAAGCAGGACCTTCGCCCCGGAGCGCCCGGCCTTGTCGCGAAGGTCGTCGAGATCGATGGTGAGATCGCGTTTCACCTCTACGAAGATCGGAACCGCGCCGACGCTGGCGATCGCCCCCGGCACCGGTGCCAGCGTGAAGGCGTTCGACAGCACGCTGTCGCCATGTCCCACGCCCAGTGCCCTGAGAGCCGTCGCCATGGCATAGCCGCCGGACGCGACGGCGAGGCAGTATTTCGCGCCGACGAATGCCGCGAACTCCTCCTCGAGAAGCGCCGCCTCTCCCGCTTCGTCGCCCGCGAGGTTGTAGCGGTGCAATCGCCCGTGGCGCAGAACCGCGAGCGCCGCGTCGACCCCGTCGTCGGGGATCGGCTCCTGCTGCGTGAAACTCCCGGTGAAGATGTCCGCCATCGCGCTCCCTCCCTTTCGACTGTGGGCCGAGACGCGCCGCCGGTCAATCAGCCGATAAGGCGCGCGACCACCGCGCCTAGGTCGTCGAAGTCTCCAAGCATCGCGTCCGGCTCAAGCGCCTCGGCGCCCGGCCCTGCCGGTCCGAAGGTCACGAGGACCAGAGGCACGCCCGCCGCGCGGGCCGTGTCGCGGTCCGTCACCGTGTCACCTATGAGAACCGACCGTCCGATCTCTCCCCCCGCCCTCTCGACCGCTGCGCGGTAGGGCGCGGGGTGCGGCTTGCGGTGAGGAAGCGTGTCGGCACCGATGAGCGACGCGAACAGGTCACGCGCGCCGAGCCGCGCCATCAGAAGGTCCGCCAGCCGCTCCGGTTTGTTTGTGCAGATGCCGAGCGCATAGCCGCTGTCCCTCAGCGCCGCGACCGCCGCCTCGGCCCCCGGGTAGAAGCGGGTGTGCCGGTCTATGTCCTCCTCGTAGGCCGACAGAAGGCGCGGATAGTGCGCGTCGATATCGGCGTCGGTGAACTCCGGCCATACCCTCTCGAAGCCGAGGCGGAGCATTGCCCGCCCGCCGCGGAAGGCCGTCGCCGCGTCGCCCTCGGGATCGAGAACGTCGCCATGTCCGATGTGCCGGAAGCAATGGTTCGCCGCCGCGATCAAATCCCGGCTGGTGTCGGCCAGTGTTCCGTCGAGGTCGAAGATCACCGTGCGCATTTTGGAGTCCCTCGGCAAATCTCCGCCTCTCGTGTAACGTCGCGAAAAGACATGTGATGGGCACGGCTCTTGCGAGCACCCGGCCAACAGGTAAAACGCAGGCGCCGACAAGGAAAGAGCAGTCGATGGCGACGCAGTTGATAATCTTGGCGGCCGGCCAGGGAACCCGGATGCTCTCGGACACCCCGAAAGTCCTGCACCGGATCGGCGGCGCGCCGATGTTCGCGCACGCCTTGGACGCCGGATCCGTGCTCGAGCCCGGACGCACCGTGCTCGTGGTGGGTCACGGCGCGGAGGCCGTCGAAGCCGCCGCGCGTGAGATCGATCCCGGCATCGCCGTCGCCGTTCAGAAAAAGCAACTCGGCACTGCGCATGCCGTCCTGTGCGCCGCCGACGCGCTCGCGGACGCGGGCGGTGACAGCGTGGTTCTCTATGGCGACACACCGTTCATCCGGCCCGAGACGCTCGAAGCGATGAAGGCCGCGCGGCAGGCGCAAGACATCGTCGTCCTCGGCTTCGAGGCGGCGGACCCGGCACGCTACGGACGGCTCGTCACCGAGGGCGGCACGCTCCTCCGCATCGTCGAATTCAAGGACGCGACGCCCGCTGAACGCGACATCCGGCTCTGCAACAGCGGCGTCGTGATGGCCGACACCGCGCTTCTCTTCCGGCTTGCGGGCGCGGTGGGCAACGACAACGCCGCCGGTGAATACTACCTCACCGACATCGTCGCCCTCGCCCGCGCCGAAGGGCTTTCGGCGACGGTCGTCACCTGCGACGAGGCCGAGACGATGGGCGTGAACTCACGCGCCGACCTCGCAGCGGCCGAAGCCGCGTTCCAGACCCGCCGCCGGACCGAGGCGCTTGCCGAAGGCGTCACGCTCGTCGCACCGGAAACGGTCTTCTTCGCGCACGACACCTGGATCGGCCGCGATGCGGTCGTCGAGCCGAACGTCGTCTTCGGGTCCTGCGTCACGGTCGAGACCGGCGCGCGCATCCGGTCCTTCTCGCACCTCGAAGGCTGTCATGTCGGCTCCGGCGCCACCGTCGGGCCCTTCGCCCGCCTCCGTCCGGGAACGGAACTCGCCAATGACGCGCATGTCGGCAACTTCGTCGAGATCAAGAATGCCGAGATCGGCGAGGGCGCCAAGGTGAACCATCTGAGCTACATCGGCGATGCGTCGGTGGGCGACGGAACGAACATCGGCGCGGGGACGATCACCTGCAACTACGACGGCGTCTCCAAGCACCGCACCGAGATCGGCAAACGCGTCTTCATCGGCTCGGACACGATGCTGGTCGCGCCGGTCAAGGTGGGCGACGACGCGATGACCGCGACGGGATCCGTCGTCACCCGGGACGTCGCGCCCGGGGATCTCGCGATCAGCCGCGCCCGGCAGGAGAACAAGCCGGGATACGCACTGCGATTGTTCGAAAAGTTGAAGGCCGTCAAAGCCAAGCGGCAGAAAGGTCATTAGAAATGTGTGGAATTGTCGGCATCCTTTCAGACCATGAAGCGGCCCCGATCCTTGTCGAGGCGCTGAAACGGCTCGAATACCGGGGTTACGACAGCGCCGGGATCGCCACCGTGAACGGCGGCCGGCTGGACCGGCGCCGCGCGGTCGGCAAGCTCCACAACCTCTCGGACCTCCTCGTGCACGAGCCGCTCCCCGGCCGGGCCGGGATCGGGCATACGCGGTGGGCCACCCACGGCGCGCCCTCGATCGCGAATGCGCATCCGCACAAGTGCGGCCCGGTTGCCGTCGTCCACAACGGCATCATCGAGAACTACAAGGCGCTCCGGGAAG
>CAZPOK010000185.1:0-6793 GCA_964587905.1 uncultured Rhodobacterales bacterium | reverse complement strand
GAGCGAGGCGAGGAGGCCGCGCTTCGACCAGATCGGCTTGACGTTGCGGACGCGCCTGAGATCGCGCCCGATCGGGCCCGCGCGCAGTTCGGTGTTGTAGTCGGTCAGTTCGTCCCCGGAGCGGCCGGCGGCGATCGCCGCATGGGCGGCCTCGGCGGCCGCCTTGCCCGACAGGACGGCGTTGTGGCTGCCCTTGATGCGGGGAACGTTGACGAGGCCCACCGCGCAGCCCAGAAGAGCCGCGCCGGGCGCCACGGCCTTCGGCATCGACTGCCAGCCGCCCTCCGAGATCGCGCGGGCGCCGTAGGCGATGCGCTTTCCGCCCTTGAGGAGGTCCGCCACCATCGGGTGATGCTTGAACCGCTGGAACTCCATGTAGGGGTTGAGATACGGGTTCTCGTAGTTCAGGTGGACGACGAAGCCGAGGTACACCTGATTGTCCGCGGCGTGGTAGATGAACGACCCGCCGCCGGCGTTGGAATTGAGCGGCCAGCCCATCGTGTGGGTGACCGTGCCCTCGCGGTGCTTCTCGGGGTCGATCTCCCAGATTTCCTTCATCCCGAGGCCGTACTTCTGCGGCTCGGCGTCCTTGTCGAGCGCGTATTTCTCGATGACCTGCTTGGAGAGCGAGCCGCGGACGCCTTCGGAGAGGAAGACGTACTTGCCGTGCAGTTCCATCCCCGGCTCGTAGCCATCGCCCGGCGTGCCATCGGCGTCGAGGCCGAATTCGCCCGCGACGACGCCCTTGACCTCGCCGTCTTCGCCCCAGACGAGCTCCGAGCAGGACATGCCGGGGAAGACCTCCACGCCGAGCGCCTCTGCCTGCTCCGCCATCCAGCCGCAGACATTTCCGAGCGAGGCGATGTAGTTGCCGTGGTTCGACATCAGCGGCGGCATCACGAAGTTCGGCAGCCGAATACCGCCGCCCTCTCCGAGGAGGTAGAAGTTGTCCTCGCGGACGGGCACGCTCAGCGGCGCGCCCTTCTCCTTCCAGTCGGGGATCAGCGCGTCGAGGCCCGCAGGGTCGATCACCGCGCCCGACAGGATATGCGCGCCGACTTCGGACCCCTTCTCCAGAACCACCACGTCCAGGTCGGCATCGAGTTGCTTGAGACGGATCGCGGCGGAAAGACCGGCAGGCCCGCCACCCACGATCACCACGTCATATTCCATCGACTCGCGTTCGATCTCGGCCATGCGCGTCCCCTCGGATCACTGGCGGGCGGATACCAGCCCGTCGGTCCGACATGACTTATTGGCCGCGGCCTGCATGGTCAATCTGAACGGGACGTCACGGCTGTCGCACCCGACGCGGGGAACCCCGCGTCCGGGCGCCGCGCCGGCCGGTCCGGGAACATGGCCGAACCCTGCACAGCCACTGTTTCCTCGCTTGCCATCAGAGGGGTATTCTGTTTGGCTTCCTCCGGTTCAGTACCGATCGGAAAATTCAGGACATGGAAAAAATCCTCCTGACCCGCGCGGGTCACGCCGCGCTGAGTAGCGAATTGAAGACCCTCAAGTCCGTCGAGCGGCCGGCCGTGATCCGCGCCATTGCCGAGGCGCGCGAGCACGGCGATCTTTCGGAGAACGCCGAGTACCACGCCGCGCGCGAGCGTCAGAGCTTCATCGAAGGTCGGGTGAAGGAACTCGAAGGCATCCTCGCGCTTGCCGACGTGATCGACACGTCGAAACTGTCGGGGTCGGTGAAGTTCGGCGCGCAGGTCACCGTCGTCGACGAAGACACCGACGACGAAAAGACCTTCCGGATCGTGGGCGAGCCCGAGGCCGATATCGAGCGCGGGCTTCTCAACGTGAAATCCCCGCTCGCCCGTGCGCTCATCGGCAAGGAGGAAGGCGATTCGGTGGAGGTCCGCACGCCCGGCGGCGAGAAGAGCTACGAGATTCTGAGCATCCACTACAGCTGAGGCGGACTGCGCCCGATGACCGATCAGGCCAACCCTGAAGAGCCGGCGACGGACGAGAAGGATCCCAAGCCGCTCGACCTGGGGATCTACAATCGGCGGATCTCGTCCTCGGGACTGTCCGCGTCCGAGACGATCGCGCTCGTCCTGACCGTGCTCTGGCTGGCGGGCGTGACGGTGTTCCTCTTTGTCGCGGGGCGGAACGTCGACGCGCCGCGCGCCGATCCGCTCCGGACCGTGATGCTTCTCATCGCCGTCTTCATGCCGGTGGGGCTGTTCTGGGTCGCGGCGCTGGCCGCCAACAGCGCGCGGATCATGCGAGAGGAATCGGCGCGTCTCCAGACCACGATCGATGCGATGCGGCAGAGCTACGTGGCCCAGCAACAGTCGGCGCACATGGGGCTGAAGCCCTCCGCCGTCGAACGCAAGCTCGACCAGCTCATGGAGGCGCAGAGGCAGCAGGGCCAATCGGCCTTCGCGGCCTTCGCGTCGATCCGCGAGGAGAAGGCGCGGGCCGAAAAGACGCCCGTCCCGCCGCCGCAGGAGGAGCAACCGAGCTTCGCGATCGTCGAGACGCCCGAGCCGGCCGCCGAGGTGTCGATCGCCGATTTCATCTCCGCGCTGAACTTTCCCGAGACCGCCGAGGATCGCGAAGGCTTCAGGGCGCTGCGCCGCGCGATGCAGGACCGGCAGTCGGCGGAACTCATCCAGGCGAGCCAGGACGTGCTGACGCTCCTCTCCCAGGAAGGCATCTACATGGACGACCTCGTCCCCGACCGCGCGCGTCCCGAGATCTGGCGACGCTTCGCGGAAGGCCAGCGCGGACGCCCGATCGCGACGCTGGGCGGGGTCCGCGACCGGTCGAGTCTCGCGCTGACGGCGGCCCGGATGCGCAACGACCCGATCTTCCGCGACGCGGTCCATCACTTCCTGAGGAAGTTCGACAGGGTTTTCAGCGAGTTCGAGAAATCCGCCACGGATCAGGAGATCGCGGCGCTTTCGGACACGCGGACGGCGCGGGCCTTCATGCTGCTGGGCCGCGTGACGGGCATCTTCACCTGAGCGCGGCGGACAGCGCCTCCTCCGCGCCCACGCCGAGAATCCAGCCTTCTTCAGCCTTGGCAACCTCGGGAACGGCCCCGAGCGCCTGCGAGAGCGTTCCGTCGTCCTGCATCCGCCGGATCGCGCGGGCGAGCAGGCGGACCTGCACGGCGTCCTTGATCGCGCCCGGCCGCAGGGCCGCCTTGACGGCTGCGTCGACGAGCGAGGGCCAGACCTCGACGAAGGCGATCGGCCGGTCGAGAGGCTCGAAGGGCCACACCGCGCAATCGTCCGGCAGATGCCGGCGGAGACGCTCGAGCACGGCCATCCCGGTCATCACCTGGGAGCCCACGGCACCTGCCCCGCCCATCTGCCAGCAGGTGAAGCTGCCCGCCGCCAGCGTTTCGACGGCGCGTCGTTCCGGCATCCCGTGGTCCGTTCGGTCGCGGCCCTTTCTCGGCAGATCGGGAACGTCGTGCGCGCTGCCGTTGAACCAGAACGGCCCGACGCCGGGAAAACGGGAGTTGATGCGACCCGCGAGGCCGAAGCGGTTGTTGGCCGTGAGAGCGTCCTCGAGGTTGTCTGCCATCCACGCCCAGACGGCGAGCGGGTCGGCGCGGCCTGCAAGGCGGTCCGCGAAGCCCGACGGATAGGCGAAGGGGAAGTCGAACCCGGCCAGGACGCGGCGCCCGGCGGCGATCTCGCTGGCGAGGAAGTCCTCAAGCCACTCCCGCGCGATGTCCCGGTTTCGGAGGTAGACGCAGGGCACGGGCGGGTCGCCCCTGCGCGCGACAGCGGCCCAGATCGCGTCCTTGCGCGGGCGGCGGCCGGTATCATTCCCGCCCGACCAGTCGACCATGAGGATGGTGTCGAAGGTCATCGCCCGGCCATCGTGCGGGCCGTGGCGAGGTCCTCGCGCGTGTTGATGTTGAAGAAGGCGGATGGATCGGGGAACGGGACGGTCCGAGCGCCCGCGATCTCGGCGAAGGCCATCACCTTCCGCTCGCCGGTGTCGAGCCAGTCGCGCAGGCGGTCGCGGAGCGTCACGGGCCAGAGCGCGCAGGTCGGATGCGGCTGGCCGCCCGTGGCGGCGACCGACGGAGCCCCGGCCGCGACAAGTCGGGCGACGAGGTCGTCGGGGAAGAACGGCGTGTCGACGGCGACGCTGGCGACGCTGTGAAATCCGCATTCCTCCGCCCAGTCGAGACCCGCGAGAACACCGGCAAGCGGTCCGGCCGCGCCGCCGATCGTATCGCCGAGCACCGGCAGGTCGAGCCCGAACCGGCCCGGATCGCCGTTCGCGCTTATCGCGAGCGCCGCGACCTGCGGCACAAGCCGCCGCGCCGCCCGCGCGATCAGCGTCTCGTCGCCGATCCCGACGAGCGCCTTGTCCGCCCCGCCGAGACGCAGCCCTCGCCCCCCCGCGAGGATCAGGCCTGCCGGACGGCTCAACATGCCGCGCCGTGATGGCTGGGATCATCATCCGCCATTTGAACCTCCCGCCAAGCTGCTGTATCGGCGTGACGAACACCTTAAGGTCCCGAAATGGCATCCTCCACCGTCAAAACCGCCTTCTGGCGGGGTGCGCGCGACGCGCTGCCCTTCGTGCTGGTCGTGGGTCCCTTCGCGATGCTCTTCGGTGTCGTCGCGACCGAGGCGGGGCTCGACCTTCTGGCGACGATGGGCTTTTCCGTGCTCGTCATCGCGGGCGCGTCGCAGTTCGCGGCGCTCCAGCAGATGACCGAGGGCGCTCCGGTTCTCGTCGCCATCGCAACGGCTCTCGCGGTGAACCTGCGGATGGCGATGTACTCGGCCGCGTTGCTCCCGCATCTGGGAGAAGCCCCGCTATGGAAACGCGCGGTCGTCGCCTACCTCAACGTCGACCAGACCTATGCGATGAGCGTCGCCAAATACGAGGCCGCGCCGCAGATGCCGCTCGCCGACCGGTTGGCGTATTTCTTTGGACTCGCCTTTCCCGTCGCGCCGACCTGGTACGCGATGACGCTGGTGGGGGCGGTCGCGGGCGCGCGGATTCCGCCCGGCTTCGCCATCGATTTCGCGCTGCCGATCACCTTCATCGCGATCATAGCGCCGATGCTGCGCACGCTCGCGCATGTCGCGGCGGCCGTGACTTCGATTGTGGCGGCGCTGGCGCTCGCGTTCTTGCCCTACAACACCGGCCTTCTCATCGCGGCGGTGCTGGCGATGGCGGTGGGCGCCCGTGCCGAGCTCTGGCTCGAAAGAGAACGCAGATGACGAGCACGGAGGTCTGGACCGTCATCGGCGCCCTCGCCGTGGGCACCTTCCTGATCCGGTTCTCGTTTCTGGGACTGATCGGGGACCGGCCGCTGCCGGCATGGGCGCTCCGACATCTGCGCTACGCGCCGGTTGCCGTGATCCCGGGTCTGGTGGCGCCGCTTGTGCTGTGGCCGGCAGCGACGGGCGGCGAGCCGGATCTCGCGCGCATCCTCGCCGCGCTCACGACGCTCGTCGTCGGGCTCTGGTGGAAGAACGTCCTCGGCGCGATCCTGATCGGCGCGGTGGTGCTCTATTCGTCGCTCGCCGTATTCGGCGTGTAATTCTTCGCCGCTTCGAAAAGAACGCCGTGATTCGTGTCGGCGTCATCGTCTGTGATGCGGGCGTAGGTCGCTTCCGGAAGTGCCGCGAAGGCGTCGGACAGCCGGTTCGGGAACCATCCCGCCGGGATGCTCTCAAAGCCGTCGAGCCGCGACAGGACGCGCGACACCGACAGCGTACACTGCGCGTTCGGCACCGGACCGTAGGCCTGAATCGCCGAAAGCGCCTGCGCCGCGACCTCGGCGGGGACCTCCACCGTCTGCACGATCACGTCGAAGGTTTCGCGCGCGTGGTAGTCGACATAGACCTTGAGCACGTTCTCGGTGATGCCGAAGTGCACGTCGTTCCGTTCCGGCGCGGCCGGATGATAGAAGGTGCCCGCCGGATCGAACAGAGCGCGGTGCGCGCCGTTCACGACAAGCCCGCTGTGCGCGCCGTTCCCGCTGCGCGTGCTCTGCACGGTGTAGAGCGTGATCGACGGCGGATCGCCGTTCGAGTAGAGCGCGCGCTGCACGTCCACATCGGGCGCCCACGTCCGTTCCGCGCAGCCCGCCAGAGTCAGGAGCCCTGCCGCCAGGATGACGACCAGAAACCTTGGCCGGTTCCACATGTCAGCTGTTGAAGATCGCGAGAAAGATCAGGATCCCGATGCTCACGACCGCGACGCGGACGCTCCACCGGACGAAACCCTCGAAGGTCTTCTCCTGCTCGGTGATGTCCATCGATCCCGGCTTGTGCTCTGCCATCTCTGTCGGCCCTTGCTGTTCCCGTGTTCGTCGTTCCGATAGCCGATTCAGGCGGACCTGTCACGCCGTCTCGAGGCGCGAAATGGCCGCAGCAGGTCAGTCCGCCCGGAACAGCCAGGCCCCGTCCGCACGCCTCTCCCGCGTGGCCAGACCCGCATGCCAGAGATGGAGGCAGTGCGCCAGTGCCTCGACGAGGGCAAGGCCGTATTCGCCATCGCCGATCTTCCGCAGGAAGAGCGGCTGGAAGCACTCGACGGCGGTGCGCGGCTCCTTCAGGTGAACCCCGAGCCGGTCGAGCGCGCCGTGGTGGTTGTCCTCGAGCTGACGCATCCGCGTAGGCAGGCCTGTGTAGGGCAGCTTGTGGCCCGGCAGGACGAGTTGCCGCTCGGTCGCGTGGACGGCGAGACGGTGGCAGGCCTCGATCCAGTCGCCGACAGGATCGGCCTCGGGTTCGGTCGCGTAGACGCCGAGATTGGGCGAGATCGACGGCAGGAGCTGGTCGCCGCC
>CAZPOK010000184.1:0-6795 GCA_964587905.1 uncultured Rhodobacterales bacterium | reverse complement strand
ATGGAGCAGATGCCGGGCAACGGGCGCGCCGATCCGTGGAGCGACGCGGAGAGCCAGCCGGCGTTTCCGTGGCGCGGGCGGATCACCCTGTCGGAGGCGCCGGGGCGGATGGGATCGCCGGACGGAACGGCCGCGGCGGCGGCCGAGGTGGCGGCGTTCTTCGGGACGGCGCAGCCGTCGGATTTCACGGCCCAAGGGGACCGGGTGGACTATTCGGGACCGGCCGATTTCGGCTACCGGCGGTTCATCCTGCACTACGCCCATCTCTGCGCGGCCGCGGGGGGTGTGGAGGCGTTCTGCATAGGGTCGGAGATGCGCAGCCTCACGCAGATCCGCGGGGCGGGGAGAAGCTTCCCGGCGGTGGAGGCGTTCCGGCAGCTCGCAAGCGAGGTGCGCGCGATCCTGGGGCCGCAGGTGAAGATCGGCTACGCGGCCGACTGGTCGGAGTATTTCGGCTACCAGCCGCAGGACGGCTCGGGGGATCTGTATTTCCATCTCGATCCCCTGTGGTCGCACCCGGAGATCGACTTCATCGGGATCGACAACTACATGCCGCTGTCCGACTGGCGGGACGGGGATGTCCACGCCGACGCGGACTGGGGCGCGATCCACAACCTCGACTACCTGCGGGCGAACATCGAGGGCGGGGAGGGATACGACTGGTTCTATCACGCGCCCGAGGCCGAGGCGATCCAGCTCCGGACGCCGATCACCGACGAGGCCTATGGCGAGCCGTGGGTCTACCGCTACAAGGACCTGAGATCGTGGTGGTCGGAGCCGCACCACGAGCGGATCGGTGGGGTGCGGGCCGAAGCGCCGACGGCCTGGGTGCCGATGTCGAAGCCGTTCCGGTTCACCGAGTACGGCTGCCCGGCGGTGGATCGCGGCACGAACCAGCCCAACAAGTTCGTCGATCCGAAGTCGTCGGAATCCTCCCTGCCCCGGTATTCGACGGGGCAGCGGGACGATCTCATCCAGATGCAGTACGTGCGCGCCGTCGCGAGCTACTGGGGCGAGGCGGACAGAAACCCCGTCTCGCCGCTCTATGGCGGGCCGATGGTGGACATGGGCCACGCCTGTCTCTGGGCATGGGACGCGCGGCCCTATCCATGGTTCCCAGCCCTGACCGGGGTCTGGAGCGACGGGGAGAACTATCGTCTCGGCCACTGGGCGACCGGGCGGGCCGCGCTTCGGTCGCTGGCCTCGGTGGTGGCCGACATCTGCGCGCGGGCGGGTCTTTCCGATCGGGACGTGAGCGAGCTTTACGGCATCGTCCGCGGGTATGCGCCGGGCGATGTGTCGGACGCGCGGGCGATGCTGCAGCCGTTGATGCTGGCATTCGGCTTCGATGCTGTGGAGCGGGACGGGAGGGTCGCCTTCCGGTCGCGCGGTCTTGCGCGGGCGGTGGCGGTCGATCCGGCGCGGCTCGCCGTTTCGGCCGAGGCGCCGGGGGATCTTGTCTTGTCGCGAGGCGCGCGGGAGGAAATCGCCGGGCGGATCAAGCTTGCCCATGTCGAGGCGGACGGGAATTTCGACCTGCGGGCGGCGCAGGCGAGCTTTCCCGACGCGACGGTCCGGTCGGTGTCCCGGTCGGAATTGCCGCTGTCGCTGACGCGGGAGGAGGCGGCGCAGATCGCGGAGCGGTGGATCGCGGAATCGCGGATCGCGCAGGACCGGGCGCGGTTCGCCTTGCCTCCGAGCGCGAGCGGCGCGGGGGCGGGAGATCTCGTGGAGTTGCCGGGAGCGGGGAAATTCCGGCTCGACAGCGTCGAGGAGGGCGGAATCCGGCTTTGTGACGCGGTGCGGGTCGAGCCGGGGGTGTATCGCCCGGCCGAGTATCCCGCCGAGCCGGTGAGGCTGTCTCCGGTCGTGCCGCCCCTGCCGGTCGAGTCGGTGTTTCTCGATCTTCCGCTCCTGACGGGCGAGGAGGATCCGGCCGCGCCGCATGTGGCGGTGAGCGCCGATCCCTGGACGGATGCCGCCGTCTACGATTCGGCGAGCGGGGAGGGGTACGCGCTGAACCGGATCGTCGCGCGCCCCTCGGTCGTGGGCGTGACGGAGACGGACCTGCCCGCGGCGCGGGGGTCGACCTGGGATCGGGGCGCGGCGCTGCGCGTGCGGCTCTTCGGCGGAGGCCTTTCGTCGGCCGCTGTCGACGCGGTGCTCGCGGGAGCGAACGCGATGGCGATCGGTGACGGCGCGTCGGGGGACTGGGAAGTGTTTCAGTTCGCCGAGGCCGTGCTGGTTGCACCGGACCTCTGGGCGCTGTCGATGCGGCTGCGCGGGCAGGCGGGCACGGAGGCGCTGATGCCCGCGGTCTGGCCGGCGGGAAGCCGGGTCGTGCTGCTCGACGAGAGTCTGACGCAGCTGTCTCTCCCGGCCTCGTTCCTGGGGATCGAGCGGCGCTACCGGGTGGGGCCGTCCCGGCGGCCGCCGGACGATCCGTCCTACAGGGACGTCACGCGCAGCTTCGAGGGCGTCGGGCTGCGTCCCTACGCGCCGGTGCACCTGAGGGCGCGGCCCGGACCGGAGGGGGCGTGGGACATCGGCTGGATCCGGCGGACGCGGATCGACGGCGACCGGTGGGGGCTGGTCGACGTGCCGCTCGGCGAGGCGGCGGAACGGTACCTCGTCCGTGTCGTCCAGGGCGGCGTCGTGCGGCGGACCGCCGAGGTGGGCGTGCCGTTCTGGAGCTACGGGGCGGCGGAGCGGGCGGGCGACGGCGTGACGGCGGCCTTCGCGGTGGAGGTCGCGCAGATATCGGACCGTTTCGGTCCGGGAGCATTCGGAAGGATCTGGATCGATGAGTGAGACGGCGAGACTGGGACTGCCGCTGGTGCAGGCGGCGCAGGCGCAGAAGCACGTGACGGTGAACGGCGCGTTCGAACGGATCGACGCGCTGGCGCAACTGGTGCTGCAATCGCGGGGCGTGGTGACGCCGCCTCTCGCGGCGGGCGAGGGCGAAGTCTACGCGGTGCCGGCCGGCGCGGTGAATGGCTGGGCCGGGCATGCGGACCGGCTGGCGGTCTGGCTCAACGGCGGATGGGACTTTCTCGACCCGCAGGCCGGGTGGCGGGCGTGGATCGCGGACGAGGGGGTCGTCGCGCTGTTCGACGGGGTCGACTGGATCGGCGGTGCCGAGGCGGTGTCGCCGGGGGGCGCCGCGTTCCGGCACCGGATCGTCGAGACGGATCACGCGGTCGCGCCCGGCGCGGCGAGCACGACGGCCGCGCTCATCCCGGCGGGGAGCCTCGTCTACGGGGTCACCGGACGGGTGTTGTCCGACCTGGGCGGGACGGCGGCGTCGTTCCGCATCGGGATCGGCGGCCTCTCCGACGACCGCTACGGAAGCGGGATCGGCACCCAGGCCGGGGCCTGGTTCCGGGGCCTGACGTCCTCGCCGCTGGCCTACTACGCCGACACGGCGCTGACCCTGACCGGGGAGGGGGGCGAGGTCGGGGGCGGGGCCGTGCGGATCGCCGTGCATCTCGCCGAGCTGACGCTGCCGCGCGCCTAACACCGATGCGCGCGCCACATCTGGGCGATGTCGTCGCGGCGGCGCGGGCGCTGCGCGCGGTCCCCGAGGTGGGCCGGGCGGGGCTTCTGGCCGCGCTCTTCCGGGAGGCCGGCGCGGCGTTTCGGCACGGGCGCGCGACCGGCGTCAATCATCCCGATTACGGCGACGGAAGCCTGATGGCGGCCGCGCTGCGGCACACCTGCGTGCCGGAGCCGGAGCTTGCGGATCGCGACTATTGCCGATGCCTCGCGCTGGTGCTGCTCTCGCTGTCGGCGCGGAGCGGGGTCCCCGACCGGTGACCCCGCAACCGTCCGTTACGCGGCCCAGCCGAGTTTGTAGACGTGGATCTCGAAGGTCGGATGCATCTCGGCGCCCAGCACGCCCGACTTGAAGTGGCGGTAGGTCGACCGCCAGTAGGGCTGGATCACCACGCCCTCGTCGCGCAGGATCGTCTGGAGCCGTCGAGACACCTCGCGCCGCTCATCGGCATCGGCGATCGAGAGAGCCTCGACCAGCGCGGCGTCGAAGTCCGCGTTGGAGAAGCCCGACTCGTTCCAGGGCTCGCCGGAGCGATAGGCCAGCGCCAGCACCTGAACGCCGAGAGGTCGCTGCGCCCAGTCGGTGGTCGAGAACGGATACTTCGCCCAGTCGTTCCAGAAGGTGGCGCCGGGCAGGATCGTCCGCGTCACGTTGAGGCCCGCGTCGCGCAGTTGCGCCGCGATCACGTCGGAGGTGTTGCGCCGCCAGTCGTCGTCGATCGAGATGATCTCGAACTCGAAGTCCGCCATGCCGGCTTCCTGCATCAGCGCGAGGGCGCCCTCGGGGTCGTGCACCGGCGGGGGCAGCTCGGCGTATTCCGGGTGGATCGGGCAGACGTGGTGGTTGTCCGCGACGATCCCCTGATCGGAATAGCCCAGCGACAGGCAGACGGAGTTGTCGACCGCCATCGCGAGCGCCCGGCGGACCCGAACGTCGGAATAGGGTGTCATGCCGTCGACCTCGGCCACCTGGTTGGGACGGGTCACGAGCGTGTTGGCCGTGATGGCCTCTGATTTTTCCCATCCGATGGCATCCATGATCTCGACGAACTCGCCGAGGCTCTCGTAGACCATGTCGACCTCGTCGGCGTCCGCCGCGGCCGTGATCGAGGCCTTGTCGGTTCCCAGATCGATGTATTCGATGCGGTCGAGCGCGGCGTCGCCGATCACGCCCTTGCCCCACCAGTCGTGGTCTTCGTTCTTCACCAGAACCGCCTTGATCCCGACGTCGAACTGCTCGGGCAGATAGGGGCCGGTCCCCTTCGGCGCGGCAAGCGGGTCGCCTCCGAAATCCTGCGGAACGATCGCGGCGGGGTAGTCGGAGAATCCCGCGATCAGGGTGATGTCGGGAACCTCGAGCGACAGGCGCACCTGAAGGTCGGAGACGACGGTGATGGCGCCCTCGCGGGCCGTTCCCGTGTCCTCGTCGATCAGCGAGGACATGCGGCTCGCCATCGAATTGCCTTCGACGTCGCGTTCGCACCAGCGTTCGATGTTGAAGGCAACGTCGGCGGCCGTGAACGCCGTGCCGTCGTTCCACGTCACGCCGGGGCGCACGTTCAGCGTGTACTCCGTCGCATCCTCGTTCACGTCCCAGCTTTCCAGAAGGATGCCGCGGATGCTGCCGTCGCGATTGTATTCCACGAGGTATTCCAGCCAGCCCCGGGTGAAGTTCGACATCTGCGGCCAATCGAAGGTGCGCGGATCGCGCATTGCCTTGACGGTGCTTTCGATGCGCAGGGTGCCGCCAGCCTCCATGTGCGTGGCCGCCCGTGCCGGCGCGTCCATCCCGATCAGGGCATAGGCGCCGGCCGTCGTCACGCCGAGCGATGTGGCGCGGGCGAGAAACTCGCGCCGGTCCATCGACCCGTCGCGATGTTCCTGCGCATAGGCGGTGGCCGCCGGGTGAAGACTATCGGGAGATGTATCCGTGTTGGGCATGGGAGTAGTCCTTTCGATTCCGCGTATCTGCGGGGACGGCGCAAGGAGCGCCTCTGAGCGATGAGTGGGAATTTCGTGCTGCCGGTCCTGGCCTGCGGCTCTAACCCTGTGGTGAGCGTGTGGCAGCGGGGTCATTGAAACACATTTTGGCCGGGGCCTTCAAGCGGATGGTTCGGGCGCACATGCCGGCGACCGCGGCGAAGCCGTCCAAATGTACGCCAAGCCCCGGAAATCGCAGGTCCGAGGGTCGACGCCTCACCGCGGCAGTCGGCGGTGCGGGGCCGGCCGCTCCTGCCGGCGGCGCGGCTGATTCGGGGCTGCCGGGCGTCTTCGGGGCCGGTCCGTCGAAGGTCCGGTCGGAGGAGCCGCGTGCCACGCCTGTCCGGGAGCGATGACCGGTCCTAGGCGCCGGAGGCGCAACTGACGCATTTCGGCACGGTGGGATCCAGATCGAGCCGCTTCGGTGCGATCT
The DNA here is from genome assembly GCA_964587905.1 of uncultured Rhodobacterales bacterium. Lineage (GTDB taxonomy): Bacteria > Pseudomonadota > Alphaproteobacteria > Rhodobacterales > Rhodobacteraceae > DAINOF01. Next base: position 827 of record CAZPOK010000184.1, on the reverse strand, counting down.
CCTCGCCGCAGTCCTCGCAACAGCCGAACTCGCCCGCCTCGATCCGGTCGAGCGCGCCGCGGATGCGCTGGCGTTCGATGCCGCGGCGGCGGCTCTGCGCGGTGGCCATGGCCTGCCGTTGCAGCGCGTCCATCCGGCTCAGCCGCCCGACCGACTGCTGGTCGAGTTCCACCGTCCGGCGATCCTCGGCGCCCGCGTCCTCGCCGGCCTCCAGCGTCGCGAGGGCGTCCTCGAGCTGTCGGCGATACTCCGCGAGGCGTGATGTGTCGGTCACGGTTTCATCCGCAAAGTCTTTCTTCTTGGTCGGGCGATCCTATCTGATGTAGAACCCGCGGCAAGGCGAAGGAGACGTCGATGGCGAGAACGCGGAAATCCGTCAGGGCGCTCGATCCGGTCTGGTCGCGCGTCATGGAAGAGGCCGAGGAGGCCGTGCTCAACGAGCCTCTGCTCGGCGGGCTGATCCATTCCAACATCCTGCACTACGACACGATCGAGGGGGCGCTCGCCTACCGCTTCGCGCTCAAGCTCGCCTCGGGCGAGATGTCGGCGCAGATCCTGCGGGAGATCGCGGACGAGGCCTATGGTTCGGACTCCGCGCTCGCCGACGCGGCGCGGACCGACATCATGGCGGTCTACGATCGCGATCCGGCCTGCCACCGGCTGATCCAGCCGATCCTCTACTTCAAGGGCTACCAGGCGATCCAGGCCTACCGCGTGGGCCACTGGCTCTGGCGGCAGGGCCGCAAGGACATGGCCTATTTCATCCAGATGCGGGTGTCGGAAGCCTTCGGCGTCGACATTCACCCGGCCGCGCGGATCGGCAAGGG
>CAZPOK010000183.1:0-6796 GCA_964587905.1 uncultured Rhodobacterales bacterium | reverse complement strand
TTGGTGTAGTCGTGCTTGGGGTTCTCGAAGATCTCCTCGACCGTCCCCTCCTCGACCTTCCGGCCGCGGTACATCACGACCACGCGGTCGGCCATCTGCGCGACCACCGCCATGTCGTGGGTGATGAAAAGGACCGCCGTGCCCGTCTCGCGCTTCAGCCGGTCGATCAGGGCGAGAATCTCCGCCTGAATCGTCACGTCGAGCGCCGTTGTCGGCTCGTCGGCGATCAGAAGCCGCGGTTCGCAAGCCAGCGCGATCGCGATGACGACGCGCTGGCGCATGCCGCCCGACAACTCGTGCGGATACTGCGTCAGCCGCCGCTCGGGTTCGGGGATCCGCACCTGCCGCAGAAGCTCCAGCGCCCGCTCCTCGGCCTCCGCCCGGCTCATGCCCTTGTGGACGCGCAGGTGCTCGGTCAGCTGTCGCCCCACCGTGAAGACCGGGTTGAGCGAGGTCATCGGCTCCTGAAAGATCATGCCGATCTCATTGCCGCGGATCGTGCGCATGAGGTGCTCGTCGGCCTTGGCCACGTCGAGCGCGTCGGCGTTCGTCGGATCTCCCTTCCGGTCGAATATCAATCGCCCGCCGGCGATGTGGCCGCCGCCGAACTCGACGAGGCGCATCAGCGACAGCGAGGAAACGGACTTACCGGATCCCGATTCGCCCACGACGCAGACCGTCTCGCCCGGTCCGACCTGGAAGCTGACGTCCTGAACGCCGACGACAGTGCCGTCCTTCGTCTCGAATTCCACTCTCAGATTTTCGAAACGGGCTACCGGATTGTCGAGCATGTCGGTCCTGTCTGTCGGCGAGCGCAAGCGACAGCTAGGTCCAGATTTTCCGTCCTGTCAAACGCTCGGCGCACAAAATGACGGTTCGAATGCCGAATATCTGACCATTCGACGAGGCATTACGCAGTTTACCTTGAGGCAATGCTTGCTTTTGCTTCTCACTTCGGCAGAAACTCGCACGATACGGTTCGGACCACCGGATCGGGGACGTCAACGAAAAGAGCCGGAGTGCGGTGATAACCAGCCGAGCGACCGACCGACCAACCCAGAGCGACGCGGAAAACGCGGCGCACGAGGCACGAGCTTGTCCAAAAGGGAAAAAATCATGAAAACGAGAACAGCGCTTCTTGGCGCGGCGGCAGCCGTCGCCTTCGCACCGGCCGCGATGGCCGAACGTGGCTCCGACGGTCACGTGAATATCATCTATTGGCAGGCACCATCCATCATGAGCCCATATCTTTCGGGCGGAACGAAGGACATCGAAGCCGCCTCCATGGTCATCGAGCCTCTCGGCCGCTACACGGAAACGGGAGAGATGGTGCCCTTTCTCGCCGAGGAGATTCCGACCGTCGAGAACGGCGGCGTGAGCGAAGACCTGACCTCGATCACGTGGAAGCTCAAGCCGGGACTTCTGTGGTCCGACGGGACGCCGGTGACCTCGGCAGACGTCGTCTTCACGGCCGAGTACTGCATGCACCCCGAAGGCGGCTGTGCCCAGGGAGCCAAGTTCGACGGCGTCGAGACGGTCGAGGCGATCGACGACCTGACCGTGACGGTCACCTTCACCGGACCCAAGCCCGTGCCCTACGGCCCGTTCATGGGCGGCCAGTCCCCGATCATCCAGGCCGCGCAGTTCGCCGACTGCCTCGGCGCAAACGCGCCCTCGTGCACCGAGGCGAACTTCTATCCCATCGGCACCGGCCCGTTCCGCGTCACCGACTTCAAGCCGAACGACGTGATCGAGATGGAAGCCAACCCGAACTACCGCGATCCCGCGAAGCCGGCCTTCGCCACGGTCACCTTCAAGGGCGGCGGCGATGCCGCCGCGGCGGGCCGCGCGGTGCTCGAGACGGGCGAGTTCGACTACGCCTGGAACCTCCAGCTCGCCCCCGACGTGCTCCAGAGCATGGCCGCCGCCGGCCAGGGCGAAGCGATCTCGGCCTTCGGCACGCTTGTCGAGAGAATCGAGGTGAACCTCACGGATCCGTCGTCCTCGCTGCCCGAAGGCGAGCGGTCCACGGTCGCGCATCCGCATCCGTTCCTGACGGATCTCAACGTGCGCAAGGCGTTGTCGATGGCGATCGACCGCGACCTCCTGGTCGAAATCGGCTACGGACAGGCCGGCCGTGCGACCTGCAACCTCGTGCCGAACCCGGCGCTCTTCGCCTCCGACAACACCGACTGCCTGACGCAGGATCTCGAAGGCGCCAAGGCGCTGCTCGAGGAAGCGGGCTACGTCGACACGGACGGCGACGGCGTGCGCGAGAAGGACGGGGTCGAGCTTTCCGTGCTCTACCAGACCTCGACCAACGCCGTGCGCCAGGACTTCCAGGCGCTCATCAAGCAGTGGTGGGAAGAGATCGGCGTCCAGACCGAACTGCGCAACATCGACGCCTCGGTCTTCTTCGGCGGCGACCCGGGAAGCCCGGACACGTTCCAGAAGTTCTACGCGGACGTGGAGATGTACGCCAACAACTTCGACGGCACCGACCCGCAGGCCTATCTCGCGGCATACCGCTGCGGGAACGAGCCGAAGCCCGCGACCGGCTGGCAAGGCGAGAACATCAACCGCTACTGCGACCCGGAGTACGACGCGCTGCTCGACGAGCTTGCGCGAACCGCGGTCATCGAGGAACGCGCCGAGATCGCCATCAAGCTCAACGAGATGCTGACCAAGGAAAGCTACACGATCATACCGCTCGTCGACCGCGGCCGCGTCTCGGCCCGTTCGAACACCCTCGGCGGCGTGGTCCTGAACACCTGGGACAGCGAGCTTTGGAACGTCGCGGACTGGTACCGCATCGACGGCTGAGGCCTTGAATCAACGCGCGGTCCCGGTTCCCCGGGGCTGCGCCGCATTTCGACCCTCCCCCATCCCGAGAGGCGCCGATGCTCCAGTACACAGTACGCCGGCTGGTCATTGCGATCCCGACGCTCCTGCTGATCTCCCTCGTGATCTTCCTGCTTCTGGAGCTTGCCCCGGGCGATCCCATGGCGCAGATGCCTCTCACGATCCCGCCCGAGGTGCGCCAGCAGATGCGCGAAGCCCTGGGCCTCGGAGATCCGACCTACATCCGCTTCGGCAAATGGCTCTGGCAGTTCTTCGTCGTCGAGCCGCTGCATCTCCTCGACATCGTCTTCGGCACCAGCTTCGCCGAAGGCCAGCAACGGGTGATCTCCTGGCAGACCCGCTCGCCGGTCATGGACATCGTCGCCCAGCGCATCCCGCAGACGCTCTGGGTCGTGGGTGTCGCCTACATCGTCGCGATCCTGATCGCGCTTCCGATCGGGATCTACTCCGCCTACCGCCAGTATTCGTGGTTCGACCAGGCCGGTACCTTTGTCACGATGGTCGGCTTTTCGGTCCCGCCGTTCTTCTCCGGCGTGCTCGTCATCGTGATCTTCTCGGTCACGCTGGGCTGGTTCCCCTCGATCTACGACACGACCCACAGCGTGACCGACTGGGACAGCTTCGTCTATCAGCTCCGTCAGATGTTCCTGCCGGTGATGGTGCTCGCGCTCCAGATCACCTCGCAACTCTCGCGCTTCATGCGCTCCTCGATGCTCGACAACCTCAATCAGGACTACGTCCGGACCGCACGCGCCAAGGGCCTGTCCGAGCGGGTCGTCGTCCTCGTCCACGTGCTCAGGAACTCGCTGATCCCCGTCGTGACGGTGATCGCGCTCGGCGTGCCGTCCATCTTCGGCGGCGCGATCATCACCGAACAGGTGTTCAAGGTGAACGGGATCGGGCAGCTCCTGATCACGGCGATCTACGCCAACGACCTGCCGATGGTGCAGACGCTCGTCTTCATCTTCGCGATCCTGATCGTCCTGTTCAACCTGATCGCGGACGTGCTCTACGGCATCCTCGACCCAAGGATCCGCTATGACTGACGAACGCAGCCAGACACCGGCGGCCGAATCCGCCGCCGCCATCGCCCCCGCCGCGGCCCCGCACATCGCCGAGGCCACCCATATCGACCGCCCCCCGCGCAGCCAGTGGCGGGATGTCTGGGACCAGTTCAAGAACCACCGGGGCGCTCTGTTCGGCGCCACCGTCTTCGCGATCATCGTCATCAGCGTCTATCTCGGCCCGCTCTTCTACTGGCAGGATCCCCAGGAAGTGCCGACCGGCCGCGCCTTCCTCGAGGCGCGCGACATGCGCCCGATCTACACCGCCCTCTGGGACCAGAGCGCGAAGGTGAGCTGGGCCTACCCGCTGGGCAGCGACAACCTGGGGCGCGACACCCTCGCGCGTCTCCTCATGGGCGGGCAGGTCTCGATCGCGGTGGGCATGTCGGCCATGCTTCTGTCGCTCTTCCTCGGCACGGCGATCGGCGTCGTCGCAGGGTACTTCCGCCGCCTCGACGGACCGCTGATGCGGCTCACGGACCTGTTCCTCGCCCTGCCGCTCCTGCCGCTCCTGCTCGTGGCGGTGCTTCTCTTCCGCGAGCCTCTCGCCAATGCGTTCGGACCCGAGGGCGGCACCTTCATCCTGATCGTCACCCTCGTCGGCATCACCTCGTGGATGCAGACCGCGCGGATCGTCCGGGGCGACATCCTCGCCCTCAAGGAACGCGAATTCATCCTCGCCGCCCGCTCGATCGGCACCTCGCCCTTCAAGATCATCGCGCGGCACCTTCTCCCGAACGTGCTCTCGCCGATCATGGTCTCGGCCACGCTCGGCATCGCCACCGCGATCATCACCGAAAGCGCGCTCTCCTTCCTCGGCTTCGGCTTCCCGCCGGACTTCCCGACATGGGGCAAGCTGCTGTTCGACAGCGTCGACAGGATGCGGCAGTTCCCCGAGCGGGTGATCTGGCCCGGCGCGCTCATCTCGCTCACGGTGCTGAGCGTGAACTACATGGGCGACGGCCTGCGCGACGCGCTCGATCCGCGGATCCGGGGGCGCTGAGGGCCGGACGCCCATCGCGATCGGAAAAGGACCCGCAGCCGTGCGCCGCCGCACCTGCCGGATCGACGTTCCGGAGTCCGCCGGCACGGGGAACGCTGTCTCGATCCGCCCCGGCACTGCCGGAACGTCGTTCCGCGATCGCCCCCCATGCGCACGGGGACGAGACTTGATCGACGGCCTTGCCCGGCTCAATAGCGACGGACGTCCGCAAAGGAGTCCGCGCCATGTTCCAGTCCCTCGGCTTCGAAACGCTCACCCCGCCAGAGGCCGCGCTGTGGCTCGGCCTCGCCCTCGGTGTGGCCTTCGGCGTGCTGGCCGAGATCACGCGGTTCTGCTTCCGACGCGCTCTCGCAGGCCAACCGGCCGAACGTGGCCCGGCTCTTGGCGTCTGGCTCATCGCGCTCGCCGCTGCCGTCGCCGGGACGCAGGCCGCCGTGCAGGCGGGGCTGATCTCCTTCGGGGATCACCGCTTCCTAGCCGCCGATCTGCCCGTCCTCGCGATCCTTGCCGGAGGTCTTCTGTTCGGAGCGGGCATGGTGCTCACGCGCGGCTGCGCCTCGCGCCTGACAGTGCTCTCCGCCTCGGGCAACCTCCGCGCCGTCTTCGTCCTGCTCGTCTTCGCGGTCACCGCCCACGCGATGCTCAAGGGCGTCCTCGCGCCCCTCCGCACCAACCTCGGCTCGGTGACGGCTCCTCTCGGTGATGGCGTCTCGCTTGCCGCCCTCCCCGGCGGCCCGCTGGTCTGGAGCGCACTGATCGCGGCGACCGCCCTCGCCGTCGCCCTCCGCTCCGGCGCCCGCCCCGGTCACCTCATCCTCGCGGCCATGCTCGGCCTCCTTGTCCCCGCGGGCTGGGTCGGCACCGGCTTCGTCCTTTACGACGACTTCGACCCGATCGCGCTCGAAAGCCTCTCCTTCACAGCCCCCTTCGCCGACACGTTGTTCTGGAGCATCGCCTCCACCTCGATCTCGGCGGGCTTCGGCGTGGGCCTGATCGGCGGCACGCTCGCCGGCGCGCTGATCTCCTCGCTCCTGTCCGGCCGCTTCCGGTGGCAGAGCTTCGACTCGCCCCGCCAGACCGTCCGCTATGCGCTGGGCGCGGCGCTCATGGGCATGGGCGGCGTCCTGGCCGGCGGCTGCACCATCGGCGCTGGTCTCGCGGGCATCCCCACCCTCTCCGTGGCCGCGCTTCTCGCGCTGGGCGCGATCGCGGGCGGTGCGATCCTCACCGACCGGGTGCTCGGCGGCGGCCGCGTCGCAGGCAGCGCCGTCCCGGCGGAATGACGGCTACTCCACTTCCTTCCGGATGCGCCGGATCATCAGCCAGACCAGCAGCACGATCAGCGGCGTCACCGCAGCGGCGGTGACGCCCGTGCTGATCCCGGCCTCCGCGCTCACCGGCGCCAGCAGGTAGAGCGCGAGGTTCACCGCGTAATAACTGATCGCCACGACCGACAGGCCTTCGACCGTCCGCTGCAGGCGCAGCTGCAGGTCGGCCCGCTTGTCCATGCTCGCCAGCAGGTCCTGGTTCTGCGCGGACCGCTCGACATCGACCCGCGTCCGCAGAAGATCGCCCGCCCGCATCGCCCGCTCGGCCATCTGCTGGAGCCGTCGCTCCCCCGCCTTGACCGTGCGCATCGCCGGATCGAAGCGGCGCATCATGAACTCCCGGAACGTCTGCCGCCCGGCGAAGCGCTCCTCACGCATCACGTCAACCCTCTGGTGCACGAGCGCCTCGTAGGCCCCTGTCGCACCGAAGCGGAAGGTGTTCCGCGCCAGCAGGTTCTCGAGCTCCGAGGACACCGTCAGAAGTCCCTTCAGGGTCTCGTCGGCGCTCGTGAGATGGTCGGTCGTCATTCCGCCCATCA
>CAZPOK010000182.1:0-6814 GCA_964587905.1 uncultured Rhodobacterales bacterium | reverse complement strand
ATGTCGGCGGGGCTCGTCGCGTTTCCGCTGCTGACGGACCCCTGGGCCTGGACGGTGCTGCGGCTGCTCGTGGGGTTCTGCATGTCGGGCATCTACGTCGCCGCGGAGAGCTGGCTGAACAACGCGGCCACGAACGAGACCCGCGGCAAGGTGCTGTCGGCCTACATGATCGCGCAGACGCTGGGCATCATCGGCGCGCAGGGTCTGCTGACGCTGGGCGATGCGGGAACCTCCGCGCTCTTCATCGGCGCCTCGATCCTCGTGTCGATCTCCTTCGCGCCGATCCTGCTGTCCGCCACCCCTGTTCCCGCCGTCGACGTCGCGCGCCCGATGTCCCTGCGCGCCCTGTTTTCGAGCGCGCCGCTCGGGACCGCGGGGATCTTCCTGCTGGGCGGCGTCTATGCCACCCAATCGGGCATGGGCGCGGTCTTCGGCACGCAGATCGGGCTCACGGCGGCGCAGATCGCGCTCTTCGTGGCGATGCTGTTCGCCGGAGCGCTGGTGTTTCAATACCCCATCGGCTGGCTGTCCGACAGGATGGATCGGCGCAAGCTGATCTTCGGGGCGGCCGTCCTCGGGGCGTCCTCCTGCGCACTGGGATGGTTCACCGGCGGCGGTCTGTGGCCCTTGATGGCGGCCGCCTTCTTCGCCGGCGGGGTGACGACGCCGCTCTACGCCCTGTTTCTCGCCTACACCAACGATTCTCTGTCTGCCGAGGAGATGCCGGCCGCGTCGGGAGGGCTCGTCTTCACCTTCGGGCTCGGCGCCATCGCGGGACCGCTGGTCACCGGCTGGGCGATGCAGGGGCTCGGTCCGTTCGCGTTCTGGCCGGTGCTCGGCGCGACCTTCGCCACCATCGCGCTCTACGCGCTCTACCGGATGACACAGCGCCCGACGGCCTCGGTGGAGGAAACCGAAAGCTACCTCGGCGTGCTGCCGACCGCCTCGCCCATCACGGTGGAGGCGGCGGGGGTTTGGGCCGCCGAACAGGCCGAGGCCGACCGCGAGGCGGAGGCGCAGTCCTGAGCGCGGGGCCGGGGGGCGCCGGCCATGGCGCATCCGCCCGAACCGTCGTATCTTGGGCGGAGTTGAGGGTGGACTCCGGGCCGGTTCTCCGGTGCGATGGGTCGACAAGGAGGCGTCGATGCGCGGTCTGATCCCTCTCGCCCTCGCGGCCGCACTGCTCTGCGGCGCGCCGCCGGTCGTTTCGGCCGACGCGACGGTGGTCGAGGAGTTCGAGATGCAGCCGGAAACCCGCTGGCGGTTCTTTTCCGATGCCGTGATGGGCGGCGTGTCGTCGGGAAAGCTGGTCTTCGCGGAGGAGGACGGACAGTTCCACGCGCGCATGACGGGGCGCGTCAGCACCGCCAACCGGGGCGGTTTCATCCAGATGCGGCACGATCTCGACAGCCCGCCGCCAGAGGGCACGACCGGCGTGCGGCTCGTCGTGCGGGGCAACGACCAGAGGTATTTCGTGCATCTGCGCACGGCGGGCACTGTCCTGCCCTGGCAGTACTACCAGGCGGGATTCGACGTCACCCGGTCCTGGAGCGAGGTCCGTCTGCCGCTCGACGCCTTCGCCGCTTCGGGCGCGCTGCTGCGCGCCACGCCCCGCGCGCGAAGCCTCAGATCGATTGCCGTCGTCGCGTTCGGCCGGGACCATGACGCCGAGGTCGACGTGCGAGAGGTCGGCTTCTACTGATCCGGCGCGCCGTGTCGCGGCAGGGCCGCCGGGCGTGTCGGGTGGAGCGCGGCGTTGGCGGGATCAACCGCGCAGGCGGAGCAGACGCTCCAGATCCGCGCAGGCGGTGCGCGCATCCCCGAACAGGAGATCGATGTCGACGAGGCTGCGGACCCTGGTCTCGTCGAGGCCCGCGGCGGGCGCGACCCCGATGATGGCCTGCGGCACGACGATGCGCATCGCCACGACCAGCCGCACGAGATCCTCGAGCCGGTGCTCGGTGCTGAGCGACAGCCCGATGACCGACGGCCGCGTATTCTCGACATGGTCCATCAGGTCGTCGTGATCCGCGCCGACCCGCAGGTCGATTTCCCAGCCCGCGTCCCGGAACAGATCGGCCGCGACGGTTATGCCGATGCCGTGATCCTCTCCGGGAACCGTCGCGAAGAGCGCGCATCTGCGCGAATCGAAGGCCGAGCGGGTGGCCGGTTCCTCGGCCCTCAGAGCGCGCATCAGGGCGTAGAGATGGCCGGTGCCGACGGTGACTTCGAGGAAGGACAGCCGGTTTTCGTCCCAGCTTTCGCCAAGCCGTCGCGCCGCGGCGCAGATGTAGCCGATGTAGACGCCCTGTCGGGTCACTCCCTCCGCGCGGCGATCCTCGATGAACTGCAGGGCCGCGGTCGGCCTGGGCTGAACCAGCGCGTCGCAGAAGGCCGCGACGCTTTCCTCGTTGATGACGGGATCGTCGAAGCGGGGGCTGAGAGCCACGGCGGAGGAAATGCGGCGGACGATGTCGCTCGCGAGGATCTCGACGGCAGCGGGAGCGAGGGCTCGACGCTTCACGTCGAAGAGCGACGCCGTGCGGGCGAAGAGTTGCGCGTCGATCGCTGCGTCCTGCTTTCCCAACGGCTGTCCTCCCTAGGAAAAAGCATACCTCGGCATGCCGATTTGACAAGTCCCCCGTCGCCGGATCGGCGCCTTTCGTCGCAGGATCGGCGCGGCAGACAAGACGCGCCTTGCGGCGGCGCGTCGGACAAGGACGCCGCGGGCGCTGGCAAAGCGACCTGCGCGCGCCATGTAACGCTCTGTCCAACAGAGGTGGTCAAAGACGTGTCGCGCAAGGACTATGGCGCCGGGGCCCATCCCGTGCCCGAAGGACGGCTTGGCCGGGTGCTGCGCCTGGGCGGCATGACCTCGGGGATCATGGGCGGCATGGTCGCGACCGGGGTCCGGCAGATGGCGCAGGGCGAGCGGCCCCGCCTGCCGGGGGTTCTTCTCACGCCCGCGACCGCGAATCGCATCACCCGAGACCTCGGGCAGATGCGCGGGGCGGCGATGAAGCTCGGACAGATGCTATCGATGGACACCGGGCTTGTCCTGCCGCCCGAGATGACCGCCGTCATGGCCGCGCTGCGCGCCGACGCGCCCCACATGCCGCCGAAGCAGCTTCAAGGCGTGCTGGACGCCGAGTGGGGGGCGGGGTGGTACGGCGGCTTCGCCCGCTTCGACGTCCGCCCCTTCGCCGCCGCCTCCATCGGGCAGGTGCATCGCGCGACGACCCGCGACGGACGCGATCTGGCGATCAAGGTGCAGTATCCCGGGGTCCGCGCCAGCATCGACAGCGACATCGACAATGTCGCGACGCTGCTGCGCCTGCCGGGGCTCGTGCCGCGCGAGATCGACCTCGCGCCGATGCTGAACGAGGCCAAGCGCCAGCTGCATCAGGAGGCCGATTATCGCTCCGAGGCGCGCCACCTTTCGGCCTTTCGCAAGCTGCTCGCGGGGTCGGACGTGTTCCGCCTGCCCGAGATCCTCGCCGATCTCAGTACGTCGCAGGTGCTGGCGATGTCCTATCTGGAGGGCGAGCCGATCGACGCGCTGACCGACGCGCCGCAGGCGCTGCGCGATCACGTGGCGGCCCAGCTGATCGACCTCGTCCTGCGCGAGCTGTTCGCGTTCGGCCTGATGCAGACCGACCCGAACCTCGCGAACTACAGGTTCGACCGCGCGTCGGACCGGATCGTGCTTCTCGACTTCGGGGCTGTGATGGCGATCGATCCGGCGCTCGCCCGCGACTTCCGGCGGCTGCTGAACGCGGCGCTCGACGGCGACCGCGCCGCGACCCGTGCCGCGATGCTGCAGGTCGGCTATTTCGACACGGCGACGGCGCCGCGGCATCAGGCGCACATCATGGAGATGTTCGACGCCGCCATGGCGCCGCTGCGGCAGGCCGAGCCGTTCGACTTCGGCGCCGCCGGTCTGGTGGAGACGCTGCGCGACATGGGGCTCGCGATGGGCGCCGAGGCCGATCTGGCCCATGTGCCGCCGCCCGCCGCGCTGTTCCTGCACCGCAAGATCGGCGGCATCTACCTGCTGGCGGCGAAACTGAAGGCGCGCGTCGCCCTGCGCCCGATGGTCGAGCGCTACCGCTGACACCGTTGTCTCCCGCGCAGGCTGGCTTTTTCGCGGGCCTTCCCTATGCTCCCCCAGCGACGACGCCATGCCGGCCGTGATGTCAACGACCAGGAGAACGCGCAGCCATGAGTCTGTTCCGGGCCATCTACACGTCGCGGCCATTCGGCTTTGATGCGGGCATTCTGAACGGTATCCTGATGGACGCGCGGCGCGCGAACCTCCGCGACGGCATCACGGGCGCATTGCTCTGCCGCGGGGACATCTACCTGCAGTGGCTCGAAGGTCCCGAGGAGCGGGTCAGGGATGCCCTCGCGCGGATCGAACGCGACGACCGTCACCTCGACGTGACGCTCCACGTGGCCGAAAGCGTACCCGAGCGGATGTTCGGGGAGTGGGCGATGCTCCACGATCCCGCGGCCTCGTGGATCTGGTCGCAGGACGAGGTCGCCGACGGCGCGGTGGAGCGCGCGACACCCGAAGAGATCACGGCCGTGTTCCTGCGGCTTCGGGACGAGAGCCGCTCCACCGAGGCGGAGTGACCGGCACCCCGTGGGGCGATCAGCCGCGGGCCGGCAGGATCCGGCCGCCGCAGGCGCCGAAGCCGATCCGGCAGCCATCGCCCCGGGCGTGGCCGCGCAGGATCGCGGTATCGCCGTCCTCGAGGAAGCTCCGCGTCTCTCCGGTATCGAGCGTCAGCGGCTCCCTGCCGCCCCAGCTCAGCTCGAGAAGCGAGCCGCGGCTGGCCTTGTCCGGCCCCGATATCGTGCCGGAGCCGAGAAGATCGCCCACCCGCATCGGGCAGCCGCAGCTGGTGTGATGGGCCAGCTGCTGGGCCGGGGAGTAGTACATCTCGCGGTAGTTGGTGCGGGTGATGATCGTCTCGGCCTTGCCCTCGGGCGCCAGCCCGACCTCGAGCGCGATGTCGTAGAGCATCGGTCCCGGTTCCTCGAGGTAGGGCAGGAGGGGCGTTTCGCGGTCCGGCGTTGAGACGCGGAACGGCTCGAGCGCGGCCGCCGTCACGATCCACGGGCCGATGGTGGTCGCCGTCGCCTTCGACTGGAAAGGACCCAGAGGCTGGTATTCCCACGCCTGGATATCACGGGCGGACCAGTCGTTCAGGAGGACGTAGCCGAAGATGTTCTCGAAGGCCTGCGCCACGGTGATCGGACCCTGCGAGGGCTGTCCGACGATCGCGCCGATCTCCAGCTCGATGTCGAACCGGGCCGAGGGGCCGAAGCGGGGCGCCGCGTCGTCCGGACGCTTGAGCTGACCGTGCGGGCGGATGACCGGCGTTCCAGAGACAACGACGGAGGAGGCGCGGCCGTTATAGCCGATGGGGATGTGCAGCCAGTTCGGCGGCAGGGCGTTCTCCGGTCCCCGGAACATGGTGCCCACGTTCTGCGCGTGGTGCCGCCCGGCATAGAAGTCGGTGTATTCGCTTACCCGCACCGGCATGTGGAGCGTGGCCTCTTCCATCGGCACGAGGAACGCCCCGAGCCGGTGGCGGACGTCGGGCGGGGCGCTTTCGGCCAGCATCTCGGTCAGGCGGGCGCGGTATCCGGCCCAGGCCTCGGGCCCCAGTTCCATGAAGCCGTTCCAGACGGGGGCATCCAGCACGCGGGCGTCCGGGGCGGCGCGCAGGATGCCGTCGGCCTCGAGCCCCGACGCGTCGAGGATCCGGTCGCCGATCGCGATGCCGCAGCGCTCCGGGCCACCGCCCGTGGAAAACACGCCGCAGGGCAGATTGTTCAGCGGGAAATCTGTGGCCGGGCTGTTGGCGCTCTCGATCCAGGAGCGTTTCAGGGCGGTCATCGGGATCTCCTCTCAGGCGGCCGCGGTCCGGGCGTCGCAACGGACGTGCGTCCTCCGGCGGCGATGCCAGGGTCTCCGGCCGGTCTCACCCAAGCCGCGTGCGGTAGTCGCTGACGAGGAGATGCGTCGGCGGGGCGTCTTCCTCGATCTCGGCGAAACGCCCTATCGGGTCGCGGAAGAAGTTGTCGGTCTCGTCGTCGTTGACCGTCGAGACCTCGCCGATCAGCACATCCCCGCCCTCGCCCCAGAAGGCGTGCCAGTCCCCCGGACGCAGGGTGACGCTCTCTCCCGGCGCGAGTCTCAGCTTCTCGCCCGGGCCGTAGTCGACCGCGATCCCGTCGCACAGGACCCGCCCGCCGCGATCCCCGGCGAAGTTGCCGTCGTCGTCCGATCCGTGGAGTTCGACGACGAGCGTCGCGCCGCCGCGGTTGATGATGTCCTCGGCCTTGATCACGTGCGTATGCATCGGGCTGAGCTGATCCTTTCTGGAGATCAGCAGCTTCTCGGCGTAGCACATCCCGCGGCCCGCGGTCAGATCGGCGAGCAGCCCGTTCCTGAGGGTGAACAGGAAAAGCCCCATCTCGTCGTAGCGTCCGGCGCCGTAGTCGGTGATGTCCCAGCCGCATCGGGCGTCGACGACGTGCCGCGCGCGCGCCGCCTGCGCCTCGAACTCCTGCGGTGTCCAGTAGGCGAACGGCGGCAGCATGAAACCGTGCCGGCGGATCATGTCGTCGGCCTCGGCCATGATGGCGTTGATGCGCGAGCGTTTCACTGTTCCCGTCCTCCCCGAAGCCGAAGCGGGCCATGCCCGAAAGTTGGTGACGGCGCGATCCGGCGGCGGGGTGAAGGTGCTTGATCCCGTCCTCGAAGACAATCCCCGGAACGATCCCTGGCAAGCGCTGTCCG
>CAZPOK010000181.1:0-6832 GCA_964587905.1 uncultured Rhodobacterales bacterium | reverse complement strand
CCCGACGTGGCCTATTCGATCAGTGTGCTTCTCGCGAGCCGTAGCGCCGCCGCGTCCCGGGCTGCGGTGGGTCCGACGGAGTCCGCCGGTGATTGACGCATTGCGAACCGGCGCGTGTGACCGATGATCGCGATCATCGGCGCGATCGTCGTCCTGGTGATGGTCTTCGGAGGCTATCTCGCCGCCGGCGGCAAGATGGGCATCATTCTCAAGGCGCTTCCCTTCGAGATAACGATGATCGGCGGGGCGGCGATCGGGGCCTTCCTGATCTCGAACAGCGGACGCGCGGTCAAGACGGCGCTCAAGGACCTCGGGCGCGTCGCCAAGGGCCCGCGCTGGAAGCCGGAGGACTACCGCGATCTCCTCTGCCTCCTCTTCGAACTCATTCGCGTCGCGCGACAGAACCCGATCGAACTCGAAGAACACATCGAGGGTCCGGAGGCGTCATCGCTCTTCGGCCGCTATCCGCGAATCCAGGCGGATCACGAAGCGGTCGAAATCATCTGCGACACGATGCGGTCCGCCACGATGAACTACGACGACCCGCATCAGGTCGAGGAAGTGCTCGACAAGCGGATAGAGGCCAATCTCCACCACGCCCTTCATTCGAGCCATGCGCTCCAGACCGTCGCCGACGGGCTTCCCGCGCTCGGCATCGTCGCGGCGGTGCTTGGCGTGATCAAGACGATGGCGTCCATCGACCAGCCGCCGGAGATTCTCGGCGGCATGATCGGCGGCGCGCTCGTCGGAACGTTCCTGGGGGTGTTCCTGTCCTATGGCTTCGTCGGACCTTCGGCCAACCGGTTGCGGACCGTCGTCGAGGAAGATGCGCATTTCTACCAGCTGATCCGCGAGGTTCTTGTCGCCAACCTCCACAACCACGCGACCAACATCTGCATCGAGGTGGGTCGCCAGAACGCGCCGCACCAGGTGCGACCGAGCTTCTCCGAACTGGAAGAGGCGCTGCGCAACACGAAGAAGGATGCGGCATGATCCGCGTCGTGTTGGCGGCAGTCTTGACCATCGCGGCAGGACCGGCCGCGCCCGACGCCGAGACGGTTCGCGTCAGATCCGGGGAGCATGCGGATTTCTCCCGGCTGGTGTTCGAATTTCCGGAGCGTCCGGACTGGACGCTGAGCCTTGGGCCCGGTCGCGCCACGATCGTGTTCAAGGCCGGCGAATGGTCCTTCCAGACCGAAAATGTCTTCCGCTTCATTCCGAGGACGCGCATCCGGACACTGTCGGAACCCGCGTCGGGCGTTCTGATCCTCGAGCTTGGCTGCGACTGTTCGCTTGACGTTTTTGCGGTCCGGCGGGGCGCTCTGGTCATCGATGTAAAGGACGATCCGGCGCCGGTCCGACTTGAGAATGTGTTCCCGACAGCCCACGAGCGCGAGACCCCGGCGTCCAGCCCGACGCTTCTGCAGGTTCCGCCGACGTTGTCGGACCCCCTCGGTCCCTCGATCATCGACCTTCCACTGGCGTCGCGACCGGACCGGCCGCCCGCAGCGCGCGACGGCGCAGTCTTTCCGGTGGTCACGGTCGAACCGGGGGACGCTCCGGACGGTCACCCTGCCGACTCTGCCGGTGACGGCGTCGGGCTTGTCACTCGGTCTCTCGCCGAAGAGATCGGCCGCGCGGCATCGAGCGGTCTTCTGCGCCTGGCACCGATGGCCCGCGACAGGCCCGCGACCGGAAAAAGCTCCGGCCCCGGTCTCGTCGGCGGTGCTCTTCCCGGCGTGAGGTTCCGGTTGCCCGGAGACGACGCGGGACCGGCTTCCACGGACGCCGACCGACCGAGCCTGCAATACGGGACATGCCCGGCCGAGGCCGCCTTCGACGTCGCGAGCTGGATACCCGCCGAGGGTGCTCCGGCGGAGGCGCTCGCCGCTGCGAGGAAGCAGCTTTTCGGGGAATTGGACCGCGCGGACGACGAGGCGGCACTTGCACTCGCGCGGCTCTACATCGCCCTGGGCTTCGGAGCGGAGGCTGATGCCGTCCTGCGATCCACTCTCGCCAATCACCCCGATACAGATCGTCTTTCGGGGATGGCTCGGCTCCTCGACGGAACGGTATCCGACGGCAACCTCCTGGGCAACCTTCAGGGTTGCCCGGGGCGTGCGCAGCTCTGGTCTCTTCTGGCGGATCCCGAGGACAATGGGCACCATGCCGAAGCCGTCCTGGTTGCGCTTTCCGAGCTTCCTCTGCATCTTCGCCGCTTGCTCGGTCCGCGCGTATCGGCCGCGCTCGAGGCGAGCGGCGACATGATGTCCGCGGCGAGCGTTCGCCATCTCGTCCAGCGGGCTCCCGGGCCGCATGGCGTTCCCGTCGAGCTTTGGGAGGCACAAGACCAGGCGAAGGACGGAAACCGCGAGGGATTCGGGATCCTCGCGACTCTCGCCACAGGCGCGTCGCCGGTTTCCGCCGAGGCGCTTGCCTCGTATCTCGAACTCACGATCGCGGCGCGGGATTTGCCCGAGACCGCATTCGTCAGCCTTGCGGAAGCACGGGCGCAAGAGTTGCGCGACACGCAGCTCGGCGCCCGGCTCGTCGCGGCGCTGATACGGACCCATCTGCTCAGAGGCGATTTCGCCGCCGCCTATGCCCGACTGACCGGAGCGGCCGAGGTGATCGATGAGGCTCGTTTCACGCGGCTGCGGGAGGAGTTCCTGTCGGCGCTCACGCGTGACGGCGATGACACCCACTTTCTTCGGTTCGGCGCGAACGCGGTTAAGAGGCGGACAACGGGCATCGCAGCCGGGACGGCCCTCCTTGCGGCAAGGCGCATGGCCGAACTTGGCTTCGGACGCCTGGCGCGGGATTATCTCCATCTCGCGCCGGACGGTGACGAGCGACGGCTCCTGTCCGCACGCATCGCGCTCGACGACAGCGACGTGGCGGCGGCCCTTGAACATCTACGGGATTTCGAGGGGGACGAGGCCGATGAGATGCGCGCCAAGATCCTGTCGCGCGCCGGGCGCCACGCGGAAGCCGCGGACCTGTTCGAGCGCACCGGAGCCGCGACCCGCGCCCGGATGGCAATATGGCTGTCGGGTGACTGGGACAGGATTGCCGCCGCGGCGGACTCGACGCGGGCGCAAGCTGCAGAGTTGATGTCGGAGGGAGACCGGCCCGATCCGAGAGATCCCGCCGCCCTGCTCGCAAGAAGCGAAGACGCACGATCCAGACTTGAAAACCTGCTCACGGCGATACCGCCGCCCTGATCGAGATCCGGGTTACGGAATGTCAACGCGGCCCGCATAGCGTCGGCCGAACCACCGATCGCAAGAAATGCATCATGCCGTCATTGACAGCCGCTTTGTCGCTCGCCCGCTCAGGCCTCGGACCCCGGCAAAGCCTTATCGCTTTCGTCTTCACGGCCGCGCTGGCGCTCGCCACGGACCCTGCGGCCGGGGCCCGCGAGGACGGGGACGCCTGGACCAGACTTCCCCTCCTGTGCGAGCAAGCGGCGGCACGGGCGTCGGCATCGAGCGGCGTGCCGTTGAGCGTCCTGCGGGCGATCGCCCTGACCGAGACGGGACGAACGCGCAACGGGGCATTCCGGCCCTGGCCCTGGACCGTCAACATGGAGGGCAAGGGCGAGTGGTTCGACAGCTATGAGGAGGCGTACGGATATGTCCGCAAGCATCACGCGAGAGGCGCCCGAAGCTACGATGTCGGCTGCTTTCAGATAAACTATCGCTGGCACGGAGAGCATTTCGCCTCGCTCGAAGAGATGCTCGATCCAGACGTCAACGCAGCCTATGCCGCCCGTTTCCTGACCGAGCTTCATGCCGAACTCGGCGACTGGAGTCGCGCCGCGGGAGCCTACCATTCGCGGACGCCGCACTTCGCCAGCCGCTACCGGACGCGCTTCGACCGGATCCGCGCCCGTCTGGGTGAGCACAGCGAAACCGCTCCGGTCCCCGCGAAAGCCACCGGTCAGGCCTCGACGCCAGCCGGTCCGCAATCGGCCGACGCCGTCAGGGACAACCGGTTCCCGCTGCTCGTGTCGACCGGCGCCCGACGCGGCCTGTCGTCGCTCGTCCCTCTGGAGATCGCGGGAAACCAGCGGCTCATCGACGTGCAGGGCGAATAGGTCGCCATGCGTCTTTCGGTTTCGAACCTGTTCCAGCCGACGATACTCCTCGCGCTCGCGCTCATGGCCGTGATCGTGATGATGATCCTGCCGATGCCGGCATGGGTGCTTGACATCGGCCTTGCCGCCTCGTTCGGGCTTGCAATTCTGATGTTCACGGTGACCCTGTTCATCGAGCGTCCGCTGGAATTCTCGGCTTTTCCGACGATTCTTCTCGCGTCGCTTATGCTCAGGCTTTCGCTCAACGTGTCGTCGACCAAGCTCATCATCGGCGAAGGCCACTCGGGGACCGGTGCCGCGGGCGAGGTGATCGAAGGCTTCGCGATGTTCGTCATGAGCGGCAGCGTCTTTCTGGGGCTCGTCGTCTTCTGCGTCCTCCTGATCGTGAATTTCGTCGTGATCACGAAGGGGGCCGCCAGAATGGCGGAAGTCGGCGCCCGCTTCGCGCTCGACGCGATGCCGGGCAAGCAACTCGCAATCGACAGCGACATGGCCGCGGGCGCCATCGACCACGACGAGGCCAAGACGCGGCGCGAACGGGATCAGGCGGAGACGACCTTCTTCGGCTCGCTCGACGGCGCGTCCAAGTTCGTCAAGGGCGATGCGATCGCCGGCCTTCTCATCACCTTGCTGAACCTGATCATGGGCGTCGCGATCGGCGCGGTCCTGCACGACATGCCGCTTGACCGCGCCTTTGAGACCTACGCGATCCTCACGGTCGGCGACGGCCTCGTCTCGCAGATACCGGCCGTCATCATCTCGATCGCCACGGCCCTGCTTCTCGCACGGGGAGGCGCCACCGGATCGACTGACATCGCGGTCTTCGAGCAACTGGGGCGCTATCCGGCCGCACTCGGGACTGTCGCGGTGCTTCTCTTCCTGTTCGCGCTCGTTCCGGGCCTGCCATTCCTTCCTTTCCTTTCCGGCGCTCTCGCGCTCGGCGCGGCCGCATACGCCGTCCTGCAAGGCGCGCGGACCCTTGCCTCCGAATCGGCGGACACGGTGGAAGAGGCCGTGCGTCCCGCTGGCAAGTCCATGGGAGATGTCCTCGAACTCGACGAGATCCATGTCGAGTTCGCACCGGATCTCGTGGCCATGGTGCTCGACCCGGGAACCGGTCTCGAGGCGAGGATCACGAACATGAGGCACCACGTCGCGGCCCAGTTCGGTCTGCTGCTTCCGGAAATCCGGTTCACGGATGAGGCGTCGCTCTTGCCCGGCACCTATGTCATCCGGATTCACGGCGTCGAGCAGGCCCGCGACACGCTCCGCCCTGACAAATACCTCGCACTGTCCTCCGGAGATGACGGATCGCAGCTGCCCGGCGATTTTGTGAAGGAGCCGGTCTACGGCGCACCGGCAACCTGGGTTTCTCCCGACGAAGGAGATGACCTGTCGGTTCGTGGCGTGACGGTCGTCACTCCGCCCGAGGTGCTCGCGACGCATCTCCTCGAGGTCCTGAAGCGCAATTTCCCGCGCCTCATGACGCTCCGGAACCTGCGCCGCCTCCTGGAGGAAATGACATCCGTGTCAGACCCGGCCCGCGCCGAGGCGAATCGACGGCTCGTCGACGAACTCGTACCAGACCGGGTGCCGGTGGACCTCCTGCTTTCGGTCTTGCGGCTTCTCCTCGAAGAACGCGTGTCGATCCGGAACCTGCCGCTGATCCTTGAAGCGATCGCCGAGCGGCGCGGTGTGACGAACTCGGCTGAGGCGATCTGCGAGCACGTGCGCCAGCGCCTGGGATTCCAGCTGGTGGCGGACCTGCGCCGCGCCGACGGGACAGTCCCCCTGCTACAGCTCTCCCCGGAATGGGAAGAGGAATTCAAGACCTATGAGGTGGACACCGGTGATGGTCGCCACGACGTCGCGCTCCCCCCCGACCTTTTCAACAAGCTCGCCGGAGCGGTCGCCGACAGCGTGTCTCAGTCCAGCCAGGCCGGCGTCTTCCCCGGTCTCGTCACGACGGTGCAGCGGCGGCGGTTCCTCCGGACGGTTATCGGAACGCGCGGGATCGGCAACCCGGTGCTGTCCTACGAGGAACTCGGGACAGACGCGCGTCCGTCTCTCGTTGGCACGGTGGCCGCGTGATCGAGCCGCTTGCCACGCTGCTGCCGGTGGGAGAAGCCGCAATCCTCGCCACGGTTCTGGTCTTCTTCCGGATCGGAGCCGTCATGGCGCTCCTTCCGGCCTTCGGCGAACAGAGCGTTCCGCTGCGGGTGCGGCTGGCGCTAGCCGTGGTGCTGACCGCCGTCGTCGCGCCCGCCGTCGCGCCCGATATCGCCGATGCGGCCCCGGATGGCCTCACATTCGCGCCCCTGGTGGCCGAGATCATCAACGGCCTCCTGCTTGGCATTGGCTTCAGGCTCATCGTCGTCGCGCTTCAGATTGCCGGCACGATCGCCGCGAACATGACGTCGCTCTCCCAGATCCTGGGCGGCGCGGGTGTCGATCCGCAGCCGGCGATCGCGAGCCTGCTCGTCATCGCGGGCCTCGCGCTGGCCGCGCTCGGCGGATTGCACGTGAAGGTGGCAAGCGCACTGATCCTTTCCTACGAGGCGCTGCCCGCGGGTGAGATGCCCGGCACCGCAGCGATGGCGGAATGGGGCACGGGAGAGGTGGCGCATGCATTCGCGTTCGCGTTCGTCCTGGCCGCCCCCTTCACGATCGCGGCGCTCGTCTACAACCTGGCACTCGGCGCGATCAATCGCGCGATGCCGCAGCTCATGGTCG
>CAZPOK010000180.1:0-6881 GCA_964587905.1 uncultured Rhodobacterales bacterium | reverse complement strand
TCGACGATGATCTTGCGGCCCGTCAGGCCCGCGTCGCCGTCCGGCCCGCCGATCACGAAGGTGCCCGTCGGGTTGACCCACCATTCGGTCTTGTCGGTGAACCACTCGCCCGGCACGACCTCGCGGATGTAGGGCTCCACGATCGCGCGGATGTCTTCGGAGGTCTGGTGGTCGTGGGCGTGCTGGGTGGAAAGCACGATCTGGAGGATCTCGACCGGCTTGCCGTCCTCGTAGCGGATCGAGAGCTGGCTCTTCGCATCGGGTCCGAGCGTCGGCTCGCGCCCCGATTTCCGCGCCTCGGCGAGACGGCGGAGCACGGCGTGGGCGTAGTGGATCGGCGCCGGCATGAGCTCGGGCGTCTCGTTGCAGGCGTAGCCGAACATGATGCCCTGATCGCCCGCGCCCTCGTCCTTGTTATCCTTCGCGTCGACGCCCTGCGCGATGTGAGCGGACTGGCGGTGGAGCAGGTTCGTCACCTCGCAGGTGGCATGGTGGAACTTGTCCTGCTCGTAGCCGATGTCCCGGATGCAGTCCCGCGCGATGCCCTCGACCCGGCCCATGAAGTCGCTCAGTCGCTCGGGAGAGGAGAGGCCGACTTCCCCGCCGATGACCACGCGGTTCGTCGTGGCGAAGGTCTCGCAGGCGACGCGGGCCTCGGGCTCCTCTTGCAGAAAGGCGTCGAGGATGGCGTCGGAAATCCGGTCGCAGACCTTGTCGGGGTGCCCCTCGGACACCGATTCCGAGGTGAACGTATAGTTCTTGCGGGACATGAAAAGCGCTCCATTGGTGTTACGCCGCCACGCCAGGAAGCCGTTGTGACGGTCGAATGCCGCTCGATAGGCGGAGGCCAAACGGCCGTCAATGCGAAAGTTTTCTCCCCGCCGCGAGGCCCGCGAGCGTCGCCAGCATCAGGACAAAGACAGGCCAGTCGCCGGTTCGTGCATAAAGCGTCGGCGCGTGCGCCGGCGGGAGCGGGGTGTCGAGCCAGCCCGCCTCGCCGAGCGGAATCGAGGCGAGAACGCGCCCGCCCGCGTCGATCACCGCCGAGACGCCGGTATTCGCCACCCGCACCATCGGCAGCCCCTGCTCCACCGCCCTGACCCGCGCCTGGGCAAGATGCTGGTAGGGACCGCTGATCCTGCCGAACCACGCGTCATTGGTGATCTGGAGAAGCCAGTCGGGCCGCGAGGGCGCGGCGCGCACGTCCTGCGGGAAGATCGCCTCGTAGCAGATGAGCGGCAGCGCCGCGCCGAGGGGGCCGAGGTCGAGCACGCGGGCTCCGGCGCCCGCGCTGTAGCCGTAGCCGTCGCGCGCCGCGAAGCTCCGGATGCCGAGCCAGCGCGTCAGGCCGCCGAAGGGAATGAACTCCCCGAAGGGGACAAGGTGATGCTTGTCGTAGAGGTGGCTGACACCGCCGCCTTCGCCCACGACGATGAGCGAGTTGAAGAACCGGACGTCCTCGCTCCGATTCAGGCCGAGGATCACCGGCGCGACGGAGGTCTCGGCGATCTGCCCGAGCGCCGGGGCCGCGCCCTCGAGCCTCCAGGGAATCGCCGTCTCGGGCCAGATGACGAGGTCCGGCGCGGGCGTCGCGGGGGCCGCGCTGTAGGCGAGCTGACGCTGGTAGAAGCCGATCACCTTGTCGGGATCCCATTTCTCGTGCTGCGGCGCGTTCGGCTGGACGAGCCGGACGACCGGCCGGTCCGAGAGGTCATCCGGCGGCGGCCGGAGTGCCGCGCCGCCGAGGACGAGGCCTGCGGCCGCGACGGGAAGCGCCGCGATCCAGACGAGATGGCCGAAGCGCTCGGCCAGAGCCCAGCTCAGCGCCACGAGGAGAAGCGTCGCGAAGGTGAGCCCGTAGGGTCCCGCGACCGCCGCCCACTGGAGCGCGCCGCTGTCAGTCCAGATGTAGCCGACGAGCGCCCAGGGAAACCCGGTGAGAACGTAGCCCCGGGCAAGCTCGGCCAGGCCCAGCGCCGCCGCCCAGGCGAGCGCGCCGCCCGCGATCCGCGCCACCGCGAAGGCCGCGCCCCAGAAGAGCGCGAGGCCGCCCGACAGGAACAGCAGCGCGAAGGGCGCCATCCAGCCGTGACGCGCGACGTCGACGAGGAACGGCTCGACGATCCAGAACAGCGCGAGCGCGAAATAGCCGGTCCCGAAGGCCCAGCCGGTGGCGAAGGCCGTGCGCCATGTCCGGGTCGCGAGAAACAGGAGCAGTCCGCCCAGAAGCCCCGCAAGGCCCGCCGGCCAGAGGCCGAGCGGCGCCTGCCCGAGTGCCGCGAGAGCGCCCGCCGCGAGGGCCAGCGCCGCGCGGCTCCGCGGTCGATAGTCGGAAAGCCGGTCGGTCAGGCGGCGGGTCGGCGGTCCCGCCTCATGCATTCCGCGCCCCGGCGAGGCGCACGCGCAGCCGCTTGATCCGCCGGGGGTCTGCGTCGACGACCTCGAAGTCGGGCCCGTCGGGGTGATGGATCACCTCGCCGCGCGCCGGCACCCGGCCCGCCAGCATGAAGACGAGACCGCCGAGCGTGTCGATCTCCTCCTCGTCCTCGGCGTCGACGAGCTTCTGGCCGATCTCGTCCTCGAACTCGTCGAGCGGCGTCCGGGCGAGGGCGAGGTAGCAGCCGGGCTTTTCCCTGGTCCAGGGCAGCGCGTCGGCGGTGTCGTGCTCGTCCTCGATCTCGCCCAGGACCTGTTCGATCAGGTCCTCGATCGTGACGAGCCCGTCGACGCCGCCGTATTCGTCGATGACGAGCGCCATGTGCATCCGGTCCGACTGCATCTTCTGCAGAAGCACGCCGAGCGGCATCGACGGCGGCGCGAACAGGAGCGGGCGCAGCATATTCTTGAGATTGTAGCGCTCGCCGGTGCCGTTGAAGCCGTGCTGGAGCGCGAAATCCTTCAGATGCACGAGCCCGAGCGGCGTGTCGAGCGTCTGGTCGTAGACCGGCAGCCGGGTCATCCCGCTTTCGCGGAACACCTCCACCAGCGCGGTCTTGGTGAGGTCGACGGGAACCGCCACGATCTCCGCCTTGGGCAGCATGACGTCCTCGACCCGCATCCGGCGCAGGTTGCCGAGTCCCAGCAGAGGCCGCGCCGACCCGTTCGCGGCCACAGGGCGCCGCGCCCCGTCATCGGCGGCGCCGTCGCTCTCCCCCGATCCGAAAACGTTGAAAATTCGCTGAAAGAAACCGGTGTCCGAGCCCGATCCCGACACCGTCTCGTCGCCCTCCCCGTGCCGCGCGCCCTGCGCCGCGGTAGAAGAGCCGTCCTGTGCGTCGCCCATCTGTCCTTTCCAAATGCCGGAGCCTACCGGGGGGCTCCCAAGCCTCTATATGGGTCCGGTATGCCCATCGTGGCAAGTATCTCGACCTCGATCCGTTCCATGAGATCGGCGTCTTCGTCGCACATGTGGTCATAACCCAACAGATGCAAAGTCCCGTGAACGACGAGATGCGCGACATGATCCGCGAAGGGGCGCCCCGCCTCGGCGGCTTCGCGCGCGCAGGTCTCCCAGGCGATGGCCAGATCGCCGAGCTCCGGCCCCTCGGCCGGGTCCGGCGGCACCGGCGCCGCGCCGGGCACCTCCGCGCCACGCTCCCCGGACGGCCAGGAAAGGACGTTCGTGGGCTGCGGCTTGCCCCGGAACTCCGCGTTCAGCGCGGCGATGCGCGCGTCGTCGCAGGCCAGAAGCGCGATCTCCCAGCGCGCGGGATCGAGCCCGAGATGGGCGAGCGCCGCGCCCGCTGCGCGGTCGGCGAGAGGCTCCAGTCCCGCATCCGCCCAGCGGTCGTCCTCGATCACGGCCTCAACGCTCACCGGCATCCTCGCTTCCATCTGTCGGGAAACATCCTCGGGGGTGAATTGGCCGCAGGCCAAGAGGGGGGCAGACAGCCCCCCCCTTCGCCGCGCCGCACCTCACGCCGGAGGCGCGTCGGCGTCATAGGCCTCGATGATCTTCGCCACGAGCGGATGCCGCACCACGTCCCTGGAGGTGAAGTAGTTGAAGCTTATCCCGCCGACGCCTTTCAGCAGCCGTTCCGCGTCGGCGAGGCCCGACGATACGCCACGCGGCAGGTCCACCTGGCTCCGGTCACCGGTGATCACCATGCGGCTGCCCTCGCCCAGCCGGGTGAGGAACATCTTCATCTGCATCGTGGTCGCGTTCTGCGCCTCGTCGAGCACCACGAAGGCATTGGCGAGCGTCCGGCCCCGCATGAACGCCAGAGGCGCGATCTCGATCCGCTTTTCCTCGATCAGCTTCGCCGTCTGCTTTCCCGGCAGGAAGTCGTTCAGCGCGTCGTAGAGCGGCTGCATGTAGGGGTCGACCTTTTCCTTCATGTCGCCGGGCAGGAAGCCCAGACGCTCGCCCGCTTCGACGGCGGGGCGCGAGAGGATGATGCGGTCGACATGGCCCTCGATGAACATCGACACCCCCACGGCCACGGCGAGGTAGGTCTTGCCAGTGCCGGCCGGGCCGATCCCGAAGGCGAGTTCATTTCCGAAAAGCGCCTGGACATAGGCTTTCTGCGCATCGGTGCGCGGCTCGACGTGCTTCCGACGCGTGCGGATCTCCACCTTGCCGCCGCGGAACATCTCGAGCTGATCGCCGCCCTCCGCGCCGCCGCCCTCGCCGGAGCGGTCCATGCGGATGGCCCCGTCTATCTCGCCCGGGTCGATGGCGCGGCCCGCTTCCAGCCGGGCGTAGAGGTGTTCGAGCACCGCCGCCGCGCGATCTCGGTCGCCGGCCTCCCCGATCAGGGAAAGCTGGTTTCCGCGGCGCAGGATCTGAACCGAGAGCTTGTGCTCTATCTGGGCGAGGTTCCGGTCGAATTCGCCGCAAAGATCGATGAGAAGGCGATTGTCCGGGAATTCCAGAAGGGTCTCTTGGACGTCTTCGGGGGTGGGAGGATGGTCAAGCGCGCTGATACCCAACAAGTGCTCCGTATGAGAGGTCCCTGAGCGCGTATCGTGCCAAGGATGGACGGCTGCCGCAAGTGCGGAGGCCCGCCGTCACGGAAATATCACGAGGGAACCCTCGGGGCGCGCTTCGGGTCCCGCATGATCCGGTCCGAGCGCGCGGAGCGCCGATGGTCCGGTGCCCTGCCGGATCATGAACCGCATCACCTCTTCTTGCCGTTGCCATTGCCCTTCTTGCCTTTGCCCTTCTTGCCCTTGTCCTTCTTGTCGCCGTCCGACTTGCCCTTGTCGCCGTCGCCCCAGCCGCCCTTGCCGTTGGGCTGTTCCCCGGCATTGCCGACATCCTTGTTGTTCCCGGGATTGCCACCGCCGGTCGTCCCGCCGCCTCCGGCATCGCCCTGGTCGTCGTGCTCCGAGCAACCGCCGGCGGATGTCGACGACGCGCCGCCGGCCTTGCCGTTGTTTCCGCCCGACCCGCAGACGCCGGACGTCTCGTCCTTGCCGGCATCCTCGTCGGCGTCGTCGCCACCGCCGCCCGCTTTGCCATTCCCGCCGGCGTTGCCATTGCCTTTGCCGCTCCCGCTGGCGTTGCCGTTTCCGCCGGCCGTACCGTTGTCGCCCTGCCCGCCGGCGCCGCCCGCGTCATTGGCATCAGCGGAGCCACTGTCGCCGCCGGCATCCACCGTGTTCCCGGAGCCGGTTTCCTCGCCCGAAGCCGTGGACGCATCGGCGGAAGAGCCGCCCTCCGACGCACTCTTGCCCGAAGCCGGCGTCCCGCCGCCGGATGTACTGGTACTTCCCGACGCCTCGGAATATCCGCCGCCGCTCGAACCCGGATCGTAGCCGTCGTAGCCGTCGCCGCCCCAGGAACCGCCAGCATAGCCGCCGCCATGGCTGGAGCCCGACGTGGGCACGTCCGGGATGCTCAGTTGGGTGTCTGCGCCCTTGTCGATCTGCGCGCTCATCTCCATCGCGGCGTTGGAGCTGCCGCTCGAGATGTTGAGGAGGAGCACCGCCGAGACCGCAACTCCCATTCCCGTGATCACGATGTAATCGACCGTCGCGGCGCCGGATTCGTCCCGCCCGAAGGCCGCAACCGATCCCTTGAGCCGCCCCGCGCTGCCCGCCCGCTTCACTCGTCCCAAACCAAACATCCTGTTACCTTTTCAAGTCTTCCTGCTCGCTGCACGTCCTGCGCGGCGTTCACCCATCGTTAAGCACGGCGGGTGCAGCGGAAGTTTGGCGGAAAAGGGAAATCTGCGGACAATAAAAGAGGCAGAGCGCCCGTTACGTCACGATTTCACCGGCCAGCGAGTGACTGTTCTCGCCAATGAGGCGAACGCGGCGCAATTGGCCGACGGCGACATCGGCGGTGACGTGCACGGCATGAAGATGGTCGGACTTGCCGACCATCTGGCCCGGCATCCGGCCGGGCTTCTCGAAGAGAACGCCGACCTCGCGGCCCACCATCGCGGCCTGCGCGGCCTTCTGCTGGCGGTCGAGCAGCGCCTGGAGCCGCTGGAGACGTTCGGACTTCACGTCCTCGGGCACCTGGTCGCGCTCGGCAGCCGGCGTGCCGGGGCGTGTCGAGTACTTGAAGGAATAGGACTGGCCATAACCGACCTCCTCGACGAGATCGAGCGTCGCCCGGAAATCCTCCTCGGTCTCGCCGGGGAAGCCCACGATGAAGTCGCCCGAGAGCAGGAGGTCCGACCGGGCCGCGCGAATGCGGTCTATCAGGCGGACATAGCTTTCGGCCGTGTGCTTGCGGTTCATCGCCTTGAGGATGCGGTCGCTGCCCGACTGAACGGGAAGATGCAGGTAGGGCATGAGCTTCGCGCAGTCCCCGTGCGCCGCGATCAGCTCGTCGTCCATGTCGTTGGGGTGCGAGGTGGTGAAGCGGATGCGCTCCAGCCCGTCGACCTCGGCCAGCGCCCGGATCAGGCGCGCGAGCGACCAGTCGC
>CAZPOK010000179.1:1232-6893 GCA_964587905.1 uncultured Rhodobacterales bacterium | reverse complement strand
CCAGATCATCCGGGAGAGCACGTCGCGGCCGATCTCGTCGGTGCCGAAGGGATGCGCGGCCGAAGGCGCCTTGCGAACCGCGGCCCAGTCGGTTTCCGTCGGGCCCGGGATGGGCAGGATCGGGGCGAGCAGGGCCACGAGCACGAAGAACACCACGAGGACACCGCCGAGGATCGCCGCGGGGTTCTTGCGGAACTTCGCCCAGGCGCGGCTGCGCTTCTTGGGAAGCGCCGGATCCGCCCCGGCGGCGTGGGGATCGACGACGGCCGTCATGTGTCCCTCATGCGCGGATTGAGCACGCGGTAGGCCGCGTCGGCGAGAATGTTCATGAAGATGAAGGCGATCCCGGTGCAGAGCACGATGCCCTGCACGACGGCGTAATCGCGATTGAACACCGCGTCGACCACCAGCTTGCCGAAGCCCGGGATCGTGAAGATCTGCTCGGTCAGCACCGCGCCCGCGAGAAGCTCGCCGAAGATAAGCGTGGTGACCGTCACCACCGGGACGAGCGCGTTGCGCAGCGCGTGCTTGATGAGCACGGTATGCTCGCGCAGGCCCTTGGCGCGGGCGGTGCGCACGTAGTCGGACTTGAGCACGCTCAGCATGGCGGAGCGCGTGTGCCGCATCAGCGTGGCCGCGATCGCGGTGCCGAGCACGAAGGCCGGCATGATCATCACGCGGATCGATTGCAGCGGGTCTTCCGAGAACGGCTGATAGCCGGAGGCGGGCAGCCAGCCGAGTTTGACGGACACGAGCAGGATGAGCATGATCCCGAGCCAGAAGTTCGGTACGGAAAGGCCTGAAAGCGCGACGACATTCGCGACCCAGTCGATCCAGGTGCCCTTCTTGTAAGCGGAGATCACGCCGGCCGGTATTCCGATCGCCATCGCGATGACGAGCGCCATGAGGGCGAGCTGGAGCGTGACGGGGAGCTTTTCTCCGATCAGTTCCAGAACCGGCTGCTGGGTCCGGAGGGACGTGCCGAGATCGCCCTGAAGCGCGTTGCCCGCCCAGGTCATGTACTGCACCGGAATCGGGTCGTTCAGCCGGTATTTCTCGCGCAGGAACTCGATCACTTCGGGGTCGCGTTCTTCCCCCGCCATGACGAGCACCGGGTCGCCCGGCAGCAGTTTCTGCATGCCGAAGACGAAGATCGAAATCAGGATGATCGTCGGGATCGCGATCAGAAGGCGACGCGCGAGGAAGGCGAGCATGGGATCGGCTCCAATCGAGGAACGGGCCCGGGGACGCCCCGGGCCCGCGCGTTGCTTATTCCGCGAAGCTCGCGCCCTGGAGGCGGATCATCCCGTCGGGGTAGGCGGTGAAGCCCTCGATCTTGTCGTCGAGCGCCCAGATCCAGACCGGGTGGTAGAGATAGATGATCGGCATGTCGCGCTGCTGGAGCGCGATGGCCGCATCGTAGCTCTCCTTCCGGACCGGCGTATCGTTCGAAAGCCGCGCCTCGTCGAGCAGCCGGTCCATTTCGGGATCGGAGTATTTCGAGTCGTTGATCCCGCCGCCCGTGGTCATGAACTGGTGGATGTTGCCATCCGGATCGACGCGGCCGGACCAGCCGATCTGGCTCGCGGTGTAGGCGCCCGCGGACTGGTCGGAGAGGAGCGTCGCGAATTCCTTCGCGGCGAGCTCGATGTCGATGCCCGCCTCGGACGCCATTGCCTGGATGACCTGCATCACCTGCGTCTGGACCGGGTTGTTGGCGACCTGGACCTCTATGGTCATGCCGTCGCCGTAGCCCGCCTCGGCCAGAAGCGCCTTGGCGGCCTCGACGTCGCGCTCCGGAAGCGGGAAGGCGTCGTTGTACCAGGGCGAGGTCGACGCGTAGGGCTGGTTGCCCGGCGCGAAGGCACCCTCGAAGACCACCTGGTTGAGCGCGTTCCGGTCGATGGACAGCGACAGCGCCTGACGGACGAGGTTGCTCTCGCCCAGCGGGTTGTTCGCCCGGTCGCCGTTGCCGACGTTGATGGTGATGCCCTGATAGCCGAGCGACGTGGCCTTCTCGAGGGTCAGCCCGTCGTCACTCTCGACCGACCCCACGTCGGTCGCCGCGAGGCGCTCCAGCATATCGAGATCGCCGGCGCGCAGGTTCGCGAGGCGGACCGTCGTGTCCGGGATCGGCAGGAAGGTAACGCTGTCGAAGTTGATCGCGTCGGCGTTCCAGTAGGCGTCGAACTTCTCGAGCACGATCCGGTCCTGCTGGATCCGCTCCTTGAACATGAAGGGGCCGGCGCAGACCGGGTTCAGGCCGAATTCGACGCCCGCCTCCGCGGTCGCCTTCGGCGAGAGCATCATGCCCGAGCGGTCGGCGAACTGGGCGATGAGCGTCGCGTCCGGCGCCGAAAGGTTGAACCTGATGGTGTACTCGTCGACGACCTCCCAGCTCTCGATCGAGGACACCTCGGATTTCCTGCGGCTTTCGTCGAGGTTCTTGGAGCGGTCGATGTTGGCCGCCACGGCCTCCGCGTTGAAGGGCTCGCCGTCGTGGAACGTCACGCCCTCGCGCAGCGTCATGGTGAGCTCGGTGCCGTCGTCGTTCCAGTCCCACCCGGTGGCGAGCATCGGGATGATCTCGAGGTCGGGCGTGATGTCGACGAGCTTGTCGCAGAGCGAGGCGTAAACGATCCGCCCCACAAAGGTGCGCGACTGGTCGGGGTCGAGCACGTCGGGATCTTCCTGAAGACCGATCCTGAGGTCCTGTGCGTGCGCGAGCCCCGTCGTCAGGGCGAGCAGCGCGGCTATGCTGAGTGTACGTCCGAAGCGCATGGTTTCTTACTCCTCTCTGCTGGACAATTCTTTTCGGGTCGTCGTCGTGGTCATCGCCGCACGCGCGGCGGCGTATCGTTCGAAGCGGCGGCGCGCCGCATCCGGGCGGGCGGTGTCCTCTTCCCGCACGCCGGTGAGATCGAGGCTCTCGGCGAAGTGGCACGCCGCGCGGCGGCCGTCGCCCACCTCTCGAAGAAGGGGCCGGTCTGTCCGGCAGCGATCCTGCGCATGGGGGCAGCGGGTATGGAACCGGCAGCCCGGCGGCGGGGCGATGGGGTTCGGGGGGTCGCCTTCCACCGCGACGCGGGCCTTCCGGGCCCCGGCGGCGGGGACGGGGATCGCCGCCAGAAGCGCCTCGGTATAGGGGTGCCGCGGATCGGAAAAGAGCGCTTCGACCGGTCCGACCTCGACGATCTCGCCCAGATACATCACCGCGACCCGGTCCGACATGTGCCGGATGACGGCGAGGTCGTGGGCGATCACGATGAGCGTGAGACCGAATTCGTCCTTCAGATCCTCGAGGATGTTGACGACCTGCGCCTGGATCGAGACGTCGAGCGCGCTCACCGGTTCGTCGCCGATCAGGATGCGCGGCGAGGACGCCAGCGCGCGGGCGATGCCGATCCGCTGGCGCTGGCCGCCAGAGAACTCGTGCGGATAGCGGTCCGCATGCTCGGGGCGAAGCCCGACCCTGACGAGAAGCCGCGCGACGGCGGCGCGCCTGTCGGACGGTGCCCCGATGCCATGGGTCCGCAGCGGCTCTTCGACGAGCGCGCCGACCGTCATGCGCGGGTTCAGCGACGAGAACGGATCCTGGAAGATGAACTGCATCTCGCGGCGCAGGGCGCGAAGCTCGGTCTGGCTGAGGTCGCCGATGTCGCGGCCGTCGTAGACGACCTGTCCGGCGGTCGGTTCGATCAGACGGACGAGGAGGCGGGCGAGGGTGGACTTTCCGCAGCCCGATTCGCCCACGATGGCGAAGGTCTCGCCCTGGCGGATCGCGAGATCTACGCCGTCAACGGCGCGAACGACCGTCGGCTCGCCGAAGAGCGGTTTCTTCGTCACGAAGAGCCGTTCAAGCGCATTCGTCTCGAGGATCACAGGGGGCTGCGTCATGCGATCCGGACCTCACGCGACGGCGGTGCTGAGGCTTCGAGAGGCGCCCGCCAGCAGGCGACTTCGTGTCCCGGGGCAAGACGTGCAAGCGGCGGCGGCGCGGCGCAGTCGGGCCCGGCGAACGGACAGCGCGCGGCGAAGCGGCATCCGGTCGGCATGTCCGAGGGTGCCGGGACGGCGCCGGGGATCGTCACCAGCCGGTCTGAGCGGCCGCCGAGCGACGGCATCGAACTCATCAGGCCGAGCGTATAGGGGTGTTGGGGGTCGTCGAAAATGTCGGCGACGGAGCCGCTCTCCACGATCCGGCCCGCGTACATCACCGCGACCTTGTCGGCCATCTCGGCCACCACGCCGAGATCGTGGGTGATGAGGATGAGCGCGGCGCCCGTCTCAGACGAGAGCGTCCGCATGAGGTCGAGGATCTGGGCCTGAATCGTCACGTCGAGCGCGGTGGTCGGCTCGTCGGCGATCAGAAGCGCGGGATCGTTGGCGAGCGCCATCGCGATCATTGCCCGCTGGCGCATGCCGCCGGACAACTGGTGGGGGAATTCGTCGAGCCGCTTTTCGGGAGCAGGGATGCGGACCCGCTTCAGCATTTCGAGCGCCCGCGTACGGGCCGCCCCGGCCGAGACGTCGCGATGTTCCCGCACCGCTTCGGCGATCTGCTCCCCGATCCGGAGCGCCGGATTGAGCGAGGTCATCGGCTCCTGGAATATCATCGCCATCCCGTCGCCCCGGAGGCCCCGCAGCCCGGATGGCGACATCGAGAACAGGTCGGCTCCCTGGAACTCCGCCCGGCCGCCGGCGAGGCGGAGGGGCGGGGTCGACAGGAGCCCCATGAGCGCGAGCGCGGTCAGGCTCTTGCCGCAGCCGGATTCGCCCACGATGCAGAGCGTCTCTCCCGCGTCGAGGGAGACGGACACGCGGTCGACGATCGGCTCTGCGGCTCCGTCCATCCGGATCGAGAGATCCGTGACGTCGAGGAGCGGTGCTCCGGTCACGTCCCGTCCCCGCCGAGCGAGCGCTGCAGGTTGTCGGAGAGCGCCGTGAGGTGGTCGCGCATCGCCGCGGCCGCGCGCGCGCCATCGCGCGCCTCGATCGCGTCGATGATCCTGCGGTGCTGCCCATTGTAAAGCGCCATCGTCTCCGGGGTTCGCGCCTGGTGACGCTTCAGCTGCCATTCTTCGCCGAGGCGCACCTCGTCGATCAGCGTGAAGGCGGTGAGCATGATCCGGTTTCCGCCGATCCGCGCGATCAGCCGATGAAGCGCGCCGTCCCAGAGTTCGGCGGAATCTGCGTCAGCGGGGAAGGCCACGCGCTCGGCCAGGTGGCGGAGCCGGGCGACGTCCTCGGCTGTCGCGCGCCGCGCGCAGAGCTCAGCGAGCGCCGGCTCGATGCAGAGGCGCGCTTCCATGGTGACGAGCGGGTCGACCTCGGACACGATTTCCGCGGCGAGCGCTTCGGTGGGGTCGGGGGGCTGACCGGCGAAGGTGCCCTTGCCCTGCCGCCTCCAGATCAGGCCTTCGCCCTCGAGTGTCTCGAGGGCGCGGCGGACATTGCGGCGCCCGGTCTCGAGTTCCGCGGCCAGGTTGCGCTCGGTCGGCAGGCGCCCGTCCGCGGGAAGCTGGTGGTTCTCGATCATTCGCCGGATGGCGTCGAGAACGCGTGTCGCTTCGGCGAACTGTCCCTGATCTTCCAGCACGCTTTCCCCTGTCCGGCCGAATCTTTTTCAGATTGGTTCTGCACCAAATAGAAATTGGTTCG
>CAZPOK010000179.1:0-1132 GCA_964587905.1 uncultured Rhodobacterales bacterium | reverse complement strand
GCGAGCGTCTTCTTCGGATCGGCGCGATAGGCCTCGCGGATGACCTCGATGTTGCGCAGGAACGGGTCCTCGGGTTCGCTGACGGTCTCGCCTTCGGTGACGCTCCGCGTCGCCTCGT
The DNA here is from genome assembly GCA_964587905.1 of uncultured Rhodobacterales bacterium. Lineage (GTDB taxonomy): Bacteria > Pseudomonadota > Alphaproteobacteria > Rhodobacterales > Rhodobacteraceae > DAINOF01. Next base: position 1,014 of record CAZPOK010000179.1, on the reverse strand, counting down.
TGTCTTCGGCGAGCGCCTCCAGCTCCGAACAATAGAGCTCGGTGAGGTAGGAACTCTGAAGTCCCAGCGCCTCGCATCCTTCCGCCGCAGCCGAGCCCGCGCTGGCGAGCAGTGCCACAGCAGCCAAGCAGATCCGCATGTCCGTTCTCCTGTTCATCGTCACGGGGTTGATCCCTTGCAACATCCTTCATGCCACGGGACGCGCTCCGAAGCCCGAGCGTCGTATCGAATACTACAAGGCTGTCGCGACCGGGGCCACACTGACCTTCGGTACCTTGAAAACACGTCCCGGCAGGGCGTTGGGCGTCTGTCGCATGATTTACGACACGCCGACTCCGGCGGTCCGGTCAGGCAGGGTGGAAGGATCGAGACCCCTGTTCGCGAAAGGATCCCAGCGTGCGCCCCCGGGACGAGAAAGACCTGCACCTGATCGAGAATCCGAATTCGCTTTACAGATGTGTATTGACGCACCGTCAACCGAACCTGAGAGTCATTGAGGGAAATGCGGACATGACGAGGGCGGCCCTGCAGGAATCAGACAGATCCGGACCGGCCGGCGGAGACCACCTCCGGCGGGCGTTCGAAACCGTCGAAGCGTCGCTTCGCGCCGAGAACTGGTTTTTCGAGAAGGTGCGCGAGGAGCTCGAGAAGACGGCGCCATTGTCCAGTTTTCCCACGATCAACGGGACGAACGGACACGACTACCTGCTGCACTTCACGCAGTTCCTGTTCTTCCTCAAGGCGCTCGACTGCACGGACGCCGACCAGATCTCGAACTTCATCGAGGCGCACAACAAGAAGATCGAGGACGATCTGAAGAGCGCCACCTTCACGAAGAGCCCCGCCGAATTCAAGAAAGCGATCATCCGGCCCGAACGAAAGGCGAAGATCCTCGACACGATCCGCGTGATGCGCCGCCCGGTCTTCGCGATCTACGAGTACGGTCACCTGCTGATCGACGACATGTCGCCGAAGACCACGGAGAAGCTGATCGAGGATCTGCGCTACGGCAAG
>CAZPOK010000178.1:4332-6945 GCA_964587905.1 uncultured Rhodobacterales bacterium | reverse complement strand
GAGCTTCTCGATCGCGATCTTCTTGGTGTCGCCTCTTGCAACCAGAGCAAAGCCCGACGGCGTCCCCGAGCGGATCACGTCGCCCGGGGCGAGCTGAAAATACTCCGAAAGATACGAGATCATCTCCGGCACCTTCCAGATCATCTGGTTCAGGTCGCCTTCCTGGCGGAGGTCTCCGTTGACCTCGAGGGTGATCCTGCCTTCGTCGAGATGCCCGACCGTCTCCACCGGATGGACCGGTCCGACCGGGGCGGAGCGCTCGACCGCCTTTCCAATCTCCCACGGGCGTCCGAGCTTCTTCGCCTCGCCCTGCAGATCCCTGCGCGTCATGTCGAGTGCCAGAGCATAGCCAAAGACATGGTCCAGCGCCGCCTCCACGGGAATGTTCATGCCGCCTGACTTGAGCATCACCGCGAGCTCGGCCTCATGGTGAACGTCCGATGTCTTGCTTGGATACGGAAACTCGCCGGACGGATCCAGGTTGTCGGGGTTTTTCTGAAAGAAGAAGGGTGGCTCCTTGTCAGGGTCATGCCCCATCTCCACGACGTGGGCGGCATAGTTGCGGCCGATGCAATAGACCCTGCGCACAGGAAACGAGCCGCCGCCCGCCACCGGCAGAGTGGTCATCGGCGGTGCAGCGATCACGGTATCGGTCATCGAGGTCTCCCTTCCTTCGGTCTTGATGTCTTGTCATAGGGCGGCCTTGTGTTAAGATCAATCCAAACCAATCGGGCAAGTCGGGCGACTGAAAATTTGATCTTTGCGGAATAACAGGAATAGAAGTCGGTTATGAACCAATTGCGCGACCAATATGATGGTTTGGCGGGCGTGTCCGCGCCGGAGGTGCAGGAGGAAGGCGTGGTCGCGCGGCTCAGAGAGTACATTCGCGACGGCGAATACTCGCCGGGCGACCGTCTGCCGCCGGAGCGGGAACTCATCGGCAAGCTGGAGCTGACCCGGACGGCCCTGCGCAGGGGGCTCGATGCGCTCGAACGGGAGGGCGCGATCTGGCGCCATGTCGGCAAGGGGACGTTCGTGTCGAGCTTGGAGGCCGGGGCGCACGGTGGATCCCTGGTCGAGCTTGGCCGGCAGTTGACGCCGTTCCGAATGATGCGCGCCCGGATCTGCATCGAGCCCGCGATCGCGCGGGAGGCGTCGATAAACGCGTCCGGAGAGGCGATGACGCGAATGCGCATCGCGATGGAGCGCGCCGCCGCGGCGTCGACCTGGGCCGAGTACGAGGCGCAGGACGACAGGTTTCACCGGTCGATCGCGGAGGGGAGCGACAACGTTCTTCTGCTCGCGCTTTTCGATCAACTGAACCAGGTGCGCCGGACGGTCGCCTGGGGGGCGGTCACGCGCGAGACGGTGCGGCCGGCGGAGGATCACAAGAGTTTCGCCGAGCACGAGGCAATCGCCCAGGCGATCGGGAGACGCGATCCCGAGGCCGCCTACGCGACGATGCGACTGCATATCCGATCGGTCTCCGCCCGGCTCTTCGAGGGGGAGCACTGAACGCAACATGCGCGAGCGCCCCGACCGGCTGTCGCCGCAAGGTGAGGAGAACAAGACGCTCGCAAGGAAATCAGTATCGGGCTTCACCGAAATTGCCGCAGCAGAGACGGCCGCAAGAACCCGTCCATCAAAGAACAACTGACGAGTAAGGAGGGAAAATTCCTCAAGACGTCCGCAGCCGTCGCAGCCGCGTCCGGTCTGGGAAGCCGTGCGGTCTCCGCGCAGAGCTATCCCGACCAGAACATCGAGGTGGTGATCCCTACGCGCGAGGGCGGCGGCGCCGATTGACTCTTCCGCGGTACTCGGACGAGAGCATCGCGAAGAACGCCGCGCTGGTCGAGGAACTGAAGTCCGTGGCGTCAAGTGTGGGCGGAACGCCGGCGCAAATGGCGCTGTCATGGCTTCTGTCCCGCGGCGCGGATATCGTCCCGATCCCCGGCACCAAGAAGGTGCGCTGGCTGGAGGAGAACGTCGCTGCAACCGAGCTTGCGCTGACCGACGCGCAGATCGCCCGCCTCGACGTGGTGTTCCGCCCCGGCGTCACCGCGGGCGACCGTTACCCGCCAGGCGGAATGAAGCGGATCATGCTCTAGCCGAGCCATCCTGCGAGGCCGGTCCAGATCAGCCGGGCGGCGAGCAGGAGAAGGATGCCGTTCAGGATGTAGAAGAACCGGTTGTCGGTGATCCTCGTCAGGATCTGCCGGCCGACGACCGTACCCGCGAAGCCGAAGGCGATCATGCCGACGACGAAGGGCAGCCATGGCCCGAAGGCGAAGCCGAGGAAGCCGAAGGCGACGGTCTTGAGGATATGCTGGATCGTCATCAGCGTCGAATGGGTGGCGACATGTGCCTGGCGTCCGAGCTGGAGCGTCTTGACGTAGGAGGCGATGAAAGGGCCGGTCGCTCCGAAGAACATGGTGAGAAAGCTCGAGAACGCTCCTGTGAGGGCGGACCACTTCCGGAAGATCGCCGGTGGCTTGGAGACGATCGACCAGATGATGAAGAGCCCGACGCCCACCTGCACCGCCTGCGACGGGATGCTGACGGCGATGGAGCCGCCGAGCGCCACGCCGATGACCGACCCGCCGACGAACGCCG
>CAZPOK010000178.1:0-4232 GCA_964587905.1 uncultured Rhodobacterales bacterium | reverse complement strand
CGCCGAGCCAGATGTCCTTCAGCCGGGCGACCGCGATGGCCTTGGCGCGGTCGAAAGCGTCGTAGACCGCACGGCCAAGGTCCGGCCGGTCTTCGAGGAGCGAGGCGCGAATCGCGACGACGTGCATGATCGGAAAGAAGCCGGTGCGCCGGTGGTAGCCGGCCTCGGCGGTCTCGCAATCGGGCACGAGGCGTCGGATGCGGATGTCGCCTGCGAGGAACGCCGGGGGCGGCTTCGGGGTGAGAAGCGCGTCGATGTGCCCGTCCAGCAGGAGATCCTGCAGCGTCTCTCCGTCCCCGACCGGCTCCACGATCATCCCCTCGGGGAGGTCGAGCGCCAGCCGCTCGCAGCGAATGCCCGTGTCGAGCGCACCGGTCCGGCAGCGGATGGTGGACAGGTCGACACCGTATTCGTCCTGCAGGATTCCCCGCATCCAGAGGCCCGCCGTCATTTGGTGTTCCGGAATGCCTATGGTCCTGCCGCCGAGCTCCGCGGGCGTCGCGATGTCCGAGCCTTCGCGGGCGAAGAAGCCGTTGTGGCGGAAGGCGCGCGAGAGGAAGACCGGGAGGGCGGCGTAGGGTGTGGGGCCGCGTGAGACCTGTAGGATATGAGTGGAGAGCGACATCTCCGTGATGTCGAACCGCGCCTCCTGCGCGGCAATGGGGAAGAGACTGCTCGTCGGATGGATCTCGCTCTGAAGATCGATGCCTTGGATTGCGACCGTTCCTCGGTGAAGCGGCATCGCCCGATCGTGGTCCCAGGTCGCGAGCGTGAGCCGCGTCATGTGATAGCGCCGGACGCGATGACCGTGTTTCTGAGCGCGCCGATGCCTTCGATCTCGCTGACCACCTCGTCGCCTGGGAGGCAGTAGCGCGTCGCCGCGACGAGGCCTTCGGCGGGTCGCCATGTCCCGCCCAGGTCGGCATCGACCGACCATGCGGTTCCGGCCGGCGTTCCGGTAAGGATCACCATTCCGGGCTTCAGGGTGAAGTTGACCGAGAAGAAATGGATGAGGTCCGCACAGGTCCAGATCATGTCGGCGGTGGTCGCGGATTGGCGCAGCTCACCGTTGATCCGGGTGGTCAGTTGAAGGCGCTGAGGATCAGGCACTTCGCCCGACGTGGCAATGACGGGACCGAGGGGCAGGCTCGTGTCGAACGCCTTGCCCCGCCCGAGTTCGTAGAAGACCGTGCCCTCCGGCGTCCGCCGGACTTGCCGGTCCCTTGCGGTCACGTCGTTCGCGACGGTGTAGCCGAAGACGTGCGACAGGGCATCCTCGACGGGGATATGCCGCCCTTCGCGGCCGATGACGATCGCGAGTTCCGTCTCGCAGTCAAGTTTCTGCGTCAGCAACGGGTCGTGGACGATGCCCTCGTCGGGGCCGACCACGCAATCCGACGTCTTGAGAAAGAACTCCGGTTCCTTGCCGCTGAGCGGCGCATTCGCCTTCTCGGCATTGTGCGCGCGATAGTTGCTGCCCGCGCAAAGGACGGTCGAGGGCATGATCGGCGCAGCCAGACGGACGTTTTCGACCGACCGGCACGCATCCGCCGCCGGCGCTCGCGCGATCTCTTCCGCGACCTTCATCGCGTCGCCGCCGCCCCGGATGAATGCCGCCATGGTCATGAAGTCCTCGCGCGCTTTCGCTGCGAAAAGGTCGACCACCAGCTCGCCGGTGAAGAGGCCGAGGCGCCTGCGACCTGCCTCGGTGAATGTGCAGAGTTTCATCTCGCGTTCTCCTAGGACACCAGGAATGACATCGTCAGGACGACGCCGATGACGGCGACGCCGACCCGGACGAGTTTCTCCGGAAGACGCCGCGTGATGTTCGCGCCGATGTAGCCGCCGACGACGCCCCCGGCGAGCACGAAGAGCGCGGCGACCCAGTCGACGAGTCCCGAGAGCATCATCGGGACGACGGCGACAGACTGGATCGACACGGCGAAGAGGTTCTTCGCGCCGTTCACTCTGCCGATGCCGACGCCGGAGGCGGCCGAAAGGACCGCGAGAAGCATGAACCCCATCCCGGCCCCGAAGAAGCCGCCATAGAAACCGATCGCGAAGAGAAGAACACCCGTCGCCGCCTTGAGCCGCTCGCCGGGAAACGCCCACCGCATGAAATCGGTGGTCTTGGGGCCGAGTATGATCGCGACGAGCGAGATCGCCAGAAGCGCGGGCACGACCTTCACGAACACCTCGTTGCTCGAGTTCACCATGATCACCGCCCCGGCGAGCGATCCGACGAGGGCCGGAACCATCTGCCACGCGAGCGCCTTGGCGTCCTCGATCAACTCCCGGCGATAGACCCAGACGGCCGGCAGCTGCGCCGGCCACAGGGCGACACCTTGGGTCACGTTGGCCGCGATTGGCGGGAGGCCGGTGGCGATCAGCATCGGGAACACGAAGAGCTTGGCGCCGCCCGCCGCTGCGTTGACCGCGCCGCCGATCAGTCCGGCGGCCAGAAAGACCAGTATCTCGAGCGTCATGCCGATCGCCGCGATGCGCTGCCCGCCGCGTCGTTCGTGAGTGCGGCTGCCGTGAGAGCGAAGTGGCGTTCGGTCAGGTCGCACGCCCGATCTGCGTCCCGCGCAAGGGCGGATTTCGCGATCGCGGCATGTTCCGATCCCAGGTCGCGGGAGCCGAGCCTCTGATAGACTGACGCGCGGCGATACCTTTCGCAGAGATCGTGCAGGCCGACCCTGACCCTCAGCAGCCATCGAGATCCGCAGGCCGAGACCAGCGCGGAGTGAAACCTGCCGTTCGCGCGCTCCCAGGAGTCCGGAACGCCACCGGATGCCGCCGAGAGCGCCTCGTCCTCCTTCGCCATGATGTAGCTCGCCGCGACAACCCGAGCCTCCCAGGCATCGTCGCCCTTGGCGATCGATAGCCTCAGAGCCTCCTTTTCGATCGCTGTCCGAGCGAGATTGAGATCCTCGAATTCCTCGGGATCGAGAGGCGCGACGGTGAAGCCCCTGTTGCCTTCGGTCACAACGAGCCCGTCCTGACCGAGCTTCTGCAGCGCTTCCCTGAGCGGGGTGGGCCCAATCCCGTAGATCCCCTTGAGCCGTTCGATCCTGAGCCGTTCGCCGGGACGGCGGATACCGGCAATGATGTCATGGCGAAGCCGCCGGTAGGCGGCTTCCACGAGCGTCTCGCCCTCGGCGATGCTGATCGGTTCCTCAGTCATGACCCCTGTTGTCTCACCTGGTCGCCGCAGGGCAAGTGACGTTTGACAGTCTCGTCTCGATATGGTTTCTGGTTTTATCGATAAAAATACAAAGTGTCGAGATAATGAGACTCATCACATTCGAGATGGATGGAGGACTCGCGGCGGGCTTCATCGACGGCGAGGACGCCGTCGCCTGCGTCACCGGGCCGGAGGCGCGGACGGCCGTTCTCGATCTCATCCGGGAGGGCCGCAAGGCGCGCGACGGATGGAGTACGTCGCCGGGCCGGCGCGTGCCTCTCGGCGAGGTTCGTCTCCTGTCGCCGATCCCCGCACCGGCGCGTGACATCTTCTGCGTGGGCAAGAATTACTTCGCCCATGCCGCCGAGTTCCATTCGAGCGGGTTCGATTCGAGCGGCAAGGAAGAGGTTCCCTCGCACCCGGTCGTCTTCACGAAGGCGACGACAAGTGTGTGCGGCCCGGGCGATATCGTGAAAGGTTCGCTCGATCCGACGCATTCCGTCGACTACGAAGGCGAGCTTGGCGTCGTGATCGGCAAGCGCTGCTTCCAGGTCCCGAAGGACGAGGCGTACGACCATGTCTTCGGATACCTTGTCGTGAACGACGTGACCTCACGCGAGCTCCAGAAGCAGCACAATCAGTGGGTCATCGGAAAAGGCGTCGACACGTTCTGTCCCATGGGCCCGTGGATCGCCACGGCGGACGAAGTGGGCGATGTGGCCGCGCTCGAACTCGTCACCGAAATCAATGGCGAGGAACGCCAGCGCGCGGAGGTGTCGGACCTGATCTTCGACATCCCGACGCTGATCGAGACGATGTCGCAGACCATGACCCTGCTGCCCGGCGACATCATCGCGACGGGCACGCCGGTGGGCGTCGGCATCGGCTTCACGCCGCCGAAGTACCTCATGGCGGGCGACAGAATGCGCGTCAGCATCACCGGGCTTGGCGCGCTCGAAAACGAAATCGGTTGAGGCGGCAGGATACCGGCAACTCAAGGGAGGAAAGAGATGCGGAAACTGATGACGACGACGGCGGCACTGGC
>CAZPOK010000177.1:4923-7041 GCA_964587905.1 uncultured Rhodobacterales bacterium | reverse complement strand
TCCAGCGCATCGAGTTCCTCGGGCTTGGAATCCACCGCCATCCGCAGCCGCGACGCGGCCTCGTCGACGAGGTCGATCGCCTTGTCCGGCAGGAAGCGGTCGGTGATGTAGCGGTTCGACAGCTGCGCGGCCGCGACGAGCGCGGAATCCGAGATCCGCACCCCGTGGTGCAGCTCGTACTTCTCCTTGATGCCGCGCAGGATCGAGATGGTGTCCTCGACGGTGGGTTCGTCCACGAACAGCGGCTGGAACCGCCGCGCCAGCGCCGCGTCCTTCTCGACGTACTTGCGGTACTCGTCGAGCGTCGTCGCACCCACGCAGTGCAATTCGCCACGCGCCAGCGCCGGCTTCAGCAGGTTCGAGGCGTCCATCGCCCCGTCCGCCTTGCCCGCGCCGACGAGCGTGTGCATCTCGTCGATGAAGAGGATGATCTCGCCCGCCGCCGAGGTCACCTCGCTCAGCACCGCCTTCAGCCGCTCCTCGAACTCGCCGCGATACTTCGCGCCCGCGATAAGCGACCCCATGTCGAGCGCCATCAGCTTCTTGTTGCGCAGGCTTTCGGGAACGTCGCCGTCCACGATCCGCATGGCGAGGCCCTCCGCGATTGCGGTCTTGCCGACGCCCGGGTCGCCGATCAGCACCGGGTTGTTCTTCGTCCGGCGGCTCAGAACCTGCATCGCGCGGCGGATTTCCTCGTCGCGGCCGATAATGGGGTCGATCTTGCCTTCCCGCGCCGCTTCCGTGAGGTCGCGGGCGTATTTCTTCAGCGCATCGTAACCTTCCTCGGCCGAGGCGGTGTCTGCCGTCCGGCCCTTCCGAAGGTCGTTGATCGCAGAATTGAGCTTTTGCGCGCTGACGGCTCCGGCCTCGAGCGCGTCCTTCGCGCCGGACTTCACCATGGCCAGCGCCATCAGTACCCGCTCCACGGGAACGAACGAGTCGCCCGCCTTCTTGGCAATCTTCTCGGCCTCGTCCAGAACCTTGGCCGTCTGCTGATCGAGATAGGTCTGGCCGGCGTCGCCGGACACCTTGGCGATCTTCGACAGCGCGGCATCCAGCGCTTCGACCACGCGCTCGGGCGAACCGCCCGACCGGCGGATGAGGTTGGAGGCAAGCCCCTCCTCGTCGTCCATCAGTGCCTTGAGCAGGTGTTCGGGCCCGAGCCTCTGGTGGCTCTCCCGCATGGCGATCGTCTGGGCTGCATTCAGAAACCCGCGCGACCGCTCGGTGAACTTCTCCAAGTTCATCACGTCTCTCCTTCCATAAGCGCCCCGGTTTCGGAACCGCCCGCTTCGCGGCACGGTCCCTGAAGGGCCTCGGAAGGTATTTGGGAACGGGCGGCACCCGCTGCAAGTCTGCTACAGCGGGCGCGCCTGCGACGTTATCGCTTCGATCTGTCCCTCAGGGATTTTCGGTTTCCCCGCCATCCGCGTCTTGCGCAGCCCCGGCATCCTCTTCCGGCACAGTGGGTTCTCCCGGCTCCACGACCCCCTCGTTGATCCGCTCAGGCACGTCGAGTTCCTCGACGCTCGCAGCGGGGTCCGGGCCGTTGCCGGGATCAAGGATCGCCGGACGGGTGTCGCTCGCCCCGCTCTGATCGATGAAATCGTCCGTCGTGGTCTGGTTCTCGAGGCCTTCGATCCGCTCGTCGACCGCATCGTCAGGCAGCGAGCCGGCCCCGGTCGGACGGGCGCCGACATCCTCGGGCATCTCGGACCCGGGCGGATCCTGATCGGCGAAAAAGAAGATCCAGACCGCTATGAGGGCCACGACAACGATGGCCACCACCGCAATCCGCCCCATGAATTTTCCAGCGGCCCGTCCGCCGGCCTCGTCTCGATGCGCCATGTCGTCCTCCGTGCTTGCCCACGGGAACGAACAGACCGCGCATCATGTTCCAACGCGCGGGCGCGACGTCGCGACACCTTCTTCTCCTGTACCGCGTCACCACCCACCGGTCGGGCAGGGAATCGGGATTGTGGTTGCGTCGCATGTCCCGCATCAGGAGCGACGGGGCGAGATTCCTGAGAGGCACCTCCGGTGCACCCACTTCTTGCCCCAGAAGCCCATCGCCTCGATGATCGGCCGCACCTCGCGCCCCGCCTCCGTCAGATGGTA
>CAZPOK010000177.1:0-4823 GCA_964587905.1 uncultured Rhodobacterales bacterium | reverse complement strand
GCGCGAGCCGCGGGAGGGGGAGCGGGCCCGTCCCGCTCCCTTGACCCCGCAGCCGGAAGGTCGCATGACCAGGTGAACTCCGGGAGACCCGCGCCATGTCCGATGACCGCCTGATCGTCGCGCTCGACGTTCCGAACGCCCTGGAGGGACTGTCGCTTGTCGAGCGGCTGGGCGACGCGGTGGGATTCTATAAGATCGGGCTCGGGATGCTGACGGGCGGCGGGCTCGCGCTCGCCAACGAGCTCACGACCGAGCACGGCAAGCGCGTCTTCCTCGACATGAAGCTCTTCGACATCGGCGCGACGGTCGAGGCCGCCGTCCGTGGGCTCGCGCAGTTCGATCTCGACTTCCTCACCGTCCACGGCGACCCCCATGTCGTCCGCGCCGCGCGCGAGGGCGCGGGCGGCGGCGACATGAAGATCCTCGCCGTCACGATCCTGACCTCGCTCGACCGCGCCGATCTAGACGCGAGCCTGATCCGTGACGGAGCGGTTCCCGACCTCGTCGTCGAGCGGGCGTCCCGCGCCTTCGAGGCCGGCGCACACGGCGTCATCGCCTCGCCGCAGGAGGCCGCGCGCATCCGCGCCCTGCCGCAGGCCGGAGACCGGCTCATCGTGACGCCCGGCGTCCGCCCGGCGGGCGCCGACATCGGCGACCAGAAACGGGTCACGACACCGGCGGAGGCTATCTCCGCGGGCGCCGATCACGTCGTCGTGGGCCGGCCGGTCCACCGCGCGGCTGACCCGAAGGCGGCGGCGGAATCCATCCTCGCCGAGTTGTCGTCGCCGCAGGCCCGGCGTCGGAACCGCGACTGACGGACCTGCTACCGGGACAATCCCGCCTCCATAAGGGTATTGACCCGTCTTCACCGACGGAAACCGCGGAAGTCGCGTATCTTTGTGGCCTTCCGCCACGATTTCGCCCAAGTTTCCCTTGTCGCCCCGACGGGGGCCGGGGCGGCCTCGGAATTGGAAAAACAACATGTTCGACGTCATCTTCATAGTCTTCGCGCTCACCGTCGTCGTCGGTCTCGCGCTGATCGCGGTCAGGGTCATTGCAGAGCGCCTCGTGGAGATGCGGAACGCCCGGCTCAAGACCCATCTCGACTGGGTCAATCCGCAGGTGGTCACAGGCGCCCGGAGGATGAAGCGCCGCCGCTGATCCCTGCCGCAGTTGCGGCACGTCCCGGCCCGACTCCAGCCCCCGCCGCCCGACGATCACCGCCGAAACGGTGAATTGTCGGACCCTCGCCGACAGTGGCATCGGGAAATCTGACGAAAAGAGGCCACCCGCCTCGAAAATGCCCGAATCTGTCGTCTGTATTGCCTCAACCGCTCGGAATCGGGCCGGTCGTTCATGAACAGCACATAAGGAGCCGCCTCATGCCTCTTGCGATCTTTCTGCCGTTCGCCATCGTCCTCATGGCGTACTACGCCTACTACTGGACGGGCCTTACCGCAGTGATGCTCGAGGACGCCCGCTACAACCGGGTGAAGCGGGACATCGACTGGACCCCGGGCCGTTCGCGCAACGGGCGGCGCAAGTCGTCCCTCGTCAGGCGCTGAGCTTTCTCAGTCCTCGTTGATGTCCCGGTCGAACGTCGTGATCTGACCCTTCCGCACGCCGAGGACGAGCCGCACCGCAATCCAGGCGACGAGCGACACGATGGAGAAGAACAGCGCCGTCATCGACCACGACGTCATCAGCCACGCCGCGAGCGGTCCGCCCACGAGGAAGACGAGCCCGGTTACGGCCGCGCCCACGCCAAAGCCCACGAAGACATAGCCCGGCACGATCACCTCGAGGATGCCGAGCACCACCGCGCCGGACATCCAGATCCACCATTCCGACCACATCACGCCCGCCCCCTGAGAAGCTTGAACGCATCGCCGAACGCCTCGAGCGCCGCCGCCGGCAGGATGATCGTCTGCTTGCCTTGACTGTTGCCGAGCGCGTTCAGCGAGTCGACCTGCTTCAGCGCGACCTGATACTGCGCCGCTTCGAGCCCGTTCTCCTTGATCGCCTCGGCGATGACCGCCGTCGAGAACGCCTCGGCCTCGGCCAGCACGCGCTTGGCCTTGGCCTCCTGCTCGGCGGCGTAAAGGTCGCCGTCGGCCTGCAGCTCGACTGCCCGCTTCGTGCCCTCGGCCCGCGTCACCTGCGCCCGCCGCTCGCGTTCGGCGTTGAGCTGCTGGAGCATCGCGTCCCGCGTCGCCTGATCGAGGTTCACGTCGAGGATCTCCGCCCGCGTCACCTCGATGCCCCAGTTGTCGACCGCGTCCTCGACGGACGCCTTGATCGTGTCGATCAGCGCCGACCGGTTCGACTGCACCTGGTCGAGCTCCATCTTGCCGATCTCGGCCCGGACGATCCCAGCCACCGTCGTCGCGATCGCCGCATCCACGTCGCGGATCCGGTAGACCGTCTTCTCCGGCTGGAGGATGCGATAGAACACGCTCGTGTCGACCTTCACCAGCACGTTGTCCATCGTGATCGCGTCCTGGCTCGCCGTCGGAAGCTGGCGCTCGAGGATCGACACCTTGTGCGCCACCCTGTCGAGGAACGGCACGATGAAGTTGATCCCCGGCCCCAGAACCGATTTCAGCCGGCCGAAGCGTTCGATCACGAACTTCTCCGACTGCGGCACGATCTTCACCGCCAGGAAGATGCTCAGAATGATGAAGCCCGCGAGCAGAAGCGTCGTGATGCCGCCGCCGCTCAGCCCCGGAATGACTTGATCCATACGTCCCTCTCGAAATGTCCCGCAGGTTTGCCCGCGCGCGAGAACTACATCATGCAGGTCGGGCAACAATAAGGCGTCGTTCAGGCGGCTTTCGGGATTTGCGAAACAAACCACGCCCAAAGCCCCGTCTCCAAGGCATCCCACGTCCTGCAAGATGCGGGCAATCGGCAGGAGGATGGATCAACCAGTCTCCAGTTTGCCGGGTCATCGGAGGTCAGGACCAGTAACACCGGGCGGAGCACCGCCTGGGGGCGCCCGTCAGTCGAATTGCGAAACAGCGACTTCGAGAGGCTTCAACCGGTCCGTGCCTCAGCGAAGGAAATCAGCCGCCGACTTTTTTCGCTCCAGAGCTGCCGGCCCACGGAGTCGAGGCTTTGCCGCATGGTCAAGCGCTGAGCCTCGGCGAGTTGTGGATGATCGCGCAGGATTTCCGGCAGACGGTAGAACGGGACGCGGCTTTGCAGGTGGTGAACGTGATGCACACCGATGTTGGCCGTAAACCAGCGAAGTACGCCCGGCAGGACGTAGTGCGAGCTGCCGTGAAGCGCGGCATCATGGAGCTGCCAGGCTGGTTCGTGGTCCCAGCTCGTGTCCTCGAACTGGTGCTGGACATAGAACATCCAGACGCCAATGGAGGCCGCAACGAGCGTCATTGGCACGAACACCACCAAGAGGACAGCGATCCCGCCGAAGTAGCCTATGCCGCCGACGAGAACCGCGAGTGCCGCGTTGGTTCCCATCGCGCTGACCCAATACCGCGCGCCATCGTGCATGAGGCCGACCGGGAGCCGGTTCTGAAGGAAGAAAAGGTAGAAGGGGCCGAGCCCGAACAGGACCAGCGGGTGGCGGTAGAGGCGGTACCGCAAGCGGTGGAAAGCGGAGAGGCTGTGGAATTCGGTCACCGTCAACGTCAGGACGTCACCCATTCCCCGCTTCTCCAGGTTCCCGGCCGAAGAGTGATGAACCGCATGGGTTCGGCGCCACACGTCGTAGGGGGTGAGCGTCAACACCCCGATCGCTCGGCCGATCCAGTCGCTCACGCCTCTGTTCCTGAAAAAGGACGCGTGGCCGCAGTCGTGCTGGATCATGAAAAGGCGGGCGAGAAACCCCGCATTCAGGACGGAAAGCGCGGCGGCGAGTACATAGCTGACATCCACGCTCCACCAGGCCAGCGCCCAGAGAGCCACGAACGGCCCGACCGTGACGAACAGCTCCCAGCCGCTTCGCCAATGTGACGGCTCACGGTACCGCGAAAGGATGGCGACCCAATCGCGTGCATCGTGAGGCTCGTTCGAGACATGGGCAGGCGAGCGGGCGGGATCGGGGATGTGCGTCAGGGTTCGGTTCGCTTTCTTGTCGATGGTTTTCGCTTCGTCGCCGGCGTTTCGGCCTTCGGCGCGAACGCCTCGTGTTCGAGGCGGGCCGCGCGCAGACGACTTGTCTTCGCGTCTCGAGCGGCCGTCTCTTTTTCAATGAGGCCCTTCGCGACTATGGTCGTGCTTTCAGCCTTGGTTTGCGACCTGGACGCGCGGAACAGAGTGTGCTTCGTCGCCACGGAACGTCTCCTTTTTTCGGCAGGGATGCAAGTATCCGGCGCGCCTGTGATCGACCAACTGGCGGATGCGCCGCAGTACTACTCGTGCAGCCGCGCCGGCGACGAGGATCAGCCGAACGCGCGGGCTGACCTGATCGGGCGCTGACCTGTCGGTAAATGGAGATCCTTCTCCCCAACCACAAGCGACACGGCGAAAGAATTCGGCTTGGTCCACCCGCTTCCTGACCTGCTCCGGCAGGTCTATACTCGCCCAATGCCCGCCCTCTGCCGAGACTGCCTGACCACCTTCGACAGCGCCCGCCGCTGCCCGGCCTGCGGCCGCCCAAGGGTCATCGAACACCCCGAGCTTTTCGACCTCACCATCGCCCACATGGACTGCGACGCATTCTACGCCGCCGTCGAGAAGCGCGACGATCCCGCCCTCCGCGACCAGCCCGTCATCATCGGCGGCGGCCGGAGGGGCGTCGTCTCCACCGCCTGCTACATCGCCCGGATCAAGGGCGTGCGCTCGGCCATGCCGATGTT
>CAZPOK010000176.1:0-7048 GCA_964587905.1 uncultured Rhodobacterales bacterium | reverse complement strand
GACGTCCCTTCATTTGCCCGCATCTGGACGAGCTCATGCCGCTACTCTCCATGGAAATGGATCGTCACTGGAAAAAGTGCCTTATCTTGGCCGAATACATGTCCCTGTAAGGGTTTCTCTGTCCCTCCGTCGTGTAGCGAAAGCACGCCGGATGAGGGCTTTGGGAGAAGGGGCTCCGGAGATCACGTCCCTTCCGACGCCCGCCCGTTGTCGAAGGCGAGGGGCCGTTAGGCCTGCTCCCGGCCCTGCGGTCGGGCAATCAAGCCCAGACGTTGTGTTCGACCTGCTCGAGATAGCGGGTAAGGACGTTGACCGACTTCCATCCGCCAGCCCGCATGATGGCGGCGTTGTCGACGCCACGCATGAGAAGATCCTGAGCAGCGCCCACCCGCATCGAATGACCGCTGAACGCCTTGATCTCTGAAGGATCGAGGCCGGCCCCCTTGGCGGCCTGCTTGAGCAGTCGCTTGACGGTGGTCGTGCTGAGGTCGCGAGCGACAGGCTTGCCGCGGTAGACGTGGCAGAAGAGCCAGTCGATGTCTGAGCCCCGAACGTCGAGCCAAACGCACGGGAGGTCGACGGTCTCGCGCAAGGTGAGCCTGCTCTTGCTTGGTTGTCTCGCCGGCCCCTTCAGGCCTTCCCGTCGTCTTAGCCGCTCGATCCGGCCATCGCAGACCTGCCAGCCAGCATCCCGCAGCAGCGCCGCGATCAGACGGTAGCCGTATTGGCCATATTGCCGGACCAGCTCGATCATGTCCGCAACCAGGCGTCCTTCGTTGGTACGCCCCTGCGGCTGGTGATGCTGTGGGGAGCGATGCTGGCTGAACACGCGACAGATATGCCGATCCGACACTGACAGCCGACCGCGGACCCGATCGATGCAGGCCCATGTCGCCTCCCGCGGAGCAGGTCTGCTCCTTTATGCGCACCTCGCGGATCGCATCCAACCTCGTCCCGCGCGGCAGGCTGAAGATGGGCTTCTGGCGGTGGTGGCAGGGTCTGCCCTCCACCGCCCCGCCGATTCGCGCCGCGCTTCCGGTTCGGTTCCCTGAACGAATATTTGGGCTTTCCCTGCCGCAAGGCAGGGTACTCGCCTCTTGGCGGTGCCGGCAGCCGAGAGGATGTTCCGGAAGTCGTACGCCGATTACCTGAAAGGCACCAGGAAGCCCGATGCTTCCATCTGTACGAGCGAAAGTTTATCTGAGCCTCCCACCGTCGGGCGGAAAGGCCGGACAGGACGCTGCCCCGATCCCTAAGAGATCACGTATGCCCGGTTGACTGAAGAGCCCGACCCAGCAGCTTTCCACGCGGGAGACGGACACAAACGCGCAATCCGCCGAGGTTTCCGGATTCAAATAGTTCGATGGTCCCGCCGTAAGCTTGGACGAGATCGTTCGTGATCGAAAGACCAAGACCCGTACCGGGCACAGAAGTGTCGAGGCGTGCGCCCTGCTGGAGAGCCACAGCCCGGCGCGATGCGGCGATACCCGGGCCGTCGTCTTCCACCGACAGCCGAACCTCCGTGGCATCGGCGTCGACGATCAGATGCACTTCCGCCCGGCACCATTTGAATGCGTTATCGAGAAGGTTACCTAGCATCTCTTCAAGATCCTGAGCATCGACGGCGACCTTGAGGTCCTGTTCAAGGTCCACCTTGAACGTCTTGTCCGAACTGTCCGGCAGGGCGCAAAACAATCTTTCCAGCCTCCTCACCGCCACGCCAACATCCGTTTCCGCCTGAACGTCATACGACGCGCTTGTCGCACGCATCCGCGCCAGCGACCGCTTGATCTGCGCATCAATGCGATCGAGCGCCTCGAAGAGTGGTCGGATATCGTCGCCCTTCCGGCGCAGAGTATGCAATTCGTTGCGCAACGACGCCGAAGGGGTCTTGAGCGAATGTGCGAGATCAGCGGCCTGACGACGCCCGTGGTACAAGATATTGCGATTTCGGCTGAGCAATTCATCGATATCGGCGACGAGCGGCGCGACCTCGGCCGGATAATCCGCCGGCACGAGTGATTTCCCGGATTCCCAGCGATTAATCACGTCGCGCTGCAGCTTGCGCAGGGGTGATACCAGAACCGACGTCAGCAAACCGGCGCCCGCGATACCGAGAACCCCGACGAACCCGAAGGCGACGGCGATGCTACGGCCCATTTCGTCGCGTTCCGCGTTGAGGCCGGAGAGGCTCGCTGCGACTGTCACCGTCCATGATGTTCCATCCTGGATCGTGATGAGCTGATGCAGGCCGCGGACGGGCCCGGTTGGGCCGTTTCCTTCCCAAAGTTCCATGGAGGCGTGCGGCGTCCGTGGCACCGGCAATTCCATATCGAAGAGAGAGGGCGAGGTAACGATGCGGCCGTAGGCGTCGACGACCTGCCAGTAGCGGCCGGAATAGGCGCGTCGATAGGTCGGATCGGTAAGGAAGGTCTCGAGTCCGTCGACAGATTGTAGACTTCCGAGCGCGGCAACCACCTGCGTGTGACGTTCCTCGAGAATCGAATTGAACCGGCGATCCCCGAGCCGGTCAAAGACGTAAAAGACTGCGAGCGTCCCGATGAGTGTCGCAGCGACGGCCCATATCGCTCCACCGAGGATCACGCGCCGCTGAAGGGTGTGCATCAGTCCGTCAGAATCTGATAACCTCGGCCCCGTGCGCTCATGATGAGACCCTTGCCGAGTTTCTTGCGCAGCCGGTTCACGAAGACCGAGATCGTATTCGAGTCGGGGTCACTGTTATAATCGTAGATCTGTTCGGACAACTCGGTACGCGAGACCATTCGTCCAGCGCTATGGAACAGGTAGGAGAGGACGGCGAGTTCCTGTGCGGTCAGCGACACCGGCACACCATTGTTAGCGACCTGTTGCGAGCGGGTGTCGAGAGTGATGGGTCCGGACCGGAAGACCGGGTTGCGATGATTGGACTTGCGACGCAACATCGCCCGAATGCGCGCATTGAGTTCCGTCATATGAAACGGCTTCGTCATGTAGTCGTCGGCGCCGGCATCGAGCCCGTCTACCCTGTCCGACCAGCCGTCGCGCGCCGTCAGTATGAGCACTGCGGCATCGACATCTTCCGCGCGCCATTTCTTGAGGACGGAAATACCGTCACGTTCTGGCAGGCCGATGTCGAGAACGACAAGCGAGTAGGGCTCGACAGAGCCCATGAATAACGCTTCTTCCCCGTTCGCAACGACGTCTACGGCATGGCCCTCCATGACCAGACAGGACTTGATCTGCTGACTGAGGACAGCGTCATCTTCTGCAACAAGTATTCTCATGCTGAAAGGCTAGATGCATCGGAAGGCGGAATTATGGCAATTACTTGCCCTTTCCGTCGCCACCGCCGCGCTTGTCTCCGCCGCCGCCGCCTCCGCCATTCGTACTTCCGGAAGCATTACGGTTGTCAGAGCCGCGCTCGGCATTGTTGTTCGCCGGCCCGCCGCCTCTGTTTGCGTTATGGTTCTCTCGATCGCCCTGACCGCTGGCGTTTCCGCTGTTTGCGTTCTTCCTGCCCGCTACAGCACTGTTCACCGATTGCGCGTCGGCACCGTGACCGTTTTTCGATCTTGCTGCTGCCATGACCTGGCCGGCAATGGGTGATCGGGTCGGCATCGCGTCCCCACTGGCGGCATCAAGAACGATAGCTACCAGGCGTCCGTTCGCCTGCTTTATGAGGACCTTGTAATAGATCCCGCTGATATCAAACGCGCGCACGTCCACGACATCTCCCTCGATCAGGGCCGATGTGCGGTCGATGAGTTGCGCAAAGCTCATGCTCCGCCCGCTCTGGACATTCTCGCGCAATTCGGCGCGTGTAAGTTCCCGCGCCTGCGCCTGCGCCTCGACGCCTGTCGCGCTGAGAACTGTTGTCAGTAGCACCACCGTGGACGCGAACCTAATCATGGACCAATAGTAAACGAGCCAACTTGAACCAAGCATGAACAGGACTTTCTCCCTTGCGTCAGGATGAACAAGACGCCGCATTAGCGCAAAAAATCAATATTTCCAAATCTCACCGAGCCGTTCCGAAGCGCCGCGACGTCGCAAGGTCATTCGAAGGCGGGTTCCGCCGTGTCGCCGCGTTCTCTCGCCGCTGCGAAAAGTGCCCGGTCGAGGCCGTATGACGTCGCGAGCGTACCGCAATAAGCCATCCAGTCAGACCGCATCCGCAGCGACGAAACGCTCCTGATCTCCCCAGACCAGGTCGCGACCTTCGCTTCCCATGTCTCGACCTCCGGCAGGGCACCCTCCCGGGAGGCGAGGTCGCCCGAGGCGGCGAACCACTCCGAGGACGCCGTCATGAAATCGTCGCGGTCGACGAAGTTCTTCGACCGCACCGAAGCGACGGCGAGCATCGCGGCACATTCGGCGAGCCCGTCCGACGGCAGCGCCTCTTCATTGCCGTCAGGGCGGGTCGCAGCTTCGCCGGGCGCGCCCTCGGCCCATGCGGCGAGCGGGATCGAGAGAGCGGCGGCGAAGGAAAATAGCAGCTTTGGTCTCATGATCGTTCCGTCTCCTGAGGGTGAATGTCCGGCCCTCAATTGTGGCCGTCGGGGTCGAGCGGGTTTCCCGCGTGGAATATCGCCGGCCCTGCATGGCACCCAGTTTCTTCGGGATTCGCGCAGGGCCGGACTGCTCGGTGTTCAGGCGGCCATGCGGAAGTACCAGGCCACGAAGTTGTTCTCCATGCCGGCGCCGCCGCAGAAGCCGATGAGCGAGGTGCTCGTGCCGTAGATGCGCTGGCCCGAAACCAGCGAGATCCCTTCCACCCCGAGAGCGTCGGAGGTGAAGTCGATGTCCTTCGCCGCGATGACCTGGCCGCCGTAGAATGACACCGACTGGGCGAACGCCACGCCCCCCAGTGTCACGATCTGGCCGTCGCCGCTGCTGGCGCAGCTGTCATCCTTGCCGAGGGTGAAGAACTGCGCGGCGTCGATCGACTTGGCGTCCGTGTTGGTGCTGGCGATGACCGCATCCTCGAAGGTGACGGCCTCAGGGAACTGCAGGAGGCAATTGGTGACCAACACGCCGCGACGCTGGACCGAGCCGGACTTCGCCTGAACCTTCTGGTTCGGCTTCGTGCAATCGAGCGTGTGAATACGCCCTTCCACCCATTGCGCGTCTATGGTCGATTTCGGGTCCATCACGACGGGCGTCGCCGAGGTGATGTAGCTGCGGTAATGCGGCGAGTTCGGATCCTGGACGCCGGCGACGATCTCGTTGATCCGGCTGACGATTCGCAGCTGGTAGGATCCGTCGCGCAGAGCTGCCTGAAGCCCGGGGTTCGTCGTGAACCCGTCCGACGGAATGACCATGTCCCGCTTGTCCGGCATCGAGACGATGACGCCCGGCTCGTAGGTGTTGCCGTTGTTCGCGGCGACATGGGTCTGCGAATGGATGCAGAAGCCGGCCTTATAGGTGTTGCCCGTGGTCACGTCGACTTCCTGTTGCGCGACGAAGCCCTCGCGAAAGCACGTGGGAATGTAGGTTTCGAAAACCGACTGGCGCCGCACGTCCCACGAGCCGATACCCGCGAACTTCAGAAAGAACGTGCTGACGGCGTTGTTGCGCCCTGCCACGCGCTCCATGTTGATCAGAACGGCCGAATTCGAGCTGCTGTCGACCTGGAAAGCCTGTGCCACCGGGTCCCAGTTGCCGAACTGGATGTCCCCGTCGCGCAGAACATCGCCGAAAAACGCCGCCGGCATGGCGGCATCCGCGACATCGAGTGCAACCGCCTTCGCTTCGCTCGCCGACCGGGTCTCGCGCACGACGAGCGCGGCGTGGGCCGCGCTGTCGGCGGCGACCTGCAGATGCGTGCGTTCGCGGATGGCGTTCGTCACGTCGAGACCGAGGCCGCCGATCATCAGCGTGACGAGCAGCAGGAAGATGCCGAAAGCGGTCATCCCGCCGTCTTCGGAATGGGCGCGGCCGAGAAGGTGATCGTCAGAGCGCATTGTTCAGGCTCCCCAGTTTTCAATGAGATGTTTGGAAGATACGGTGATCTCCGCGCCATTCAGCGAACCGAAAAGACCGATGAGCTGCGCATCGGCGGCTGGCAGCCGCACCGAGGTGGTCACGATATCGCCGCTGGCGTTAATGGTGCTCGTCGCCTGGGCGCGGGTCGAGATCGCCGCGAGCCGCGCCTCGATGTAGCTCTCGGTTTCCGCAGCGGTCTCTAGCCTGCCAACCGAGAGGTTGCGGTTGCCGTCCTGCATCACACGAAGGACTGTCGACTGGGTGTGAAAGATATTCGCCGCATCAACCATGAAGGCGGAGACGATGACCATGCCGCCGAACCACAACACGGCCTCGGCGGAAATCGAGCCCCGCTCGCACTGGCGGAAGCGACGAAACATTCTGCGTGTCTTCGTCATGTTCAGACCTCCCAGTTCTCGACCATATGCTGGGCACCCACCTTGATAGTGAAGTTCCCGCTCAGGCCGCTGAGAAATCCGAATAGCTCGAGGTCACGGATCGGAAACTCCGCCGAGCTGGTCAGAATTCCCGCCGTGACGCCGCTCGCCACGACCGCGTCGTCGGTGATGTTGTGCGTGAGAACGTCCTGGATGAACGCGGCCGTTCCGACATCGGTCTCGATCTGCCCGATTGACCGGAGCCGATTGGCGTCCTGCACCACCTTCAGGGCGCTCGTCCGGCCGTAGAGCACCATTGCCGCATCCAGAACGACGCCGAGAATGAGGATGAAGGTCGTGAACCAGATCACGAACTCGACGGTCATCGCACCGGCTTCTTCGAGGAGATGTCTGCTTGCGCTCCGCTTCACACGGACGGCATGCGTCGACAGGGGTCGAACCATTCAGTCCTCCGTCTCGGTCACGCGGCGAGCCGCGGACCGATCCAAACCCCTACCCATCCAACCACCTGTATAAATCAACGGGTTGAACGTGCGAGAAACCACTCGTTCATCCTGCGTTAATGCGTCTTCTGCGGCGCTTTGCCTTTGAGTGCGCTATGAATTTTTGGCGCCCGCAGGGCGGGCGATGAATTTGCGGTGCGGCGGCGGGGGCTTCCCACCCCG
>CAZPOK010000175.1:0-7081 GCA_964587905.1 uncultured Rhodobacterales bacterium | reverse complement strand
ACCGGCGGCGGCTCCTCGTTCTCGATGCTGCGCACGATGGCCGCGGCCTACGAGATCTCGCAGCTCCGGGGCCGGGCTCTGCACCCGGCGGAGCTCATCTGGCTCGCGACGGCCGGTTCGGCCAGGGCGCTCAGGATGGACGACAGGATCGGAACCCTCGCGGCGGGGATGGAGGCGGACATCGTCGTCCTCGACCTTGCCTCGACCCCCGCCATTTCGCAGCGCGCGGCACGGGCCGACGATATCTGGGAGGCCAGCTTTCCGACCATCATGATGGGCGATGACCGGGCTATCCGGGCGACGTTCGTCGCGGGCCGCGAGGTGGAGCGTTCGAGCCAGAACGGCGATACATGATCCGCAATCCCCCAGGAGAATCCGGCAACGGCCCCGCGGCACCGGCCGGAACCGCCTCAGCCGGCGACGTCCCGGAGCCGCGCGAGCGCCTCTGCGTGGACCGCGCGGTTCGCCGCTGCGATCACCCGACCGCCCTCGTGGGCAGGGCCGCCCGTCCAGTTCGTGACGACGCCGCCCGCGGCCTCGATGACGGCGATCGGCGCGTGGATGTCGTAGGGGTGGAGCCCGGCCTCGATGACGAGGTCGACCTGCCCCGCCGCGACAAGCGCGTAGGCGTAGCAGTCCATGCCGTAGCGGGTGAGCCGCACCTCGCCCGCGACGCTGCGGAACGCGGCGCTCTCGTCCGCCGTGCCCACCTCGGGGAAGGTCGTGAAGAGGATGGCCTCGGCAAGAGGACGCGGCCCCCGGCACCCGAGCCGGGAGCGTCCCTGCGGCCCGATGCAGACGGCGCGTCCGAAGCCGCCGAGAAACCGCTCGCCGATATAGGGCTGGTCGATGATGCCGAACAGCGGACCGGCCTCGTCCGATACGGCGATCAGCACGCCCCAGGTCGGCGTGCCGCTCAGATAGCCGCGGGTGCCGTCGATCGGATCGATCACCCAGGTGAGCCCACTCGACCCCGACTCGTCGGCGAATTCCTCGCCGAGGATGGCATCTTCGGACCGGCGTGCCCGAATCACCCTGCGAATCGCCTCCTCGGCCGCGCGATCCGCGACCGTGACCGGGTCGAACGCGACACCTTTGCTGTCGGCGGTGAGGCCGTCCGCGCGGAAGTGCCGGAGCGTCTCGAGACGCGCGGCATCTGCCGCCGCTTCGGCGACGGAGGCGAGTTCAGCCTTTGTTTCGTCAGAAAGACGTGCCATCGGGGCGCCCACGGACCGCGGTCCCCTCGCGGGTAGACCGCAGCGCCCTTCTGGTCAAGTCAGGCGTCAGGCGACATCGCTGAGGACGCGCGCGAGATCGAAGAGACGCTTGCGCTGCGTCTCGGGGATCGCATAGTACGACCGCACGAGCTCGAGCGCTTCCTTGTCCGCCATGAAATCGGCGGGCGCCGCTTCTTCGCCGGGCTTTGCGCTGCTCTCCAGACCCTCGAAGAAGAACGACACCGGAACCCCGAGAGCCTCGGAAATATCCCACAGGCGCGACGCGCTGATGCGGTTCATGCCGGTTTCATACTTCTGGATCTGCTGGAACTTTATACCAACCTTTTCCGCAAGCTGCTGCTGCGTCATACCCACCATCCACCGGCGGTGCCTGACGCGCTTGCCGACGTGTACGTCGACCGGGTGCTTCATCTGGTTTACCTCCACTTTCAACCTATGCTTTAAGTTGCCCGAGAGCCTTCAACCCCGCAACCTGTCCAAAAGGTCAGGTTTTTGGTTTCACAGCGACATATCATTCATTAGCAACAACTTAACTGGGAACGTAATAACGAGGTCAACCTGTATCGCAAGCATTCCGGCCTGCTATTCAGCGAACGGGAGGGCGCTTCCCGGCCCTCGCGTTCTTCCTTCCCCACCTGCGTCGAGCTTGACCGCCGGGAGATCGGAATGAGAGCCCTTCAGATCGAATCGGTGCGCCGCGCACCCGTCATGGGCGAGCTTAGCATGCCCTCACCCGGCCCGGGTGAGGTGCTTGTAAGGATTTCGGCATGCGGGCTGAATTTCGCCGATCTGCTGATGATCGACGGGCGGTATCAGGACATGCCCGAGCCGCCGTTCACCCTCGGAATGGAACTCGCCGGTGTGGTCGAGGCGCTGGGTCCCGGAACCGAGGGCCCGCGGCCCGGATCCCGCGTCGCTGTCCTTGCGGGCCATGGCGGGCTCGCCGAATACGGCGCCTTTCCGGCGTCGCGCTGTCTGCCGATCCCCGACACCATGAGCTTCGAGGAGGCCGCGGGGTTCCAGATCGCCTACGGGACGAGCCACATCGCGCTCGGCCGGCGGGCGGGCCTCAGGCCCGGAGAGACGCTCCTCGTCCTCGGCGCGGGCGGCGGCGTCGGCCTGACGGCGGTGGAGATCGGCGCGCTGATGGGCGCCACCGTGATCGCCTGCGCGCGCGGCAGGGCGAAGCTCGAAGCAGCCACCACGTGCGGAGCGCATCACTTGATCGACAGCGAGGCGGAGGACATCCGGGAGAAGGTGAGGGCCCTCGGCGGCGCCGACGTTGTCTTCGACGCGGTCGGCGGAGACCAGTTCCGGGCGGCGCTCCGGACGACGAACCCCGAGGGCCGGATCCTCGCGATCGGCTTCGCGAGCGGCGACGTGCCGCAGATCCCGGCGAACCATCTTCTGGTGAAGAACGTCTCGGTGATCGGCCTCTACTGGGGCGGATACCTGACGTTCGCGCCCGAGGTGCTGGGCGACAGCCTGAAGACCCTGCTCGACTGGTACGCCGAGGGGCGGCTCAGACCGCAGGTGAGCCACCTCCTGCCCTTCGACAGGTCGGTGGAGGCGCTGGACCTCATCCGGTCGCGGCGAGCGACCGGGAAGGTCGTTGTGTCGATCCCGGGTTGAGCGTCCGGTAGCCGGTCCGGATAATGTCGGCGAGCGCGTCGTGCGCCGGCCCTCGCGCGGTTTCGGCGCGGTAGAAGTTGACGGCGAAGGACGGAAGCTCCGGCAGGGTCCCGCCGTGCGCGATGGGCGCCATCGTGGGCGGCGTCAGGCCCCCGAGTTGCGTGTAGACGGCCAGATCGGCCTCGACCCCGGCCTCGACGGCGCGCGTGGCGTCGGATTCGACACCCATTTCCCACGGAATCCCGGCCGCGTTCAGGGCGCGAAAGACATAGGGCCGGAAGATGCAGAGCGGCTCGGAGGCGAACCGCAGCGGGCGCTCCTTCCACGCTTGTCCGTCCGGCGCGCCAACCCAGAGGAGCGGCAGGGTCGTCAGGGTTTCAGCGCCCTCCACCGGCGCCGCCTCTGTGGTCAGGATCATGTCGAGTTCGCCGCGCGCGAACTGCTCCTTGAGGGTCCGGGTCATCGTCGAACTCAGGATGACCCGCATCCGTGGATGGGTGGCGTGGAACTGTTTGAGAATCTGAGGGATCACGCGATAGACGAGGTCGTGCGGTGCGCCGAGCTTGACCTCGCCCTCGTAGGACTGGCTGGTGAGGCGCCGGTACACCTCGTCGTTGATGTCGAGCATCCGATGGGCGTACCCCAGCAACTGCTCGCCCGAAGGCGTCAGCGCGATCCCCCTGCCCGCCCGATCGAGAAGCGCAAGGCCCAACGCCTCCTCGAGGCGCTTCAGCTGCATGGAAACGGCCGACTGCGTGAGGTTGAGAAGCCCCGCCGCCCGGGTGACGCCGCCGGTTTCGGCGACGGCAACGAACGACCGGAGGGATGTCATGTCGAGATTTCGCGTCATATCGATTTCCGTGATGCCGCAGTTCAAAAACATTCGTTTCACTTATCAAACACAGAGTGGCAGATACATCAACGGAAATCATGTTCTCACTGCAAAGCATCACGAGATTCGAAGGAAAGCTCTCATGTCGTCCCAGGTACACTCCCGCCAGGCCATTCACCGCGATTCCCCGCTCGCCGGACGTCTCTGGCGCCGCGTCGGACAGGCTCTCGGCGTCTGGCGGCAGCGCCGGTCGCTGGCGCAGCTCGACGATCACCTCCTGACCGATCTCGGCCTGACGCGCGCGGAGGCGGAGCGTGAAGCGCGCAGGGCAATATGGGACGCGCCGCTCTTCTGGCGGCGCTGACCATCGCAAAGCCGTGCAATCCCGACGAAAACGCTGAGTTTCATCGACGGAATGACTTGAAATGAGGGCCGGATTCGCCAAATACTCTTGGCAAGGGCGGCCGGACCTCGGGGGTCAGCCCGCCTTGAACCTTTGGAGGGTATAAATGGCTGAGTATCAGACGGCTCGTGCGCAGACAGGCGCTCGTACGGCCGCCGCGATAGATGAGGGCCTTCGCGCCCATATGAACAAGGTCTACGGGACCATGTCGGTGGGCATGCTGGTCACGGCCGGCGTCGCATGGGCCGTGGGCTCGAGCCCCGCGCTCCTGTCGATCTTCCGCGATCCGGTCACGCTCTCGCCGAACATTCTCGGCTGGATCGCCATGTTCGCGCCGCTGATCTTCGTCTTCGCCTTCGGCGCGATGATCAACCGCGTGTCCGCGGCGGGCGCGCAGGCACTGTTCTACGTCTTCGCGGCGCTCATGGGCCTCTCGATCTCGTGGATCTTCGCGGCCTTCACCGGCCTGTCCATCGCGCAGACCTTCCTCGTGACCTCGATCGCTTTCGCGGGGCTGTCACTCTGGGGCTACACGACGAAAAAGGACATCTCCGGCTGGGGATCGTTCCTCATCATGGGCGTGATCGGCCTCATCGTTGCGATGATCGTCAACCTGTTCCTGCAGTCGCCCGCGATCATGTTCGCGGTGTCGATCCTCGGCGTGCTGATCTTCGCGGGCCTCACCGCCTACGACACGCAGCGCATCAAGACCGACTACATCGCGCATGCGCAGCACATGGATCAGGAGTGGCTGGACAAGTCGGGGATCATGGGCGCGCTGAGCCTGTACCTCAACTTCATCAACCTCTTCATGTTCCTGCTGCAATTCATGGGCAGCCGCGAATAGACCGAAGCGGTCCCCGAAACACGAAGGCCGGCGATTTCGCCGGCCTTTTTCGTGTATCGTCATTCAGGCGCCACAACACGGCGGTCGCCCGGCGCGTCAGAGAAACCGGCGCATCAGCACTGCCGGAAACTCGATCCCCGGCCGGAGCGGCACGATGATCTCGCCCATGTTCTCAAAACCCATCGCCGCGTAGAACCGCACCGCCGTCCGCGTCGCCTGCGCGTCGAGCCGGCGGTGACCCTGTAGTCGTGCCTCGGCGAAGATGCCCATCATCAGGCGCCGCCCGATCCCCTCGCGCTGATGGCGCCAGTCGACGGCGAGGTGACGGACCTGTGCCGCGCCCTGTGTCCGGGACGAGGGCGTCCAGCCGCCCGCGCCGAGCAGCGAACCATCCGAGGCCTCGGCCACGTAATAGGTGCCCGAGGTCACGAGAGACGCGTTGGCCCGGCTGATCAGCGGCACCGCCGTGACGATGGTCGACGGCGGGTAATCCGTCTTGAGCAGTCTGGGATAGCTTCGCGACAGCAGCGCGTCGACCGCCGCGACATCGCGGCTTGTGGCAGATCTGAGAGTGATCGAACCGGTGCCCATGTTGCGCAGATAGGGCGGCCCCGGGAAAGGAAAGGACTTCCGCAGCAGGCCTACGCAAAAACGGCCTCCCCCGGGGAAGGCCGTTCACAGCCCGAAGGGCAGGATTACTTGATCTTGCCTTCCTTGTACTCGACATGCTTTCGCGCGACCGGATCGTACTTCCGCACGGTCATCTTCTCGGTCATCGTGCGGGCGTTCTTCTTGGTCACGTAGAAGTGGCCCGTGTCCGCGGTCGAGTTCAGACGGATCTTGATGGTCGTCGGCTTCGCCATGGGTCATCTCCTCTAGGGGCGCCCCGATGGGCGCGCCCTGAAATTCCTCGAAGCCCGCCTTTTACCGGCGGCGCACCGCAAGTCAAGCGGGTTCGCTCAGGCGAGGCCCATTGCACCGTGGATTGCGTTCCGCGCCTCGTCGGACAGTCCCAGCGCATTGGCGAGCCCGTCGAGATAGGCGGCTTCGGACGCCTTGTCGACACGGATCGCCATGAGCGACATCGCGTAGACCTGCGCTTTCATCCGGTCGCCGGTATCGGAGGCCAGCGCCTCGATATCCACCGGCTTCACCATCTCGGCCTCGACGAAGGCGCGTTCCTCCGGTCCGATGTCGCCGAGCTTTTCCAGGATGCGCGCCCGCTCGCCCTCGTCGATCTCGCCGTCGGCCTTCGCCGCCTGGATCATCGCGCGGATCATCAGCCGGGCGTTGTCTTCCATGGCGGCGGTCGCGCCGGTCTTGCCGGTGACGGCGTCCATCATCTCGCCCGCCTGCTCGGCTCCGCCCGCGGCCGCTCCGGTGATCGCCGCGAGAAGCCCGCCAAAGCCGGCCGCCGCCGCCTCTCCCGCCTGCTCGGTGGTGCCGAGCCACTGGTCCATCATCTTGCGGATGCCGTCGCCACCACCCGGCACGCCAACCTTCGACAGCATCGCGCCGACCTGATCGGTGGCGCTCTGGACCGCTTCGTTCTCCTGCATTTCCTTCCGGACACCGGCCATGCCGCCCAGTCCCTTGTACTTGTCATAGCCCTTGGCCACGGCGAAGCCGGCGGCCAGCGTGGCCAATGTGCGTACGAAACTCATGTCCAATCTCCCAAAGTGACGTGAAATACTCGCGCGTCATCATAACAGGAATATGGCCGGGCGGAATGCGACGCACCGACGGGCGCGACCGGGCCCCCGGTCGGCAGTCGGAGGAGATTTGCGCGGACGGCCTGTAAGCCGGATTCTGTCCTCCCCTTGCAGGGATGGATGACCATTCCTCTGGACCCGCCGTTGCCGGCGGGCTCAAGCTGCCAACCCGGGCCTCTCGGGCTGAAGCGTCCCTGCCGCGATATCCCCGGAGGGATCAGCCGGCGCGAGGCCCCTATTCGGCATTGCTCCCGGTGGGGCTTGCCGTGCCGTCCCTGTCGCCAGGTCCGCGGTGGGCTCTTGCCCCACCGTTTCACCCTTACCCGTCGAAGACCCTTTGGCGAACCTCGGGTTCGACGGGCGGTCTGTTTTCTGTGGCGCTTTCCGTCGGGTTTCCCCGCCCGGGCGTTACCCGGC
>CAZPOK010000174.1:0-7097 GCA_964587905.1 uncultured Rhodobacterales bacterium | reverse complement strand
TGCGCGTCACCTGGAAGCCGCGAAGCGCGATCTGCGTCTTCTGAGAAAGCCGATCATCGACACGCTCTGGCTCAACCCGCTCGCCTTCCCCCGAAACCCCTACCATCATCTGGTGAAACATTATCAGGACGGCCGCCTGCAGGCCGGCCACGTCAATGACCCCGAGCTGGATGCCAGGCTGGTGCTGACCATCCTCGGCAACCAGGTCGAGGCGCTCTGCGCGATCGATCACGCCGACCCGGAGACGACGCGGGCCTATCATTATCTGACGACGACGCATCCTGACCCCGCCGGCTTTGACGAGGTCTTCACGCTTGTGCGGGGCGCGCGCCGTCCGGGTCCCGCGGAGGCGCAAACGGCGACACGCCGTCTTCTTTCGGGCGCCGCCTGCGTCCATCAGATCGAGACGGTCATCCCCGAAGCCGCGCGAAACGGCTGGCCGCTCGCCTATGCGCTGGCCTGGATCTCGGTGGCCGGCGGCGCGTCGGTGATGCCCCCCTGGGTGCGCCATCAGTTTCCGGAGGCCAGTCGCCTCGTGCGTCGTCTCCGGGATATGCCGTGCACGGATCCCCACTGCGACTGGTGTCGCACACAGAACGATCCCCGGGGGCTTCTGAAGCAATGGTTCGGGTTCGAGGGGTTCCGACCGAACCCCGTGGGGGCCGATGGCAAGCCTCTGCAGGAAACCATCGTCGCACATGCCCTGGCGAAGGCTCCGATCCTCGGCATCCTGCCCACCGGAACCGGCAAGTCTGTCTGCTACCAGTTGCCGGCGCTGTCGCAGTTCACCAAGACCGGTGCCCTGACCGTGGTGATTTCTCCCCTGGTTGCCCTGATGGCGGATCAGGCGGCGGGGATGCGCCGGCAGGGCATTACCTCCTGCGTGACGATCAACGGCATGCTCTCGATGCCGGAGCGCCAGGAGGCCCTGACCCAGGTGCGCCTCGGCGATGCGGCGATGCTGCTGATCTCTCCCGAGCAGCTCCGCAGCCCGTCAGTCCGCTCGGTCCTCAACCAGCGCGAAGTGGGCTTGTGGGTGCTCGACGAGGCACATTGCGTCTCCAAATGGGGGCACGACTTCCGCCCGGACTACCGATACGTCGGTCGCTTCATCAAGGAATATTCGGGCGCGGAGGACCCGGCGCCGATCCTCTGTCTGACGGCGACCGCGAAGCCCGATGTCATCGAGGACATCACGGCGCATTTCCAGTCGAGGCTCGGCGTCGCCCTCGAGCTGCTCGACGGTGGTGCCGTCCGCGAGAACCTCTCCTTCGAGATCATTCCGACCGACAAGGGCAAGAAGCTCGGAGATGTCGTCGGCGTCCTCGAGGAGGCTCTTCCGAAATCCGGCACCTCTGGCGCGATTGTCTACTGCTCGACGCGGTCCGCGACCGAGCGGGTCGCGGCGTTCCTCAAGGAGCGCGGCTTTGCCGCGGCGCATTATCACGCCGGCCTGAAGCCGGAAGAGAAGCACGACGTGCAGACGGCCTTTGCCGATGGCGAGCTGCGCGTCATCGCCGCCACCAATGCCTTCGGCATGGGGATCGACAAGCCCGACATCCGACTGGTTGTTCACGCCGACATTCCGGGCTCCCTCGAGAATTATCTGCAGGAGGCCGGCCGTGCCGGTCGGGACCGGGATCACGCCCGGTGCATCCTCCTGTTCAGCCGCGACGACATCGAGCGCCAGTTCAGTCTCTCGGCCCGGTCCCGGCTCGAAAAGCGCGAGATCGGCGCGGTCCTGAAATCCCTCCGTCGCCTCGACCGACGGATGAAGCAGAAGGGCGAGGTGGTCGCCACGCCTGGTGAGATCGTCCGAGAGGAGAAGGATCTCGAGTTCGACCGGGACACTGCAACAGACGACACGCGCGTGAAGACGGCCGTGTCCTGGCTTGAAGAGGCCGTGCTCTTGAAGCGGGAGGAGAACCGTATCCGCGTCTTCCCCGCCTGCCTCCGGGTCCGGAACCTCGAAGACGCCGAAAGGATCATCGCGAAGGCAGATCTGACCGGGGGCTACCGACTGAAGCTCAAGGCCCTCGTCCAGAGCCTCATCAGCGCGCCCCCGGACAAGGGCATCTCGACCGACGAGCTCTGCGGTATCGCGGGCCTCTCGCCGGGCCAGATGCGCAAGGCGCTGAGTGATCTCGAGACGCTTGGCATCGCGTCGAATGATACGGCGATCACGGTCTTCGTGCACCTCGGCGTCGAGGAGTCTTCGGAGAAGCGTCTTCTGGAGGCGAACAGCCTCGAGAACGACCTGATCGAGAAGCTGCGCGAGTTCGCGCCTGATCTCGAGCTCGGTGCGGCCTCGACGCTCAACCTGAAACTCGCCTCACAGGAGTTGCGAGACGCCGGTCATGCAGCCGTCCGGCCGGACATCGTGGACAAGCTTGTCCGCGGGATTGCGCGGGACGGGCGCGATGAGAGCGAAGGCGTCGGAAGCCTCGAGGTCCGCAAGATCGATCGGGAGACGCTATCGCTCCGGCTCCGCCGAACCTGGCAGGCGCTCTCGGTCACGGCGCAGATCCGGCGCCTGGCCGGGCGGGTCCTGCTGACGGCGCTCCAGACCGCCGCACCGGAGAAGGCGAGGGGCAAGGATATCCAGATCGAGACAACGCTCGGGGCCTTGATGGCGTCCCTGAACAGTGATTTCGAGCTCTCCAGTGCGGTCAACGATCCAACAAGGCTCCTCGACCGCGCGCTTCTCTGGCTTCACGAGCAGGGGGTCGTAACCCTCGGAAAAGGCCTGACGGTCTTCCGGCCTGCCATGACGGTTCATCTCGAACCCGGAACGCGGCACTTCACGGAAGCAGACTTCGAGCCCCTCAAGCTCCATTATCAGGAGCAGGCTCTCCAGACCCATATCATGGGGTCCTATGCCGAGCGTGGCCTGGGCTCCATGAGCGATGCGCTGAGGCTCGCAGAGGAGTACTTCACGCTCGATCGGGACGCCTTCGTTCACAAATGGCTGCCGGGCAGGGGCCCGGAGCTGCGTCGCCAGACCACGCCCGCATCCTGGCGCCGGATCGTCGAGGCTCTCGGCAATGCCAATCAATCACGGATCGTGGCGGACGACCGCGAGCAGACGAATGTCCTTGTTCTGGCGGGACCCGGGTCCGGCAAGACACGGGTGCTTGTCCACCGGATCGCCTACCTCATTCGTGTGAAGCGGGAAAACCCGCGTGGTATTCTGGCTCTCGTCTACAATCGCCATGCCGCGACAGAGATCCGGCGACGGCTCTTCGAGCTCATCGGGGACGATGCCCGCGGTGTGACCATCTCGACCTGTCATGGGCTCGCGATGCGGATGGTGGGGGCGAGTTTCGCGAAGCGCGCGGAAAAGGTCGAGAGCGTCGATTTCGACGAGATCATGGCGCAGGCCATTGCCCTTCTGAAGGGCGAGGGCCTGTCGCGCGACGAGGCAGAGGCCCAGCGCGAGACGCTCGTCGAGGGCTATCGTTGGATCCTCGTGGACGAGTATCAGGATATCGGTCCGGAAGAATATGAACTCATCGCCGCCGTTGCCGGGCGCTCCGCCGAGGACGAGGACCGGCGCCTGAGCCTCTTTGCGGTCGGCGATGACGACCAGAACATCTACGCCTTCACGGGCGCCTCCGTGGAGTTCATCCGTCGCTTCGAGGAGGACTACCGGGCCCAGCCCAGTCACCTGATCGAGAACTACCGCTCGACGGCCAACATCATCCACGCCGCGAACCATGTGATCGCGCCGGCTGCGGAACGCATGAAGGCGGGACACGACATCACCGTGAACCGGGCCCGCAAGGACGATCGCGCCGGCGGCGCACTGGAGCGCCTGGACAGCGTCGGGAGGGGACGTGTCCAGGTGCTGACGAAGGCCGGTGACCGGCTCACACAGGCCGTCATGGCGGTCGGGGAACTGGAGCGCCTCGCCAGGACCATTCCAGACTGGGACTGGGCGAAGGCTGCGATCATCGCGCGGGAATGGAGCTATCTGCAACCCGTGCGGAGCTTGTGCGAGGCACGCGGCATCCCGGTCCAGACCGCCAATGCCGACCTGCCGAACGTGTGGCGGCTGCGGGAAACCCAGGCTCTCATCAACTGGCTCAGGGCCCGCGATCGATCCGGGTTTCATGTCTCGGAGCTTGCAGCCTGGATGGAGGCGCAGCCCGAGGGCCCCTGGTGGTCCATCCTTCGAGGCGGCGTCGAGGAGTTTGTCCGCGAGATCGGGGACCGCGAGACGGACCGGAAGGACGTCCTCGAATGGCTTGCCGAATGGGGGCGCGATGTCCGCAGGCGCCAGAATGGTCTGCTCCTTCTTTCCGCCCACCGCGCCAAGGGGCTCGAGTTCGACGACGTGGTGGTGCTCGATGGGGCGTGGGAGAAACGATCGAACGGCGAGGACCGGGACGCGGCGCGCAGGCTTTACTATGTGGCCATGACGCGGGCCCGGCGCAGCCTCGCGCTCGTGACCATGGGGGATGGGCATCCGATCCTCGACGGCCTGAACGATGAAGCCTTCCTGATCCGGGCGCGCCGGGAGGCTTGCCTCGATGTTTCGGAATGTCGGAAGCTCTACAGGACGCTGGGCCCGTCCGAGGTCGATCTGAGTTTTGCCGGGCGATTGCATGCGGGAAATCCGTCCTTGGCATCTCTGGAACGCCTCGAGCCGGAAGACCCCCTCACCTTGACCGAACGGGGCGGTCGATGGGTGATGGCGGACCGCGAGGGCAGGGTCGTCTGTCAACTCGCGAAGAAGTTTGCACCGCCAGCGGGAGCCCGGTTCCTTCACGCAAGTGTCTACGCGATCTCGACGCGGTTCCGCGAAGATTCTCTGGAGGCGTATCAGGCGCAGCTCAAACGCGACACATGGCGCGTGGTGCTGCCGGAGCTGGTGTTCGAGCCAATCTCCGGCACGCGTGGGGATGCGGCACCGGCAGGGGGACGAGGCAAGGCTCCCACCGGACAGGCGACGGGCAACGGGACGCTACCTGCCAGGTTCAAGGCGGCGGTGCGTGCCTCCTCCTCATGGGGCGAACTGCAGGAGGCTCTTCGTTCGGCAGACCTCGAACTCGCCCCCAAGGGCGGCGGCCTTGTCCTCAGATGCGTGTCGAACCCGGAGGAGGCCCACAGGGCTTCGGAACTGGGCTACGCCTATTCGACGCTCATCCGGAGATTTGGCGCCGGATTTCCTGGTCATCCGCATACCTGGCTCGTCGGGCGCGTGCTCGGCCGGGCAGATGACGATCGGCGGATCGAGTAGAGCTTCCTTTGTTCGGCACGGAACCCGGAGACCACAAGTGCCGCTCATGAGGTCACAAGCTCTCGGCCGAGGCAGGCATGACGCGGTTGCGCAGGCCCCGGGGGCATGCCCGGCTGTCCTGCGCGGAAGCGGTCGAGACAGGCGCGTGTCAGCCCCGTGGCCTGTCCCGGGCGGGCGGGTGTCGAGCGGTGGATGTGGTGTCGCGCGAGGGTGTCCTCTACGGCCACCGCCGTCCGGATGTGCCGCGCCGGGGGACCCCGCTCAATGACCCGTGGCGCAAAAACCACGAGATCTGGCGCGCAGGAGCCGCCACCGCACGCCATCTTGTGCGTCGGACGAAAGTCACTTAATCAGAGAATGTATCTTGAGTAGAGCAATAATGCTCTCGCCAACCTGCCGACCCGGCAAGGTGGCATCCCCTCGGGGAGATACGGTCTGGGGGTCAGGCAACGAAAGGGCAAGCAGGATGAACAGAACCGGAAGTCCATGCAGGCAAGTGTCGCCGTGCGGTGGCATTGGTGCAGGGCGCATGGCGGCACGCAGGCGGCGGGAGAGGCCGCAATGACCAAGCAGAAGAGACGCGCAGCGGCGGGCGAGCGGCGCCGTGGGGCACCGACGATGAGCCTCGCCTCGCTCGAGGACCAATTGTCCGAGCCGGTCCTGTTGCCGGGGGAGGACAGGTGCCTTTACGCGGCGATGGCGCAGGCAATCCGGCAGCGGCTTGCGCCGAGTGATCTCGTGCAGGCCATGGCCTGCGCGGACATCGTCACTCTGCGCTGGGAGATACTTCGGCACAGACGGCTCAGGCAGAAGAGCGTCGAGCGCTGGTTCGCGGCCGAAATCTTCAAGATCTATCGCGAGGGAGACGTGTCTGATCCCGAAGGTCGGAGACTCACCGAGGATGACCAGGTCCGCTTGGCGATGGCCACGGTTTCGCGCGATCCGGGACAGCGTGATGCGGCCCTCGAATATTTCGATCGGAAGGTCGGTATAGACCGGGACCAGATCCTCGCCGAGGCCTATGCGGCCTCGCCCAACGTCAAGGTGCATGACGCCAGGCTGACCCAGCTGATGCGCCAGCATCGGCAGGCCATGCGGGACTACGATGACCTGGAGGACAGGGAGGCCATGCGGGACATCCCGGATGCCGAGATCGTGCGGGACGCGCCGTGACGAGCGCGCGGCAGCAGACGGCAAACCGCGTCAATGCCGCACTGAGCACGGGGCCACGCTCGGAAGACGGGCGCCGGAGAGCGGCGGTCAATGCCACGCGGCATGGTCTCGACGCCCGTCTCGCCCGGGACGAACTCGACACGGCGCTCGTGGACATCCTCGCGCGTCTGGGGCGCACCGCTGACAGCCTCACGTCGGATGAGCGCGCGGCGGCCGAGGCGCTGGCAGGCGCGGCGCTTTTTCGTGCGCGCGTTCAGCAAGCCGAGCATGCGCGTCTCGTTGAAATCGACACCGGGAACGATCCGGCGCGCGATGGGGCGGCCGCGACCGAACGCCAGATCGAGGCGCTCCTCGCGGCGTTCCGCAACGAGGGTGTCGACGCGCGGCATCTGAGCGGGTTTGCCGGCGCCGAACAGCGGAACGTCGAAGCGCTCGAACGTCTCTTGCGATACCAGAGCCGGGCCGAACGGCGCTGGCGGCAGGCCTTGCGGCAATGGGCGCGGGCCAGCCGCGCGCCGGATCGCGCCGGCCGAGCCGCCGGTGCGGGATGATGCGGGCGATCCGTAGGGCCGGGCTAGTGGATTTGCGGAACGAAGCCAATTTCCCGTATAGGTTGTGTGCGGCTTTCTCAAACGGCAGGCACCAGGCAATGGAATGATCGCGCAAACGCCCGATAACGCAG
>CAZPOK010000173.1:0-7167 GCA_964587905.1 uncultured Rhodobacterales bacterium | reverse complement strand
GAGGAGCAGGAGCCCGAGGACCTTCAGCCGATCATCATCGCCGAGATGGAGACGAGGATTCCGGCCTTGTCGGTCGGCGAGGCGGTCATGCAGATGGAACTTGCAGGCGTTCCGGTTCTCGTCTTCCGGAATGAAAAGAAGGGATCCGGCGTAAACGTGGTTTATCGCCGGGATGACGGAAACATCGGCTGGATTGATCCGGGTTGACGTCTCAGAGCGTCCATCCGGACGACCGGAAGGAAACATCAGGTTCATGCAACTTGCCGAAATCCTCGCGCCCGAGGGCGTTCGTGTCGTAGGAAGCCTGACCAGCAAGAAGCGTCTCTTCCAGGAACTCGCCGATCTCGCCAGCGACATTTGCGTCATGGCTCAGGGCGACCTGTTCGATGCCCTGCAGGACCGCGAAAGCCTCGGTCCGACCGGCGTCGGGAAAGGCGTCGCTCTCCCGCACGCCCGGGTGAACGGGATCGATCGGGTCAAGGGGGCCTTCGTGCGTCTGGAGAAGCCTCTGCCGTTCGACGCCGTGGACCGTCAGCCGGTCGATCTCGTCTTTGCGCTTTTCGCGCCCGAAGACGCGGGGGTCGATCACCTGAAGGCGCTGGCGCTGGTGTCACGCACGCTGCGCGACACCACCGTCTGCACGAAGCTCAGGGCGAACTCCGATCCGGCCACGCTCTATGCGATCCTCACGGAAGGTCAGGCCACCCAGGCTGCCTAACCGCCGTCGGGACATCCCGTCGACGGCGTTTCAGGCTGGAGCGTGGAGTGCCCGATCCCGAACCGGTCGCGGAGCATCGCCTTTATGCGCTCCGCGATCGCGGGAAAGCTATCGAGACGGGTCACGACAACATGTGCCTCGACAGACCTGCGGCCTTCGTCGATTTCCCAAAGGTGAATATGGTGGACACCCACCACCCCCTCGGTCGTCTCGATCGCGCGCCTGACATCCTCCCGCGCCGTACCGACGGGGCTGCCGAGCATGAGAACCCGGATGACCGGCAGGATCTCGCGGCCGACGTGCCACAGGATGTAGGCCGAGATCCCGAGCGTGACGATCGGATCGACCAGACGCCAGTCGTAGAGGATGATGAGCGTCCCCGCGACGATGACGGCGAGGGAGCTCAGGGCGTCGGCGAGATTGTGCAGGAAGGCCGCGCGGATGTTCATGCTGGTCTTCGACATCGAGTAGGTCAATGCGGCCGTGACGGCGTCCACCGCCAAGGCGACCCCGGCGAGGATCACCACGATCCACCCTTGCACCTCGGGCGGATCGATGAGCCGCGCGACGCCCTCGTACACGAGGTAGAGGGCGATGACGGTGAGCGAGGTATAGTTGACGAGCGCCGCGACGACCTCGGCCCGGCCGTATCCGAAGGTCATTCTCGCGTCGGCGGGACGGCGTCCGACGCGCCGGGCTACGAAGGCCACGATGAGAGAGATCGCGTCGGAGAAGTTGTGGATCGCGTCGGCGATCAGGGCCATGGACCCCGAGATGATGCCGCCCATGATCTGCGCCACGGTCAGGAGAACATTCACCGCGACGGCCGCCATCACCCTGCGGTCGCCCGCCCCGGGGTCGAGATGGTGGCCATGAGAATGATCGTGGGGCATTGTCGGGTGATCGCACACTTGCTTTCCAAGGCCAATGCGGCAGGAGGGTTGAATGGCCGTCAAGCTTGAACGCGGGGACTGGGCCCGCGATCCCGTCGACTGGAAGGGGCGGTTCGAGGGGAAAGACATCGGGACGGGAGTAACGGTCCTCTTCTTTTCGGACGACCGGATCGGGTCGGGACCGGTGCTCCACCGGCATCCCTACGACGAGGTCTTCATCCTGCGCCAGGGGCGGGGCCTGTTCACGATCGGAACCGAGACCGTCGAAGCCGGCGCTGGGGAGATTCTCCTCGCGCCTGCTGGTAAACCCCACAAGTTCGAGAA
Source organism: uncultured Rhodobacterales bacterium (assembly GCA_964587905.1). Lineage (GTDB taxonomy): Bacteria > Pseudomonadota > Alphaproteobacteria > Rhodobacterales > Rhodobacteraceae > DAINOF01. The sequence goes on along the minus strand of CAZPOK010000173.1, from coordinate 5,232 downwards.
CCTCGGCCCCGGACGTCTCGAGACGACGGACATCCATCTCTCGCCGGAATGGATCCAGGAAGATCTGGAGTAGGCGTTCGAGCCACAAACGACGCTCATCCAAGTGTTGCCCCGGTCACCTTGACCGACCGACTTGACCACCCGATTGGCGCTTCGCCTTCCGAGCGTCCACTGGACGCTCCTTGGCATGGCGATCGCGCAATATCATCGCGCTGACAGCCGGCACGGCGGCCGTTCCAAGAAACATTGCGCCGGCTCCGGACAGGTCGGCCACGACCCCGGCCAAGGCCGGTCCAAGAACGCTGCCGGCGGCAGTTGCAAGAAGGACCGCCGTAAAACTCGATGACGGAAGCGAAGGAAACAGCCGCTCTGACCAGAAGGCCAGAACGGCACTGGTCATCATGATATACAGCCCCTGCAAGCCGGCCGACGAGAGCAGTCCGATCCAGCTGGCCGGTGCGATCGCGACAAGGGCGAGCGACACGGCTCCTGCCAGCATCAGCAGACGCAAGAGCCACGGGAGTCCGATAGCCTCCTTCGCGCGACCCGTGAAAAGGCCGGCAAATCCGAAAAGGCCGAGACAGATGAAGACGAGGGCGGGTGTGGCCGCGACGGGAATGCCGGGCACGCCTCCCACCTCACGCATGCGGTCGGCCGCGAAGGAGATGTAGACTGCCGAGGTCGTCCCATAGACGAAACCGATCGCAAAGAGCGGAATCGCATCGGCGTGCAGCAGATCGCCCCATGCTTTCCGCGGCTTGCGGCCGGCATCCTTCTCGACATCGCGCAGCGCGGCCCAGTTTCCGACAAGCGCGACAGCACCCGCAAACGCGAAGAACGCCCAACAGACCCGCCACGACAAGCCCGCAAGGACGACGCCGAGCGCCGCGAGACCGGCCGCTGTAATACCCACGCTCGTGCCGGTGCTGACCTTCGACAAGGCTCTTGGACGGTTGGCATCGCGGACCTTGCGGTGCACCGCGTCGTTGAATGGTGTCCACGCGAAGCCGCCGCTCGACGCTGCCAGGAACACCCCGATCGCCAGAACGGGCAGGTTCGGCGTGAGGGCGACGATCCCCATGCCGATGGTGGCGGCGATGAGACCCAGGAGAACAGGTGCCTCCGGACCTCGCCTTGTGAGAATGGCCTGTGCGATCAGAAGGCCGATGAAGAAGCCGAGGAAGCCGAAGCTCGACACAAAGCCGACGGCCGAACTCGACATCGAGAATGCCGAACTGAATTCAGGAACGAACAGTCCGAACCCCATGCGTGCAGGCCCGAAGCTGATGGCGGTCGCGGCAAACCCGGCGGCTGACAAGCTTTGGAAATAGGTGATGATTCCACCTCACGTTTCACCCGCAACCTCACGGTGAGACGGCCGGTTCCGGAATCGTGGCGCGTGGCGCGATAGCGAGCCATGCCGGCTCTGCGTAGAGCGGCCGCGCTGAGCTGCCTTCGAGGGTCCCGGCCCTAGTGCGCCTCGGCCCAGTTGGCGCCCTTGCCGGCGTCCACCACCAGCGGCACGGTCAGCTGCACCGCCGGTTCCGCCGCACCCTCCATCACCTCACGGGCCACGCCGACGAGATCATCGGCCGCACCCTCGTCGACTTCAAAGAGCAATTCGTCATGCACCTGGAGGAGCATTTTCGCCGGCAGCCCGTCGATGGCGGCGGGCATCCGGATCATCGCCCGGCGGATGATGTCTGCCGCAGTACCCTGGATCGGCGCGTTGATCGCAGCGCGGCGGGCAAAGCCGGCCGTGGGCCCCTTTGCGTTGATGTCGGGCGTGTTCACCCTCCGCCCGAACATCGTCTCCACGAAACCGTGCTCCTTCGCGAAAGAGGTGGTCTCGTCCATGTAGGCGCGGATGCCGGGGAAGCGTTCGAAGTAGCGGTCGATGAAGCCCTGCGCCTCGTCGCGTGGGATGCGCAGGTTGCGCGCGAGGCCGAAGCCCGAGATGCCGTAGATCACGCCGAAGTTGATGGCCTTAGCCTGTCGGCGGACATCGGGCGTCATCTGTTCAAGCGGCACGTTGAACATCTCCGACGCGGTCGCCGCGTGGATGTCCTGGCCTTCGCGGAACGCCTGCTTGAGCGCCTCGATATCGGCCATGTGCGCGAGGATTCTGAGCTCGATCTGGCTGTAATCGAGACTGACGAGGAGCTTTCCCGGCTCGGCGACGAACGCCTCGCGGATGCGGCGGCCTTCCTCGGTCCGCACCGGAATGTTCTGGAGGTTCGGATCGGTCGATGCGAGCCGGCCCGTGCTGGCGCCCGCGATCGAGTAACAGGTGTGGACGCGCCCCGTTTCGGGATTGATGTGGTCCTGAAGAGCGTCTGTGTAGGTCGATTTGAGCTTCGACACCTGCCGCCAGTCGAGGATGCGGCGCGGCAGTTCGTGGACCGTGGCGAGATCTTCGAGCACGTCGGCCCCGGTGCCGTATGCACCTGTCTTGCCTTTCTTGCCACCCGGCAGGCTCATCTTGTCGAAGAGGATCTCGCCCAGCTGTTTGGGCGACCCGACGTTGAACCGCTCGCCCGCAAGCTCGTGAATTTCGTCCTCGAGCCTGGCCATGGTCTGCGCGAATGCTCCCGACATGCGCGACAGAGTGTTCCGGTCGACACTTATGCCGGCTATTTCCATGTTGGCGAGCACCCCGACAAGCGGTCGTTCGAGCGTCTCGTAGACCGTCGTGACACGGTGCTGGTGAAGCTGCGGCTTGAATGTCTGCCAGAGGCGGAGCGTGACCTCGGCGTCTTCGGCTGCGTATTTCACCGCGGCCTCGATGGGCACACGATCGAAGGTGACCTGTGCTTTCCCCGTGCCGATCAGCGTCTTGATCGGGACGCACTGATGCGAAAGATAGCGTTCGGCCAGAGTGTCCATGCCGTGGCCGTGCAGACCGGCGTGCATCGCATAGGACATGAGCATCGTGTCATCGATCGGCGCGACCCGGATACCGAGGCGCGCGAAGATTTTTGCATCGTACTTCATGTTCTGGCCGATCTTGATAACCGACTCGTCTTCAAGAAGCGGCTTCAGCATGGATAGAGCCTGATCGAGCGGCATCTGACCCTCTGCTATGTCGTTCGATCCGAAGAGATCGTCGGTCCCCGCCGCGCGGTGCGTGAGAGGAACGTACGCGGCCTCGCCCGGTTCGACGCAGAGGCAGATGCCCACGAGATCGGCACGCATGTCGTCGAGGCCTGTCGTCTCGGTGTCTATCGCGATCCAGCCACGGCCATTGGCCTTGTCGATCCACCGCTGAAGGGCGGCGGCGTCGCCGACCCGCTCGTAGCGCTCGGGGTCTATGGGCGGGAGATCGGGCACGTCGGGTTCGTCGCGCGGCTCCGCCGGGGACAGCGGCACCTCCGGGATCACCGGCGCCTCGATGCCCAGCTTCTCGGCCACCCGCTTGGTGGTCGTCCGGAACTCCATCGAGGTCAGAAAGGACATCAGCGTATCGGGCTCGGGATCCTTCACCTCGAGGCTCTCGAGCGCATAGTCGAGCGGCATGCGGCAATCGAGCTCGACGAGCCTCTTGGACAGGCGGATCTGGTCGGCGTGCTCGATCAGCGTCTGGCGCCGCTTCGGCTGCTTTATCTCCTCCGCCCGGGCGAGAAGCGTATCGAGGTCGCCGTATTCGTTGATCAGAAGCGCGGCGGTCTTGACCCCGATGCCGGGCGCGCCGGGCACATTGTCGACGGAGTCGCCCGCGAGCGCCTGGATGTCGACGACGCGTTCGGGCGGGACGCCGAAATAGGCGATGACGCCGTCACGGTCGACGATCTCGTCGGACTTGCCCTGCATGCCGGGGCGCAGGATCTCCACTCCGTCGCCCACGAGCTGCATGAGATCCTTGTCCGACGAGATGATGGTGACGCGCCCGCCGGCGTCACGAGCCCGGCAGGCCAGGGTGGCGATGATGTCGTCCGCCTCGAACCCCTCCTGTTCCAGACAGGCGATGTTGAAGGCTCGGGTGGCGTCACGCGTCAGCGGGATCTGCGGGCGCAGGTCCTCGGGCATCTCGAGCCGGTTCGCCTTGTAGAGATCGTAGAGATCATTTCGGAACGTGTGGGAGCCCTTGTCGAAGACGACGGCGATGTGGGTGGGGCCGTCGGATCCACCGTTCTGACCTACAAGCTTCCACAGCATGTTGACGAAACCCGAAACCGCGCCGACCGGCAGCCCGTCTGACTTCCGGGTGAGCGGCGGTAGCGCGTGGTAGGCCCGGAAGATGAAGGACGATCCGTCGATCAGGTGCAGGTGGCAACCCTTGCCGAATTTTCCTTCCGCCATGTCGTTCCCTCCGCGCGTCTCGTCAGGCTTCTAGCCGAGGGCGCAGGGGATTTCGAGACGGATCAGCGGACGAGAACGGGCGCCTCGCGTATATATGTCCCGTCTTCGGCGGCGTGCACGAGGAAATGCGCGACGTCGGCGCGGGAGATGACACCATTCCGCCACGTCGATGGCTCGGTGAGCGCCTGATAGCGATGGGTGGCGCGGTTCGAGGTCAGGACTCCGGGACGGGCGACGGTCCAGTCGAGGTCGGATTCGCAGATCATCCGCTCCTGGCGATCCTTGTCGGCATAGGCGCGGCCCATGATAGCCTGGAACGCGATGCGTTCCGCCGAACTGACGCGCGCGTAGCTGTCGCCGGTGCCGAAGCCCGTGACGGCGAGAAGACGGCGGACGCCTGCGTCCTGCATCTCCGCGATCAGAACGTCCGTGGCCTCGGAGAACAGGTGGATCGGGCGCATGAGCGACGACAGCTTCTTCGGAACGCCGAGCGTGAGGACGACCGCCTCCACGTGCTCGAGCGCCGCTTTCACGTCATCGGAGCGGGTCGCGTCGCCTGTGCGCTTCTCGAGGTTAGGGTGATCGATCTGGATGGACTGGGCGCCGCGCGCGAAGGCGCGGACGCTGTGTCCCCGGGCAAGTGCGTAGCGCACGACCTCGAGGCCGATGCCGTGGCTCGCGCCTATGACGAGGATATGCATGGGCACCTCCTTTGATCTTCAAGCTAGGCCGCATCTTCGGGAGACAAGGCCGCTCCCTTTCCGCTACCCGCACAGGAACAAGCCGCGAAGCCGCGGTCCGGTTTCATGACCGACCGGAAAGGTGTCTAAACCCGCCCATTCCGGGCCATGCGCTCGAAAAAACCCCGCCGTTCGGGCGAACGGCGGGGGAGTGAGTGCCGTGGAGATGGCCACAGGCACCGGCGGTAACTGG
>CAZPOK010000172.1:0-7182 GCA_964587905.1 uncultured Rhodobacterales bacterium | reverse complement strand
GGATCCATGTCGCCCGGCAGCCGGTTTCGTGGATCGTGCGGAAGATCGACTCGAACACGTAGCCGCCGTCGAAGACGAGGTGATCGGCGGGCGACAGCGTCCGGCGCAGCCGGAGGTAGTTCACGATATCGTTCGCGTAGTCCTCGGGAAAATCCGGGCTCTTCTGGACGAGCGGCAGGCAGGGAAACCCTCTGCCCTTGATCAGCGGCACGCAGGTCGGGAAGGCCGCGAAGCTCGCCCGCTCCGGCTTTTCGAACTCGTCGGCGATCAGCGCGCACCGCTGCGCGTGACCCAGTCCGTTCCCGTTCGTCGGCATGAAGAGCACGCGCGCATCCGGGGCGACGGGATCGGGTCGCGCCGGCGGGGCAAGTCCGAACTCCGCCTCGAGCTTCGAAAGTCGCCGCGCTTCGAGCCACGGGCTCAACCGTGCCTCGCGGCCGATGCTGTCGGCGTTCACGAGGACGGTGAACTCGAGGAAGTTCTGGAGCGCCGCCAGTTCCTCAGGTCCGCGCAGGACCGGCGCGCCCGAGGTCTGGAACGACGCGTTCTGCGTGCAATCCACGACGGGCTTGCCGGACGCCATCAAGTCGACGGCCAGCGCAGCCATGCGTTCTCCCGGCACCGCGTCGCCGTAGAAGACGGCGACGTCCGCGCGGCGGGCGAGGATCGAGGGCCCCAGTTCGGAATACCCGAAGACGTTGAGCCCGGTGTAGCGCGACCGCTTCACGACATCCTTGCCCGCGCTCGGCATGACGACGTTCAGGCGAAAGCCGGGAGCGTTGTCGAAGGCCGCAAGGATCGGAAGCGTCTGGGGCTCGTCGAGCCACTCTGCCGGCAAAAAGAGGAACACCTCGGGCACGTCCGCGATGGACGCGGCTGCCGGGATTTCGAGAGCCGCGAGCGGCGACAGTGCCGTCACATGAAGATCGCCCTTGTAATGATCTGATATATTGAACGTTCCCGGCTCCCGGCCCAGCGCATATGCGAGCCGGGACCGGGCCCCGATCTCGGACTGACGGTCCGGGAAGCGCCCGATCGCGACGACCCGGACGTCCGGGCCGAGACCGAGCCCGCGAAGCCGGGCCAGAGTCGCGTCGTCGATGTCCTCCGCTCCGATCATGAGGACGGTCGAGATCCGGGGCCCGTCGATCCGCGCGAGGTAGGGCGCCACCTCGTACTTCTGGCTGCGCTCGAACTTGTCGGGGACCGTCTCCTCGTCGATGACGACGGCATGTCCGCGGTCTGACAGCTGCGCCGCGAAGATCATCTTCGCGTCGAAGCCACGCTCGGACCGTCGTCCTGCCTCGAGGAGGATCATGCGGCCCGCCGCGAGAGGCGCTCGAAAAGCGGCGCCTGCCGCGCGAGGAAGGCGTCGGCGGAAAACGCGGTCAGGGCCTCCTGCGCGGACAGGACGTGATCGACATAGCGCGACGGCGCCTCGACGAAGCCGGCGACGATGCCGTCGACGTCCTCCGGTCGGCCCGGCATGACGGCGCCTGCGAAGATCGACGCCGTGTCGGGGTCCGAGATCACGACCTTTCCCGCCGCGACGCCCTCGGCGAGGACACGACCGAAGCTTTCCCGCCAGGTTGCCGCCGTGAAATAGACCATGAAGTCTATCATCTTGAAATAGCTGTCGATTTCAATCCCCCTGAACGGAATGATCCGCCAGTGTGGCCGTGACGTCTCTCCGGTCAGAAGACTGTCGCCGCCAAGGATGACGTTCTCCTCGGCATGAGCGGGAAAGCAGATATCCATCACTTCCGCTGCCGGGAACTTCTCGAAGCCGGGGCGGGAATGCCGGCCGCGCCGGTCCGCCGGACGCTCCGTCGGCGGCTCGATGTCGAAATCGCAGATATTGGTCCAATCGCCGTCGAGCAGGCCCCAGCCCGCGAAGTCCGGATGCGCGGCGAGCCAGTCCGCGACCGTCGAGCGGTTGTAGGCCGAGACCGGCGCAAGCGACTTCCGTAGGGCAAGCGACGACCGGTCGATCAGCCGCAGGCAATGCGCGGCGTCGAACGCCTCGAGCCCGCCCGGCCGCAGCATGTTCTCGTGCGTCACGACCACGAGTTCGCGCGCGACGATCCGCGGCGCGAGATCCTCGTCGAACTTGAGAAACGACGGGTTGTGAACGACCACGAGATCGGCGGAGATCTGCGGCGCCCCCATGCGCAGCGGCAGCCTCAGGTCGTCGAGCGCCCGCTCCAGCACCGGCGCCACCGGGCGATCGCGAAACATCCGCGACCCGATCCCGTGGACCTCCACCGCGAACCGGTCGCGAAGAACGGCAAGCTCCCGCGCCACGGCCGAGGACGTGCCGCCGGGAAATCGCGGCTCGACGATGCAGGCGATGGTGGGCGTGGCGGCCATGGTCCCGATGCCCGCCCGCGTCCCGTCAGTACTGCCGCGTCGTGATCGACGACAGCGTCTCGTTCCGCGTGACGGTGTCGGCGTCCCGCGACAGGCAGTCGATCAGCCCGGTGTCGACCCCGCTCGCGAACGAGCGCAGTTCGACGGCGAGCGGGTCGCTTCCCTCCGTGAGACCGGGGTTCCGCTCGATGTAGAGCCGGAGCCCGCCGCAGTTCTTCGACACGATCAGGGTCTCGATGTCGCGAAGCTGGTCGACGGTGTAGGCGGCGTAGGCGCCGGGCGCGCCGGCAAGACAGGTGAGGGCGGTGATGACGGCGATGAGACGGGTGCTAGGCATGTCGCGGCCTTCTGGCTGACGTTTCGCTGTTGTCGTGGTCCGCGCGTCCGGTCGGGGCGCCGACCGCGCGCGCTGTCGGGCGGGTCACAGGTGATCTCCTCTCCTGAGCCGTTGAACGATCCTGTCGCGCAAGAGGTCGGCCGCGCTCGGCTGCGCCCGCCTCGGCGCGGCGCGCGCGGGTGGCGGAGGTGCGACGCGATCGCCGGCGAGATAGACTTCGAGCGTCCCGTCGGGCGGCGAGGGCCGGAAATCCGTGAAGTTCCGTGCCCGGCCGCCGAAGAGATCGGCCAGCGCCCCGGCCGCGGCCGCGTCGCGCGCATGGAAATAGCGCACCTGGGTCTCGCTGACCTTGAAGGAGACCTCGCGGACCTTGCTGAGAGCGACCCCGGCCTCCGCGAGACCCGCCGTCACGCTGCCGATATCGCCGTCGGGAACCGTCTCGGGGGCGTTGAGGTGGACGAATACGCTGTCCGCCCCGGGAACGAGTGGCTCCGCGTCCGCCTCCGGCAGCGCCCGGGGCGGCTCCAGCGCCGCCATCCGAAGCCCCGGATCGCCGCCGGACGCCGGCTCGGCGAAGTCCGCCGGGTCTGGCGCGGCCGGACGGGTCTGGATCGCCGTCGAAAGCGCGCCACGCGCCGGCAGCCCGGACGGCGCGTCGAAGGCCACGAGCGTCACCTGGATCGCGGGGGATCGGGAGAGCGGCGCCGTCGCGATCCGGGGAACCCTGTCCTGTCCGCCCGTGCTGGCGAGGGTGAGCGTCGGCGGAGCGAGGGGCACAGCCGGGACCGGTGTGGAGACACCGATATCGGCGCCTGCGTTCGACACCGTCGCGCCCGCAAGGGCCGGCGCCCGGCTCGCGACGACGGGCACCCCTGCCGGCCCGATGGCCGCGGGCCTCGCGTCGGCACGTCCGGGCAGGCCCAGCCCCGACGGTGCGGCGCCCGCCACGAACGAGACCCCCGCGCGATCCCGCGCCAGGCCCCTGATCCCGGACAGGTCATCCACCGGCCGTGGAACGCCCCGCTCCGGCGCCAGCGCCGCGATCTGCGGCGACCCGCCCGGCAGAACCAGGGACGGCAAGGCGCCCGCGCCGGCCGGTGGCGCGAGCGGAACGCTCTCCGAAGCGGACGGCGCGACTGCGGCAACGGCGAGCGCGGAGACGTCCGGCACTGCGCCCGGCAGCGCCGGGATCGGCCGTGTCGGGGGGAACGCGGAGACGGATGGAGCGACGGCCGGCGCGGGAGCCGCGAAGAACTCGCTCGGACCGCCCCGCGTGAAGAGCAGCGCCACGGCGACCACGCTGGTGCCGATCCCGATCCCGAGGCCGAAGCCGAAGCCCATCTTCGCCGCGACGGAGCGCTCCGGCTCGCGACCCGGCTCAGGGCGAGGTGCAGAGGGCACATCCGCCACGCTGTCGGCTGCCACCACAGCAGTCGGCGCGGACACCCCGGGCGCGCGCGGCTCGACCGGATCCTCCCGCACCGAGGCCAGTCCGGGCGAGACCACGGGCGTCTGTCCGCGCAACGTCCGCTCGTCGATCGGCGAGGGGAACCCGCGCTCTCCGGCGGCCGGCAGCGGCGCCAGGTCGGCCGCCTCGGCGCGCTTAAGCATGTCCGCAGCGTCGACGCCGCGGATGACGGGCGCCTTGGGATCGTTGGTCTTGCGACTCAGCGCGGCCTTGCGCTTCTCGCGCGCCTTCTCCAGCCGCTCTTCCCAGTTCATGGACTTGAGAGCTTCGAGAACGTCTGGGCGTTCCCGTTCGAGACCGCTTTCGAGATCGTCCAAGCGTCACCCCACACGCAACAATTACACGCGGCCCGTTCGGAAACCGCAGATGTCGTCCCACTCGATTGGTCACTCCGGTCTCGGCTCGCTCACGTCTCCGCGGGCGGACGCCGGTCCGGAACAGACAGCCCCGTAAAGACAATACGGCAATCGAGCACCCGATCACAAGAGGATCCGGCGTTATCCACAGGGCGACGCGGACGATCGGCGGACTTGAGCCGTCTTGCCTCGCCGCTCCGCAGGCCTCAGAACGGCTTCGCAATCAGGGAGCCGCCAATGTTCACCAGATCGGACCTCGAGGAGGCCGCGCGCCTCGTCCACCGCCGGATGCCGCCCACGCCGCAATACGCCTGGCCGCTTCTGGCGGAACGCACCGGCGCGACGGTCTGGGTCAAGCATGAGAATCACACGCCCACGGGCGCCTTCAAGGTCCGCGGCGCGATCACGCTGATCGACTGGCTCGTCCGGACGCAGCCCGGCTGCCCCGGCATCATCACCGCGACGCGCGGCAATCACGGACAAGGTCAGGCGATGGCCGCCCGCGCGGCCGGTCTGCGCCCGGTGGTCTACGTCCCACGCGGCAACTCGCCGGAGAAGAACGCCGCGATGCGCGCCTTCGGCGCCGACCTCGTCGAACACGGCGACGACTTCGACCAGGCGCGCGAGGAAGCGTTCCGGGTCGGCGCCGAGGAAGGGCTCTTCATCGTGCCGCCATTCCACCGCGAACTCGTACGCGGCGTCGCCACCTATGCGCTCGAGCTCTTCACCGCGAGGCCCGACCTCGACACGGTCTACGTCCCGATCGGCTGCGGCTCGGGCATTTGCGGCCTGATCTCGGCGCGGGACGCGCTGGGGCTCGACACCAAGATCGTCGGCGTCGTCAGCGAGGCCGCCGCCTGTGCCAGGCTCTCCGTCGAGGCGGGACGGCTCGTCGAGACCGCGACCGCCCGCACCTTCGCCGACGGCATGGCCGTCCGCGTGCCCGTCCGCGAGGCCTTCGACATCTATTCGACCGGCGCGGACCGGATCGTCGCCGTCTCCGACGACGAGGTCGCCGAGGCGATTCGCGCCTACTTCACCGACACCCACAACCTCGCCGAAGGCGCCGGCGCCGCGCCGCTCGCGGGTCTCCTGCAGGAGACGGACCGGATGCGGGGCAGAGAGGTCGGCGTCATCCTCTGCGGCGGCAACATCGACGCGGACTGGATGGCCGAGGTGCTGTCGGGGCGCACCCCGAACCCGCGCTGACGACGCGCGGCCTCCATCTGTCCTCAAATATCCTCGGGGGTGAATGCGCCGAAGGCGCAGAGGGGGCAGACGGCCCCCTCCCCCGGCGCGCTCTCACCCCATCATCGGATACCGCGCCAGCTCCTCGTAGACCGCCCCCTCGGGCCGGAGCCGCGACGACATCAGCGAGAACGCGACGGCCCTGACCGGCGGCGCCGAGACCGCGCCCTTCGCGCCGAGGAACTTCGCCAGCGGCGCCGCGTCCTCACGGTGGCCCTTGAGCCGCGCCAGCGTGACGTGCGGCACGAAGCGCCGCGCCTCGGGCTGCACTCCGGCCTTCCGCGCTGCGCGCTCGACCTGTTTCTGCAAGGCCACGAGCGCGGGATCGGGCGCGACCGCGGCCCAGACCGCCCTCGGCTTCTCCTCGCCGAAGACGCCAAGACCGTCGAAGCGCACCTCGACCGGCCCCGACCGCACCGAAGACAGCGCATCGTGCAGCTCTTCGAGCCCGTCGTCGGAAACAGCGCCCAGGAAGCACAGCGTCAGGTGCAGGTTCTCCTCCGGCACCTTCCGCCCGACCGGCAGACCGCGCACGAGGTTGGCAAGCCGGGCGGCGGCGTCCTCGGGCATCGGAATGGCGACGAAGCTCCGGGTCATGCCCAGACCTTCGCGCGTTCCGACAACGCCTTCAACCGCTCCCGCACCTCGGGCTGCACCGGTCCCTCGCGCGGCACGTCTCGCAGGGTCTCGAACCAGTGCGCCGGCGGATTGCGACCGCGCGACGCCCGCTCCCAGGTGAGCCCGCGCAGAACCGCCTCGGCCCCGGCCGGCAGCCGGTCGGGAATCTCGTAGCCGTTCAGCACCGCCCAGTTTCCCGTCCAGAGCCGCCCGACCGCCCAGGGATTGTAGCCGCCGCCGCCCAGAACGAGAAACCGGGGCGCAAGCCGCTTGAGCGCGGCCACGACGCTCCAATGCGCGTTGTTGGACATCGCGAGCCGCGACAGCGGGTCTTCCTCGACACCGTCCGATCCGCTCTGAAGCACGATGGCATCCGGGCGGAACTCCGCGATCCGCGGCCCGATCAGGTCCTCGAGCGCCATCCTCATGCCCGTATCGTCGAAGCCGCGCGGCACCGGCAGATTCCAGACGTCTCCCGCTCCGCGATCCTCCAGCGCCCCGGTGAACGGCCAGCGGCCTTCCTCGTGGATCGAGATCATCAGCGTCTCCATGTCCCGTGCGAAGGCGTGCTCCACCCCGTCGGGGTGATGCGCGTCGATATCGACATAGGCGACCCGCCGCGCGCCGTGCGCCCTCAGGGACAGGATCGCGAAGACCGGATCGTTGAAGTAGCAGAACCCGGCGGCGCGGTCGGGGAAGGCGTGATGCGTGCCGCCCGCGGGCGTGTGCACGATGCCGCCGTCACGCAGGAGCTCCCCCGCGAGAAGCGTCCCGCCCACAGACGT
>CAZPOK010000171.1:0-7186 GCA_964587905.1 uncultured Rhodobacterales bacterium | reverse complement strand
CAAGGCTGGAAGCGCGAGCGCATCTGCCCCGATCTCATCTTCGCCCCGGGCGGCATCACCAGCCTGTCACCCTGAGCGCAGCCGGAAAACTCTGCCTTCGGGCGTTCCAAGGTTGGGGATCAAATCACGGGACCATTTCGTGCGCACCGGCTGAAACGGTCGTTCATGTAGGGCTTAACGAACGGCCCCTTCGAGGCATAACCGGCTCGTCCACGCGCCGTCCCGAACCACAGCGGAATTGCTGATCAGCGCCATCGCGCTGCGCGTCAAGGCTAAGTCGCCGCGTCCAAACCAGTCATCTGCGCAGCCTGCAGCGAGTTGACTGGTAATGTTGACCTCTGTGCTGACAAACCGCACTGATGGATACGCGGCATGTGCATGCGTCCAGAACAATGTCCAACAGCAATCTCATCGCTGCAGTGCAGCTCCGTTGCCGAAAGCGGTCTTTCAAGCATCGCCAAATGGGTGCTTTCAAGGCCGACCGCGTCGCCGCTCTCGCCGATTGGCGCGAAATGCGCGAGACGAGCCGATCGCAGGAGGACTGAACCGCCCTCTTGCGATCGGCAGATCAACGCCGGGTCATCAGAAATCCGTCGCCAGAAGCCGGTCCGGCATCGAGCTCATCCCGAGAACGTCCTCACCCGCGGTGTCGAGGAGCGTGTCGAACATGCGGAAGTAGGTTTCCTCGGCATCCTCGTCGAAGACCGGCGTGATGTCGCGGCGGACCTGATCGCGGAACGCGACAATGGCTTCGGGCGACATGTTCATCTCGGCACCGCGATCTTCCCAGACGCTGTCGTCTGTCATGAGGATCTCGTAGACCTCCTGCATGGCCGCCTCGAAGGCCCGCACCGTTTCGGGGTGCTCGACGATGAACTCCTCGTCGAAGGAATACAGAAGATAGGGAACCGCGCCGAAGCCCATTTCCTCGCTCAGATCGCGGATCGAAACGAGTGTTCGGTACTCCCCCGAGGTCAACATGGCGGCGGCGATGGAATTCCACATCTGCGTGGCTTCCAGCTGGCCTTGATCCATCAGTCCGCGCAGCAGCGGAACGGCCGCCTCCTGCAACTGCACGTATGACCCGAAATTGTCCAACCCGTAGCTCTGGCGCGCGGCGGCCTGGATCATCAGCCAGTCATAGGCCGCGCGGCTGTGCACGCCGAACCGGGCATCTTCGAGATCCGCCAGCGTTTCCGCGGGCGAGTCCGTAGGCACGATCACGGAATTGACGAAGGTGAGAAACGGCACCGTCCCCAGAAGCGGAACACCGTTCCCCCGGAGCCGCGCGGTGATCAGCCAGTCGATCGCGGCCGCGTCCGCGCTGTCGCCCATGATGGCGGAGACGATGGAGTTTTCGTCGCTGTAGGTGACGATCTCGAGGTCGAAACCGTATTTCTCCTCGAGGCCGAAACGCTCGATGACGAAGGGTGGAAACGACATCGTGCCGGCGGGGTTGGTCAGAAGCCGGATCGTGGTGCCGTCGCCCATCGGGTGATTGTCGGCCTGTGCCACGCCGGCAAGACCGATCGACAGCGCGAATGTGGCGGCGGGAAGCGCCATGGCCGTTTTCAGATATCTGAGCATATGTCCTATCTCCGTTCCTTCGTGTTGCTATTGTTGCTGGCCGCCCGACCGGTCGGGGGGCGCCATCACTTCAGGTCGTCCACGTATTGCTGCATCGCCGTGATGACCTCGCGCGAAGCGTCGAACAGGCCGACATCGTCGTAGGTCCTCGGCCGCGAGAGATGCGCCAGCGAGATTTTCTCGCGAATGCGTCCGCCCGGGCCCTGTCCCATGATCATGACGCGGTCGCCCAGAAACGTGCTTTCCATGGCGTTGTGGCTGACAAACAGGATCGTGGTGCGAAACTCGCGCCAGATTTCGAGAAGGCTCTGCCGCAAACGGCGCGCCGTCAGTTCGTCGAGGGCCGAGAACGGCTCGTCCAGAAGGAGGATGTCGGGCTCGATGGCGAAGGCGCGGGCGATCGAGGCCCGCTGCTGCATGCCGCCGGAGAGTTGCGCGGGGAAGAAATCGGCGAAATCCGAAAGCTCGACCATGCGGAGAATCGCATCGATGCGCTCCTGCCAGGTCGATTGCCGGCGGCCGGCGGCCTTGAGCACGAACTCGATGTTTTGCCGAACGGTCTTCCATGGCAACAGACGGCTTTGCTGGAAGACATAGGCGACCCGGAACCCCTTTTCGAAAGCCTCGCTTACCGGCACGCCGTCGATCAGGCATCGGCCGCCATAGCCTTCATCAAGACCGGCGACGATGTTCAGAAGGGTCGACTTTCCGCATCCCGAGGGTCCGAGAATGCCAACGATCTCGCCGGTTTCGACCTTGAAGCTCACGTCGTCGATCGCCCGCCAGCGTCCTCTGCCCTGAGCCTCCGGGAAGTCCCGGACGATGTTCGTCAACTCGATGCTCGCCATGTGCGGAGCTTTCCCCTTGCGATAGCCTGATCAGCGCCGTCAGCCGCGCACCCGCCGCCAGCGAAACGCCTTGCGCTCGAGGACGCCGAAGATGGCGATCTCGATCAGAAGCATCACGAACAGGAAGCTGAGCGCATAGGCGAGGACGAGGCGCATGTTGAAAAGCTGATAGTAGAATTCGATCTTGTACCCGATCCCGTCGGAGCGACCGAGCAGCTCGACGAACAGCACCATCTTCCATACCAGACCGACTCCGAAGCGCGAGGAGGCCAGGAGAACCGGCGCGATCTGCGGCGCGATGACGTCGCGAATGATCTGCGCGCGGCTGGCGCGGAACGCCACGGCCATGTCGCGCAGGCCCAGATCGATGCTGCTGACGCCTTCGCGGATATTGATGGCAAGGATGGGCACGATGGGCAGCGCCGCGCCCAGGACAGCGGCGGTTTCGTTCAGCCCCACCGTCATGTAGATGGTCAGGATGATGACCAGCGAAGGCAGGGTCAGGCCCAGCACCACCCAGACCCTGAAGAAAAGGCCGGCCGTTCGGGACATCGCCATCGAGAAGCCGAAGAACAGCGACAAGGTCATCGCAAGCAGGAAGGCAAGCGCGATCCGCTGGAGCGTCTTGCCCATATCCTGCCAGAGTTCGACGGTCTGCATCTCTTCGATCAGCGCCAGGGACACGGATAAGGGGCCGGCGAAGACGTTGGGCGGCAGCAGGATCGCGCCGAGCTGCCACAACGCCAGGAGCGTCAGGACACTGGCGACAGTGATCAGGGGCGCATAGCTTCCGTGATCCCTGTAGCCGGGCTTCTTTCCGGTGCCCTCCAGCGACCCGGCCTCCGGGCTCGACGACGACGAATTCGCTGTTTCGATTGCCATGGTGCCCTGGCCCGCCTTCCCCGTAGCGTTACTTCGCGAGGCAGTAGAGCACCGCCCCTCGCGTTTGTGTATGCATAAATATTTTTTCCGCATAACGAAACCAATTGCGGAAAACCGTCTGCCATGTCTGTCAAAAACAACGCATCCGCGCAGGTTTGCTTACAAATCGATCAAAATCTGAATGCTTCTGCCGCTCCAGAGGGCCGCGAGCCGGGAATCGGTTTGCCAAAACGGGAACGCGCGACGCGAAACCGGTTGCTCCGCAGGCAGGAACGAGACACGTTCTGTATGCATGCCATGTCTGGGAGAAGGACCGGCCCGAAATGCGACACCTCCTGCACTCCTGCGACGTGATCTACACCTGCGATGCGCAGGACAGGGTTCTGCGCGATGGATGGCTGCTTGTCGAAGACGGCCGGGTGGCAGCGCTCGGAGAAGGTGCGCCGCCCGCCGGCGATTTCGATACCGAGGAGGACATGTCGGGCCTGATCGCCATGCCGGGCTTCGTGAACCTGCATCATCACTACTTCCAGACCCTGACCCGCGCCGTGCCGGGCGCGCTCCGGGGGCATCTGCTGGACTGGCTGACCCGGATGTATCCCGTCTGGGCGGGCATCACGCCCGACGACATGGCCGTCGCGACCCGCGCCAGCATCGCCCAGCTTGCCCTGACCGGCGCCACGTCCTCGGTCGATCATGCCTATCTCCTGCCACCGGTGGAGGGGGATCACATCGCGGCCGAGATCGACGCGTCGCGGGACATGGGCTTTCGCACATATGTCTTCTGCGGCGCCCTGACCCAACTGGAAGGCGACCTCGAGATCCGGCTGGCGGCCATGCTGGGGCCGAACGCGGGCGGTTTGCTCCTCGGTCTCGAAGAAGCGGAACGGCACGTCCGCGACGCGATCACGGCCCATCAGGACACATCGGAGGGCGCGCTGATCAAGGTCGGCATCGGCCCCACCACCACGACCTTCGAGACGCCCGGGCACATGCGCGCGATGGCCGACCTCGCGCGCGAGCTCGATACCGGCCTGCATGTGCATTTTCACCCACGTCCCGATGAGCGGGCTAACTGCGCCGGGATCGGCACGACACCGCTGGATTTCCTTCAGGATTGCGGATGGTTGGGGCCTCGCACGCTGCTTGCGCATTCCACCCGGCTGTCGCCCGAAGAGATGCGCCGTTGCGCCGATGCCGGGGTCGGCATCGCCCATTGCGCCCGCATGATCCTGCGCCTCGGCGCGCGCGTGACGCCTGTCCACGAGATGCTGGAGGCAGGCCTCCGTCTGGGCATCGGCGTGGATGGCGGTGCGTCGAACGACAGCGGCTCGATGCTGGGCGAATTGCGGCTGGCCTACCTGTTGCACCGGGTGGCGGGCGGCGAAGGCGCGGTGCCTTGGGAAAGCTGGCTGTCACCCTATCGCCTGCTGACACTGGCCACGCGGGACAGCGCCGACTGCCTCGGCTGGTCGAAAATCGGCCGTCTCGCCACAGGGTGTCGTGCCGATCTGACCGCCTTCCGGCTTTCGGGGGTCGCGTATGCCGGCGCGCCGCGCGACCCGCTGGCCACGCTGTTGCTCACAGGCGACAATGACCGCGCCGCGCTGACCATGACGGACGGCCGGGTCCTTGTCCGCGACGGAGCGCTTCTCGACCAGGACGAAGCCGCACTTCAGCACGCGACCGACGCCGCGACGAACCGCCTGATCGAACGGGCGCAGCGCATCTCCGGGATCGACTACGATCGGTTCTGACGCGGTCAGTTCTGATCGATTAGGTTTGGGGGCATCATGGCGATGAAATCGGTCAGGTCGTCGCCCAGCAAGCGCACATGGTCGGTCGCGGCCCGCGCCGCTTCGGCGGCATCCATCGCCTCGATGGCGGACACGATGCGCGCATGCTCGGCGAGGGTCGCGTGCATGCGGCCGGGCTGATAGGTCACCTGCATCCGGAACGGTGCGAGCCGCCGGCGCAGCTTGATCGTTTCCGATTGCAGGTAGGGCGCGCGCGCCGCCGCATAGATGGTGTCGTGGAAATCCGTGTTCAGCTTATAGAACTGCTCGGGCTGTTTCTCCTCGTATGCGAGGGAAATCCCCTCCTGCAGGGTCTTCAGCTGCGCAAGGTCCCCCGCCGACGCCCGCCGGGCCGCATAGCTTGCGCACAAGCCCTCCAGCACAGCCATGTGATCGAAAATTTCCAGCAGCTTGGGGATCGACATCTTCGCGACGCGGGCGCCCTGACGGCCGTCAACCTCCACCAGCCCCGTCGCCACGAGGGACCGGATCGCTTCGCGAACGGGCGTGCGCGAGACCTCGAAACGCCGCGCAAGGTTCAGTTCATCGAGCTTTTCGCCGGGCGACAGCCTGCCGTCGACGATCATCTCCTCGAGCGTGGCCTGCATCCGCTCGGCGCGCGTTCTGTCGCGGGACGGTGCCTTCGGCTTCGATGGACGGCCGGTGTCATCCACGACGTCTGGACCACTCATTGCCCGCTCTCCCTTGATGAGGCCGATCCACCGACGCAATCCCCGCGCACCATGTCCGACCGCCTTTCAGTGCGACGCACGTCGCCCTTACACATCCGATATAGCAGTGTATGCAAAAAGAAAGAAAGGGCACTCATCCGATCGCCCGGATTTCCGAAAGGGGAAGCGAACAGGGGCCTGCGCGGGGCCGTCGCGTCTGGCACATGCGACGGGGATGCGGTTGCGCGGCCAGCCATGCGCATCGCGTGCCGCTCGAGGACCTTGAACAGCGCTAGATGACCGATCCGCGCGCCGCGATACCGCCATCGATCGTCACGATCGTCCCCGAGATGTAACCGGCGCGCGGAGATGCGAGGAATGCGCAAAGATCGGCGACTTCCTCGACGGTCGCGGGCCTCTTGCCGGGGTATTTTTCGTGCAGCTCTTCCCAGCGGCTTTCGTCGCCGAGCATATCGATGGCCTTTTTCTTCATGATCTTGACCATGCGATCCGTGGCGACAGGCCCGGGATTGACGCCGACCACGCGCAGCCCCTCGTTGAGGCTCCGTCCGCCGAGCGCCTTGGTAAAGGACATCAGGGCGGCGTTGCCGGTCGATCCGGCGAAATAGGCCGCATCCCAGTTCTCGCCGGAATTCCCGATGACGTTCACGATGACGCCGTCGCGCCCCTTGCGGCGCAGCCAGAACCGGCGCGCAAGGGAGATGTAGCCGAACACCTTGAGATCAAAGCCCTTGCGGATCTCCTCGTCGGATACGTCCTCGATGGTTCCTGCCGGAATATCCCCGGCATTGTTGATGAGAATGTCGTAGTCGCCGGCCGCGGCGTCGAGCCGCTCCATGGCATCGCCCGATCCGAGATCCGCCTCGTGCACGGTCACTGACACGCCGTACTCCGTCTTTATCCCTTCGCCGAGCGCGGCCATCGCCTGCCCGTCCCGAGCGGCCAGGTGCAGATCGCATCCTTCCGCCGCCAGCACCCGGGCGACCCCGGCCCCGATACCCTTTGAAGCGCCGGTGATCAGCGCAGTCCGCCCAGCGAGATTCAGATCCATTGTTGCACCCATTATGCAGGTTTGTAGTATACGCATACAAGTAGCCGTATTCTTCACGGCAAACCAGCCCACAAGGTGGAGAAATTATCCAAGGGGACCACACTGGCGGTGGCGTCGCGGGAAATGCGCCGCGCGTCCCCGCATACCGGCGAAAGGTCAGCCCCGCGGGGGCGCGTGACCTGCCGAGCTCAGCCCGTGTCATGCCGCGCCCGCCTCATCGTCCCGGGGCGCGTGTCAGCCTCCGCCGCTCGATGGGACCCCGGCCCAAGGCGCCGCCGGCAGAGCAACGCCGGCGACCAGCAAAAGGAGTAGCGCACCCATGACATCCAC
>CAZPOK010000170.1:0-7194 GCA_964587905.1 uncultured Rhodobacterales bacterium | reverse complement strand
GACTACGGGCTCGACCTCTACGGCAACGCGATCCTCGTGAACACGGACTGGGCGGCCGAGAACGGCGACACGCTCCGTGCGTTCCTCGGAGCCGTGGCCGCGGGCTGGGTCGACACGGTTGCCGATCCGGCAGCCGCGATCGAGAGCCTCGCCGAGCGCAACCCGGCGATCGATACGGAGCTCGAGACCGAGCGGCTTCAGATGTCTCTTGACCAGAACGTGATCACGGACTGGGTGAAGGCCAACGGGATGGGCATCATCGATGCCGCGCGGATGGAAAGCGCGATCGCGCAGATCGGCGAGACCTACGAGTTCCAGAACGCGCCCGACGCGTCGCTCTACTTCGACTCCTCCTTCCTGCCCGAGGGCGGATTCCAGGTCGAGTGACGCCTGATCGCCGCGGGCTTTGGCCCGCGGCGAGCGTAATTTCGGCAATATGAACCCCCTGCGGCTGTCAGAATAAGGGGCGAGCGGGCATGAGCGACAATCTCATCGAGATCAAGGGCGTCCGGCACGCCTACCAGACCGCGTCCGGACCTCTTCCGGTTCTCGACGGGCTGGAACTGGCGGTTCCGGAGGGCGGTTTCGTCGCGGTCGTCGGCCCCTCGGGGTGCGGCAAGTCCACGTTGACGCGCCTTGTCGCCGGGCTGATGAAGCCGGATCACGGTGAGGTATGGCTTCACGGAGAGATCGTGAAATCGCCCCGATCGACGGTAGGCATGGCGTTCCAGAATCCCGTCCTCCTCGAGTGGCGGACGATTCTGAAGAACGTGATGCTGCCTCTCGAGATCGTGCCGACGAAGATGTCGAAGCGCGACCAGGAGGAGCGCGCGCGCAAGCTCCTCTCGCTTGTCGGTCTCGAGGGCTTCGAGGACAAACGGCCCTCGGAACTGTCCGGCGGTATGCGCCAGCGTGCCTCGCTCTGCCGGTCGCTCGTCCACAAGCCCGAGGTGCTGATCCTCGACGAGCCGTTCGGCGCGCTCGACGCCTTCACGCGCGAGGATCTCTGGCAGACGATGCACCAGCTGAAGAAGGAGGAGCCCTTCACCGGCGTGCTCATCACTCACGACCTGCGCGAATCGATCTTTCTCGCTGACGAGGTGATCGTTCTCTCTGGCCGCCCCGCCCGCACGCAATACGTGCTCGACGTGACGCTCAAGGGACCGCGCGACATCAACCACCTCTACACGCCCGAGGCGGCGGAGATGCTCAATACCCTCCGCCACCAGATCGAGATCGCTCAGGGAAGGGCGCCCGCGGGCTCGCCCGTTCCGGCCTGAGGAGAGACGTATGGCATATGTTCCCTCGACGCTCACCGCTCCCGACAGCCCGTCCGCCGGGGCGCGGGTCGGGCGCGCGCTCGTCAGCCGCGCGGTCATCGCACCAATCGCGGCAGTCGTCGTCTTCCTGATCCTCTGGGAACTCCTCGTCCAGGCGATGGACTGGCCGAATTACATCATGGCCTCTCCGTCGGACCTGCCGGCGGCCTACATCCGGTTCTGGGATCTTTTCCTCGTCATGGGCTGGCAGACGCTCTGGCGCACGGTTGTCGGGCTCGTCCTCGCCGTGATCGTGGGGGTCCTGATCGGGATGGTCATGGGGTTCTCACGCACCATGCGAGACGCCCTCTATCCGCTACTCGTGGGCTTCAACGCGATTCCGAAGGCGACCGTCGTGCCCATCGTGGCGCTTCTCTTCGTGGGCCAGCACGACTTCAACACGATCCTGATCGCCTTCATGATCTCGTTCTTTCCGATCGCCGTCTCGGTCTCGATCGGGCTTTCCACGCTCGAGCCGGAATACCGCGACATCCTGCGGAGCCTCGGTGCGTCGCAATCGACGATCTTCTGGAAGATCGCGCTGCCGAAGACGCTGCCGGAGTTCTTCGGGGCGCTGAAGGTGGCGGTGACACTCGCCTTCATCGGGACGAACCTGATGGAGATCGTCTCACCGCATGGCCGCGGGCTCGGTGCGCTCTTCGACTCAGGCAAGACGAACTCGGATTACCCGCTGATGTTCGCGGTCCTGATTGCCTTGGCATTCCTCGGAATCGTTCTCTACTACATCGTCGTGATCCTCGAGAAGACCTTCGCAGGCTGGGCCGAACGCGCGCCGACCTGAGGGGTCGGTCTGGCATGACAGATCACGCCGCCACGCATAGGAAATGCATGACGCTTCCATGGCGGGTTTCGGCCGCGTGGGCGGTTGAATCCGGCGTGCAGCGCGCATATAACAACTCGCGAGAGGTTGGCGCGGGCGAGCGCCTCGCCAACCCGGTCAGGTCCGGAAGGAAGCAGCCGTAACGAGCCCCGCTTGGGTCGTTGTCCAGCCTCTCACCTGACGCCGAAACCCGGATGGAGGACGTCTTTGAGCGTCGCGTCAGTCCTTCGCGGGGCAAGTTCGGCCTGACGCGCCAGCGTAATTTCCAGGTTGCCCGACGCGTGCCACGCGCCGAGGCGCGGCGGTCGGCGACTGGGTGCTTGCAGACCCATCCGCCTCGCGGATCGTGCGCGTCCCCGTTCGGAGGAGCGGGATCGGGACGACGGGCTGATCGACGCCCCACGCCTGCTTCGCTGGCGAAAGCTGCGCCCCGCGAGGACGCGCGTAATTCCGAGAGCGCGCAGGAACAACGGGAGAGGTTCCGCAGCTTCGGCCGGGTGGTGAAGAAAGCCAAGGAGATCGCGAAGTCGGAGGCAAGCGTGGACTGACGTCGGGTCACTCCGAGACAAGCGCCCAGGCGATCAGCCCCGCGACGACGGCGGCGAGGCCGAGTGCGAGCTGGATCGGCACGCGGGAGACGAAGCGCACGCTGCTTCCCCGGGGCCAGTCGCGGCCGATGGACCAGGCAGCGAATGCGGGGAGCGCCGCGGCAAGCTGCCAGCCGAAAAAGACTGTCATGCGGTTCAGGCCTCGGGTGAACCCGTCGGCTGAGGGCTGGGTGGTGGCGAAGGCGACGAAGGACATGCCCCAGGCGAGCGCCCAGACAGCGAGCAGGACCATGAGAAGAAGGCGTCTAGCCTCGCCGGTCATTCGTGAGGCTCTCCCGCGTGGGATGGCGACGCCGCAGTCGCCTCTGGCATGTGTGGGTCGACGCGCATCTTGAAAGAATGAATGACCAGAGCTGCCCGGCGATTCAAGGCGTGATGAGAAGCGCGTGTGGCATACGAGACAAGTCGCTCCTGCCATGCGGCTGCATGGCTGTCGCGTCGTGCGTCGCGTGATACGGTGCCGCCATGGCCGATACGGAGAACAAGACAAGGCTCGCCGAGGAACGAACCGATTGGGCTGAGGACAGGACGATCCTGGCCAACGAGCGGACCTTCGCGGGCTGGTTGCGCACCGGGCTGGCCGCGGTTGCGGTGGCACTGGGCCTTCATGCGCTTTTCGGGGACTTCCGGCCGAGCTGGATTCCAAAGCTATTGGCCAACGTATTCATTCTTGCGGCGGTGGTCATCTTCATCGCTGCCTGGCGCGGAACCGTGCGGACGCAGAAGCGGATGCGAGGGCACGAGGCGGGGGGCCCTCCCACCACCGGACTTGCGGCCATCACGGCTGTCTTGGTCGCGGTCAGTCTCGCCACTGGCGTCGTGCTCTGGCTGCTCTGATCCGGTTGCCGCCGCCGCCCCGGCACCGTAACCTCTGCCGACACGAACCCCCGGAGACTCATGGCCGATACCCCATACCAGGTTCTCGCACGCAAGTACCGTCCGCAGACTTTCGCCGACCTGATCGGCCAGGACGCGATGGTGCGGACGCTGAAGAACGCCTTCGAGGCCGACCGGATCGCGCAGGCGTTCATCATGACGGGCATCCGGGGCACCGGAAAGACGACGACGGCGCGGATCATCGCGAAGGGGATGAACTGCATCGGTCAGGATGGGCAAGGCGGGCCGACGACCGAGCCCTGCGGAGAATGCGAGACCTGCGTGGCGATCGCCGAGGGCCGTCACGTCGACGTGATGGAAATGGACGCCGCGAGCAGGACGGGTGTCGACGACATTCGCGAGATCATCGACGGCGTGGCCTACCGCGCCGCCTCGGCGCGCTACAAGATCTACATCATCGACGAAGTTCATATGCTGTCGCGGAACGCGTTCAACGCGCTTCTGAAGACGCTCGAGGAACCGCCCGCGCATGTGAAGTTCATCTTCGCCACCACCGAGATCCGGAAGGTTCCGGTCACGGTGCTGTCGCGATGCCAGCGCTTCGACCTGCGCCGGATCGAGCCCGAGGTGATGATCGCGCACCTCAAGTCGATCGCGGAGAAGGAGAACGCGCTCATCGCCGAGGACGCGCTGTCGCTCATCACGCGGGCGGCCGAAGGCTCGGTGCGCGACGCGATGAGCCTCATGGACCAGGCGATCGCCCATGGCGCGGGCGAGACGACGGCCGAGCAGGTCCGCGCGATGCTCGGTCTTGCCGACCGTGGCCGCGTCATGGATCTTTTCGACCTCGTGATGCAGGGCGATGCCGCCGGCGCGCTCTCCGAGCTGTCTGCACAATACGCCGACGGGGCCGACCCGCTGGCGGTGCTGCGGGACCTCGCAGAGGTCACGCACTGGATCAGCGTGATAAAGATCACGCCCGAGACGGCAGAGGATCCGACCGTTTCGCCCGACGAGCGGGAGCGCGGACGCGACATGGCCGCCCGCCTGCCGATGCGTGCGATGACACGGATGTGGCAGATGTTGCTCAAGGCGCTCGAGGAGACGGCGGCGGCGCCCAACACGATGATGGCGGCCGAGATGGCGATCATCCGGCTGACGCATGTGGCCGACCTGCCCGCGCCCGAGGATCTCCTGAAGAAGCTCTCCGACACGCCGCCGCCGCCCCCGCCGGCCCCGGGCGGCGGCGCCCCCTCGCCATCCACCGGGAACGGCGGTGCGACGGCGCGCGGCGCGATGACGGGACGGGTCGGCGCGTCGGGCGGCGTGACCGCTCTGGCGGTGCAGAGCGAGAATGCCCTGGCGCGCTATGCCCGCTTCGATCAGGTCGTCGAGCTGATCCGCGCCAACCGCGACGTGCAACTCCTGATCGAGGTCGAGACCTACGTCCGGCTCGCCCGCTACGAGCCCGGCCGGATCGAATTCGAACCGGCGCCGGGGGCGCCGGGCGGCCTGGCGCAGAAGCTCGGCCAGAGGCTCCAGATGTGGACCGGCGTACGCTGGGCGGTCACGGTCGTGAACGAGGGAGGCGAGCCCGCGGTCGCCGAGGTGAGGGAAGCGGAGCAGACCGCTCTCGTCGCGGAGGCGCGTGACCATCCGCTTGTGAAAGCGGTGCTGGAAGCCTTTCCGTCGGCGAGCATCACCGATATCCGGGCGCCCGAGACGCTCGAGGCCGAGGCGGCGGAAGCCGCCTTGCCTGAAGTGGAAGACGAATGGGACCCCTTCGAAGAGGATTGAGACATGTTCAAAGGACTGGGCGGGCTTGGCGACATGGCCGGTATGATGAAGAAGGCGCAGGAGATGCAGGCGAAGATGGCCGATCTCCAGGAGAGCCTGCACTCGATCTACGTCACGGGAGAATCCGGGGCGGGGCTCGTCAAGGCGACGGCGACGGCGAAGGGTGAACTCACGGCACTCGACATCGATCCGTCGATCTTCAACTCAGACGAGAAGGAGGTCGTCGAGGACCTGATCCTCGCCGCGATCAAGGACGCGCAGCAAAAGGCGCAGGACCGCACCAACGAGGAGGTGGGCAAGGTGACCGAGGAGCTCGGTCTTCCGGCGGACATGAAGCTCCCTTTCTGAGCCCCGCATGAGCGAGGCCACCCGCGACATCGAGCGGCTCATCGAGATGATGGCGAAGCTGCCGGGGCTCGGGCCGCGTTCGGCCCGGCGCGCGGTGCTCCATCTCATCAAGAAGCGCGCGCTCCTGATGCAGCCGCTGGCCGAGCAGTTGGCGAAGGTGGCCGCGACGGCGCGGGAGTGTCTCAACTGCGGGAACATCGGCACCTCCGACGTCTGCGACATCTGCGCGAACCAGGAACGCGCCACCGGCGAGCTGTGCGTGGTCGAGGACGTGGCCGATCTCTGGGCGATGGAGCGCTCGGCGGTGTTCAAGGGGCGCTATCACGTGCTGGGCGGCACCCTGTCCGCGCTCGATTCCGTCGGACCCGAGGAATTGCGGATCCCGAAGCTTCTGGACCGAGTGAGGTCGGAGGAGGTCACCGAGGTCATCCTGGCGCTCAACGCGACGATCGACGGGCAGACCACGGCGCACTACATCGCCGACCAGCTTGGGCCGGACGTGGCTGTGACGTCACTGGCGCAGGGCGTGCCGATCGGCGGAGAACTCGATTATCTCGACGACGGTACCATCACTGCCGCGCTGAGGGCGCGGAAGGCGTTCTAGAAGAGGCAGAACCGAACGCCCCGCCGCGAGGCAGGGCTTCCGGTTCTCAGCGATTGTCCTCTTCGTCGTCGTCGCTGTCATTGTCCGGCAGGTTGAAGAACGTGTCCGCGTCGGGGACCGACTTGTCCTCCTTCTCGTCGCTGCTGCTTTCGCTGAGCGTGAACGTCTCGAGACCAGAGATCGCGGTCGGAATCCGGGGTTCTGCCTCCATGCCGAGCGACTGCTCTGTCGAGACAAGCTTCCGGCGCTCGTCGTCCGACATGACCTCGCCCTCGACGTTCCGCTTCTTGGCGGCCTTCTGAACGGCCGCATCGAGTTCGGACTGCTTGCAGAGGCCAAGCGCCACGGGATCGATTGGCTGGATGTTCGAGATGTTCCAGTGCGTGCGCTCGCGGATCGACTGGATCGTGGGCTTCGTTGTCCCCACGAGCTTGGAGATCTGCGCGTCGGTCAGTTCTGGATGGAATTTGACCAGCCAGAGGATCGCCGCCGGGCGGTCCTGCCGCTTGGACAGCGGAGTGTAGCGCGGGCCGCGGCGCTTCTCCTCGCCCACGGCGGCCGGATTGAACTTCAGCTTCAGCGAATAGGTCGGGTCTTTCTCCGCCTTGTCGATTTCTTCCTGATTCAACTGGTTGTTGGCGACGGGGTCGAATCCCCGCACGCCCGCAGCGACGTCTCCGTCGGCGATGCCCTGCACCTCGAGTTCGTGCAGTCCGCAAAATTCCGCGATCTGCCGGAATGTCAGCGTGGTGTTCTCCACCAACCAGACGGCGGTCGCTTTGGCCATGATCGGTTTGTTCATCGGGCGTCTCCTGACAAGTCTTTCCCGTGCCGGGAAAT
>CAZPOK010000169.1:0-7235 GCA_964587905.1 uncultured Rhodobacterales bacterium | reverse complement strand
CACTTCAGGTTCGTGAAGGAACACACGAAGGTCGTTCCGAAAATCTCGATTCCCGGCCCGTCCTGCTGCCATTTCCGGGTGGATCGGGCGGACATTCATCCGAAGGAATATCGCGACGACCCGCAGGCGATCTTCGACGATCTGGTCAAGACCTACAGGACCGCGGTGCAGGCGTTCTACGACGTGGGATGCCGCTATCTCCAGATGGACGACATCTTCTTCGCCTATCTCTGCGACCCCAGGCACCGGCAGGCAAAGGCGGAGGCGGGGCAGGACCCCGACTGGCTGATCGAGCGTTATTCCTGGATGCTGAGGGAGGCGATCAGGGACCGGCCGGAGGAGATGATCATCGGGATGCACATGTGCCGGGGCAACTTCCGGTCGACCCATGCCGCCGAGGGCGCCTACGACATGGCGGCCGAGGCGATCTTCTCGACCGGCGTCGACGTGTTCTTCATGGAATACGACACCGACAGGGCCGGCGGGCTCGAGCCGCTGAGACTGCTGCCGAAAGGCAAGCAGCGCGTCATGCCGGGCTTCATCACGACGAAGACGGGCGAGCTGGAGGACCTCGACTGGCTCAAGGCGAAGTTCGACGAGGCGTCAGCGTACTGCGACCTCGACCAGCTTGGCATCGCCCCGCAGTGCGGGTTCGCCTCGACCGAGGAGGGCAACGCGATCACCGAGGACGACCAGCGGCGCAAGCTGGAGCTTGTGGTGAAGACCGCCGAGGCGATCTGGGGCGGCGTCTGAGCCGCCGACGCCGGGAACCCTGCATCCCGCGCGTCCGTTTATGGCCCGGAGCGCGCGGGCCGGACATCCGCACCGGCCGCCCTTGACGGCGCTCAACCGTCCGAGGCGACCGGGGTGGTAGGCTTTGCCGACCCATGTGGAGGTTCCCATGCCATACATTCGATTTTTCCTTTTCGCGCTGGTCTGCGCCGTCGGCGGTCCCGCGCTTGCCCAGACCGAACGGGAAGTCATCGGGGGCGATCTGTTCATCGCGGGCTCCGGCAGTCCGGGCGACGTGCAGGCGACGCGCGATCTCTTCGCGGCCGGCGGATCGCTCACCGTCGCGGGGGAGGTGGCGCAGGACGCTCATTTCGCGGGCTTCGACATCGACGTGGAGACCGATGTCGCCGACGACGTCTATGCCGCCGGAGCCTCGGTTACCGTCCGCGCGAACGTGGGCGAGGATCTGACGGCGGCGGGGTTCAGCGTTCGGCTGGCCGACGCGGGCGAGGTGGCGGGCAACGCGCGGCTCACCGGGGCCTCGGTCGTGGTGGACGGGCCGGTCCGGGGGGCGCTTCTGGCCTCCGGCGGCGAGGTCGTCCTCAACTCCGAGATCGGCGGCGACGTCCGCATCTTCGCGGGCGACTTACGCTTCGGATCCGGCGCCCGGATCGCCGGAGACCTGCGCTACGCCGCGCCCGAAGAAGTCGACATTCCCGCCTCCGTCATCGATCCGGCCCGGGTGCGGTTCGAGCGGACCGAACGCTGGGAGGGGGTCGAACGGGCGACGCGGGAGTGGCGTGGGCCGGAGTACCCCGCATTTCCCGGCACGTCCGCGATCCTCGGCGCTCTTGTCGTCACCATCGGGTTCTTCGTCGTGCTCGCGGCGGTGGCGCTCGCCATCTGGCCGGCGCGGATCGAGGCGTTGCGGCAGGAGGCGCTGGCGCGGCCGGGTCGGGCGCTTCTGGGCGGCGTCCTCGGCCTTGCGGTCATCTTCGGGCTGGCGCCGATCGCGGTCATGACGATCCTCGGCATCCCGCTTCTGCCCGTGATCCTGCTGGCGCTTCTGGCGATCTGGATCCTGGGCTACGCGCTCGGCGTCTACATCCTCGCGCTGCGCGTCTGGATCGGCCTGGGCGGAAGCGAGCCGACGATGCCCGGCCGTCTGGCGGTCTTCGCCGCCGGTATCCTGATCGTCGCGCTGCTGAACGTGATCCCGTTCGTCGGCTGGGTGATCAACTTCACCCTCGTGCTCTTCGGGATCGGCGCGCTGGCCATGCCGATCTTCGGCGCGCTCTTCTCGCCGCGCAAGCAAGGCGCGGAGCCCGAGTGACCGGGTTCAGTCGGCTTCGGCCGTCTCCTCGAGGCGGCCGGGGTCGAGGACGGTCACCCGCTGCGCCGTCGGAAGCTCGATGATCCCCGCCTCGCGGAGATCTGTGAAGGCGCGGCTGACGGTTTCGGTCCTGAGACCCAGAAAATCGGCGATGTCGGTGCGGCTCATGGGAAGATCGATGCGGATGCCGTCGGCGTCGTGACGGCCGATCCGGCGCAGCAGCGCGTGGAGAAACGACGATACCCGCTCGCGGGACGACTTGCGGCCAAGCGTCATCAGGTGGTCCTGCATGTTGCCGATCTCGAAGAGCGCCGCCGCGGCGAGAAAGGCCGATTCGGCGGCCGGGCCCGATCCTTCGCGCGGGAGCCGCGCGGGGAGCACACGGACCCGCGCCCCCGTCAGGGCGTCGCAGTCGGTGTTGCGCCGGCCCTCGACCGGAAAGCCCACGATATCGCCGGGATAGCCGAAGGCTATGACCTGCTGGCGGCCTTTCTCGGTCACCCGGCTGAGTCTCAGAACGCCCTCGGTGACCTGATAGATGCTCTCGCCGTCGTCCCCCTGATGGAACAGGAATTGTCCCTGGCTCAGCCTGAGCGTGACCTCTGACGAGGACTGCCCGCGCGTCTTTCGCGGCCTGACGGACTGCGCCCGCCCCAGGAAACCGGTGTCGTATGCTGCATACATGCGGTGCCCTCCCAGATTATCCTGAGCATCGGGGAACCATGTCGCAGGCCAATCGTCATTCGTGTATCAAAATGTATCTGGAAATATTCTGCGTTTCGCATATATGTATATTGCAGGCTGCTGGGCAATCTCATGACTGAGCAGACGATTCTCATTGTCGACGACGACGCGAAGGTGCGCACTCTCCTGCGCCGGACTCTCGAGGCCGACGGATTCCAGGCATGCGAGGCCGGCGACCGGGCGGAAACGCTGTCCGCGCTCGCCGATGCGCCGGTATCGCTCGTCACGCTCGACCTCAATCTCGGCGACGAGAACGGCTTCGACCTCGCGCGTGAGATCCAGCGCGCGCACAGGGTGCCGATCATCATGGTGACGGGGCGGGGCGATGTCATCGACCGCGTCGTGGGCCTCGAACTGGGCGCCGACGACTACATCGTGAAGCCGTTCCACCCGCGGGAGATGGTCGCGCGTGTGCGCACGGTGCTGCGCCGCGCGGACGCTCCGGTTCCGACCACCGGCGAGCCGGATGCCGGACACGGCATCGGCCACGGGACGCGGTACGAGTTCGACCGGATGCGGGCGGACCCGGACAGGCTCGAGCTTCTGGATCGCGCGGGCGCGCCCGTGGACCTGACCGCGGGGGATTTCCGGCTTCTGGAGGTTTTCCTCGTGTCGCCGCGGCGGGTCCTCTCGCGCGACGCGATCCTCGACAGGCTCCATGGGCGGAGCTGGTCGCCCTACGACCGGACGATCGACAACCAGGTCGCGCGGCTCAGGAAGAAGATCGAGCAAGACCCGGCCCACCCGAGGCTGATCAAGACGGTTCGCGGGATCGGCTACAGCTTCGCCGCCGAGGTGCGCCGGCTCTAGACGGGCGGCCCCGCGAGCGTCCGGGTGATCGCCCCGGCCAGATCCTCCTGACGATAGGGCTTCCGGATCAGCGGGTAGCCGTCGACGATCTCGGCATCGGTCATCTCGCCCGCGTAGCCGGTCGTCAGCAGCACCGGGATGTCCGGCCGTTCCGCCCGCAGCGCCCGGGCGAGGTCGAGGCCCGTCATCTGTCCCGGCATCATCATGTCCGAGAAGACGAGGTCGATATCGCCGCCGTCCCGCACGAGGTCGAGCGCGTCGGCCGCGTTTTCCACTTCGAGAACGGTGTAGCCGAGGGCGGTGAGGCGGACGCCCGTCATCCTGCGGACGGCGGAGTCGTCCTCCACGACGAGGACGATCTCGCCCCGGCCCGGCAGCGGCGGGGCCACGCCCGGCGACGGCGCCGTCTCCGCGGCCGCCGCCGCGTCCGCCTGCGGCAGGTAGATGCTGACGGTCGTGCCCTGTCCGGGCTCGCTGTAGAGCGTGATGTGCCCGCCCGATTGCCGCACGAAGCCGTAGGCGGTGGCGAGCCCGAGGCCGGTGCCCTTCCCGGGCGGTTTCGTGGTGAAGAACGGCTCGAACGCCCGCCGCCGAGCCTCCGCGTCCATTCCGGTTCCGGAATCCGAGAGCGACACCCGGACGTAGCGCCCCGGCGCGACATCGATTTCCTGAGCAAGATACGCCGCGTCGATCTCGACGTTTTCCGTCGTCACGAGAATCACGCCCTCGTCCTCGAGCGCGTCCTCGGCGTTTCGGAGGAGGTTCAGAAGGGCGCTCTGGAACTGCGCGGTGTCGACATGGATCGCGGCCGTGTCGCGGTCTAGCGTCATGTGGAGCTGGTGCCCCCGCTTCAGGGTCCGGCGGAACAGCGTCGCGGCCCGTTCGACGATCTCACTGGTCTCGAGGCGCTCCGGCGCGAGGCGGCTCTGCCGCGCGAAGGCGAGCAGCCGGCCCGTCAGGTCCGCGCCGAGTTCCGCCGCTTCGAGCGCGTCATGGATGAGAGAGCGGACGTCCGGGGTGACGTCGCGGTGCGAGACGAGTTCCAGATTGCCGATGATGAGCGTGAGGATGTTGTTGAAATCGTGCGCGATGCCGCCGGTCATCTCGCCGATGGCGCCGAGACGCTGGGACCGTTCGAGCGCGGCCTGCGCCGCCCTGCGCTGCGAGAGGTCGTGAAGGATGGCGACGAAGTGGAGGCGGCCCGCCGACTGCGACCGCCCGATCGACAGATGCAGCGGAAACAGCGTTCCGTCCTTGCGCCGGCCTTCGAGTTCGCGGCCCTTGCCGATGATCCTCTCTTCGCCGGTGGCGATGTGGTGTGCCATGTAGGCGTCGTGCCGGCTGGCCTCGCGCTCGGGCATCAGGATTTTGACGGCCTGGCCGACAAGCTCGGGCTCCTCGTAGCGGAAGAGCCGGTAGGCCGCGCGATTGCAGCGCAGGATGCGGCCGTGGGCGTCTGCGACCACGATGGCATCGGCTGCCGCGGCGAGGAGCGCCTCGAGCTCGCTGTTGTCGGTGCGTTTGTCCACGCGCCCTCCGTTCCCGATCCGAACGGAAGAGTTCCACGTGACGGCCGCTGCGTCAAACGTCGAGCGTCCTGCGGCTTGCAGGTCCCTGCGTGAGTTCCTGCAGGACGTTGAGATGCGCGATGAGGTCCGAGAGCGTGATGACGCCGACGAACCGCCCCTGATCCTCGACGATGTACTTCCGCCGACCCGACGAGGTGATGCGCTTCAGGAGCGTCTCGAGCGGTTCTCCCGGCGCTGCGCGGGCGGCGTTGTCGAGCGGGACGAAGATATCCTCGACGCGGATCGTGTCCCAGTTCTCGCGGTCGACGCCGCGAACCGTCGCGGTGTCGACGAAGCCGATCGCGCGTCCGTCCTCGACGACCGGAACGAAGCCGACGCCGTGACCGAGCATGATGTCGTCGACGAGATCGCGGACGGTCTGGCCGGGCGCGACGGTCAGGGCCGCGCTCGTGACGAGTTGCCCGACCGTGCGGCCGCTGAGGGATTGGCGCATCAGCATCTGCTGATAAGTGCCGCGCGCGGCGGAGGCGAGAAAGAGGCCGATGAGGATGGGCCAGAGGCCGCCGATGACGCCGGCGCCCGAGAAGAGCGCGAAGAGGCCGAGCGCGATGAAGGCGTAACCGAAAAGCGTGCCGGAGAGGCTGGCCAGCCGCGTGGCCTGCAGCACGTTCCCCTTCACCCGCCACAGGACCGCCCGCAGAACCCGGCCGCCATCGAGCGGAAAGGCAGGCAGGAGATTGAAGAGCGCGAGGATCAGGTTGATTGCCGCCAGATACTCGAAAAGCGCCACGAGCCCCTGCGACGCGCCGGCCGCGGCCGCGGTGCCGGCGGCGAGCCAGGAGACGCCCGCGATGGCCACGCTCATGACCGGGCCCGCGATGGCGATCCAGAATTCCGAGACCGCGCTTTCCGGCTCCTGCTCGAGTTCCGCCACGCCGCCGAAAAGAAAGAGCGTGATGCCGCCGACGCCGAGCCCGAAGCGGCGCGCGACGAGCGAATGGGCGAGTTCGTGCAGGATGAGCCCCGCGAAGAGCCCCAGCATCGCGACGATTGACAGCGCGAAGAGGTCCGCCCGGCTGAGGTCCGGAACCCGCTCCGGGAAGTAGCCGGTCGCGAGGCTCCAGACGATGAGCGCCGCGATGATCAGCCAGCTCGGGTCGACCCGAATCTGGAAGCCGAAGACGTCGAAAAGTTTGAGCGCGTTGGAAAACATGAAGGCCTCCCAGCCCGATGCTAGCGCTGTCGGCTTGCGGACCGATTGACGGTTCTCAAGCGGACCAGATGAACGCGCGGACCGCAGCGAGGGTTTCCTCCGGCGTGCCGGAGGCGTCGATCGTGGTCCAGCCGACCGCACCGGGAGCGCGGGACAGTTGCTTCAGGACGACGGCCGCGTCCGCGTCGGAGGCGTCGCCGGTCCGGGCGGACACCCGCGCCAGCAGCGTCTCGCGCGGTGCCGTGAGCCAGAGCGCGGTCACGGACGCGTCGATCTCCCCGCGCACCGCATCGACGAGGCCGCGGTCCTCCCGGTCGAGCCAGGTGGCGTCGAGGATCACGGAATGACCCGCGGCAAGACAGGTGCGGGCGGTGTCGATCATCGACCGGTAGACCTGCTCGCTGACCTCCGGCCCGTAGGCGGCCTCGGGGAGAGGATCGAGCGGATCGCGACCCAGCCGGATCTTGCGGATCTCGTCGCTTCTGAGATGCACCGCGCCCGGCGCCGGCGGCAGATCGGGCGCGAGATCGCGGGCGACGCGGGTCTTGCCGGTCCCAGACACCCCCCCGATGGCGACCAGACGCGGCGGCGGCGGGGAGAGATGGGCGATCGCCTCGGTGAGGTACTCCCGCGCTTCGGGCAGAAGCGCGCCCGAGCCGGTCGCTCTGGCGGTCTGCACGTCGACCATGGCGCGGATGGCGGAGCGGACCGCGAGAAACAGGGGAAGAGCGGCAAGCGCCTCATGGTCCTGCGTGCGGATCAGATAGGCGTTCAGACACAGATTGGCCTGCCGGGTCAGGCCCCGGTGATGCAGGTCCATGAGCAGGAAGGCGAGGTCGTAGAAGGTGTCGCAGGTGCCGAGGCGTTCGTCGAA
>CAZPOK010000168.1:0-7267 GCA_964587905.1 uncultured Rhodobacterales bacterium | reverse complement strand
CTCGTCCTCCTCGACCGCCTGACGCACCTGAGGCTGCTGGCGGACCTGCGGCTGGGCGCGCTGGACCGTTTCCGATGGGTGGCCGGTCATTCTGTTGATGAGCGAATTGATCCCGAAACGGGGACGATCACCGACCGCTTCGGCCTGCCGCGCGGGAGCGGCGGGAGCGCTGGCGCGTTCCTCCCCGCCCGGTGCGCGGCGCACGGCCGCCTGCAGCCGCGAGAGCGCCTCCGGCGACGGCGTCCCCGGGCTCCGCCCCGCATGCTGCGCCGCGGGCTCGGGCCGGTATGCCGGTCGGGGAAGATCGTCCTCGTCGTACATCGAGGCCGGGGGCTGGTCCCGCCCGGCGGTCTCCGGCTCGAAGCCTTCGAAGAGCGAGGGCTCCTCTTCCGCCTCCGGCGCGACCTCGGCGGCAGACTGCTGGGCGAAGTCGTCCTCGGCTGGCGCGTCCGGCTCGGCCGGCTCCTCGATGCGCTGCGGCTGCTCGAGCGGGCGCGCCATCGACCGGCGCGGCACCGGTGTTTCGGCCGTGTTGTCGGTCGCGTCGATGCCGGTGGCGACGACGCTGACGCGCATCATGCCCTCCATGTCGGTGTCGAGCGTCGAGCCCACGATGATGTTGGCCTCTGGGTCCACCTCCTCGCGGATCCGGTTCGCCGCCTCGTCGAGCTCGAAGAGGGTCAGGTCGTAGCCGCCCGTGATGTTGATGAGCACGCCCTTGGCGCCCTTGAGGCTGATCTCGTCGAGCAGCGGGTTGGCAATCGCCTTCTCGGCGGCCTGGATGGCGCGATCCTCGCCCTCGGCCTCGCCGGTGCCCATCATCGCCTTGCCCATCTCGTCCATCACCGCGCGGACGTCGGCGAAGTCGAGGTTGATGAGGCCCGGGCGCACCATGAGGTCGGTCACGCCCTTGACGCCCTGATAGAGCACGTCGTCGGCCATCGAGAACGCCTCGGTGAAGGTCGTCTTCTCGTTGGCCAGGCGGAACAGGTTCTGGTTCGGGATGATGATCAGGGTATCGACCATCTTCTGGAGATTCTCGACGCCGTCCTCGGCGAGGTGCATCCGCTTGCCGCCCTCGAACTGGAACGGCTTGGTGACGACGCCGACCGTCAGGACGCCGAGCTCGCGGGCGGCCTGCGCGATGATCGGCGCGGCTCCGGTCCCGGTGCCACCGCCCATGCCCGCGGTTATGAAGCACATGTGCGCCCCGGCAAGGTGGTCGACGATCTCCTCGATGGTCTCCTCGGCGGCGGCGGCGCCCACCGACGGACGCGCGCCCGCGCCCAGACCTTCGGTGACCTTCACCCCCATCTGGATCTTGTGCGGCGCGTTCGACTGCGCGAGCGCCTGCGCATCGGTGTTGGCGACGACGAACTCGACCCCGTCGAGCATCTTCTCGATCATGTTGTTCACGGCGTTTCCGCCGGCGCCGCCGACGCCGAAAACCGTGATCCGGGGCTTCAGGTCCGCCTGCTGGGGCATCATCAGGTTCAATGTCATCGATCTGTCCGCCTGTTCTTGCGCACCCGGGCGAGGCGCGTCGTTTTCTTCACCGGGAGGTCTGCTGCCGATTTGGCTGCACATTAGTGAAACCCCGCCCGAAGGTCACGAAAAAAACATAAACCTCCCACAAAATCTGGGCTGTTCGGAGCCGCTGCCGGCAGCATCTTGCCGGCGCGTAAACATGTTGTGGTTACCAGTTGTCTTTGAACCATTTTACCGCTCTCCTGAGCGATCTGCCGCCCAGCCCGTCGACGGGAATCTCGAAATCCCACCACTCGTCCTGCGGGTGTGCCGCGAACAGGCACAACCCCACGGAGCTCGAAAACGCCGCGCCCGTCGCCGCCTGCGGAAGCCCCTGGACACGGAGCGGGCGTCCGATTCTCACCTGCTGTCCGAGGATCTTGGGCGCGAGGCCGTCGAGCCCCGGAACCTGGCTTCCGCCCCCCGTGAGCACGATCTGCTGCGACGGCAGGTGTTCGAAGCCCGCCGCGTCGAGCCGCGCCCGGACCTCTTCGAGGATCTCCTCGACCCGCGGCCGCATGATCCCGATGAGTTCCGCCCGGCTGACCGTGCGCCGGTCGAGCTCCCAGTCGCCGGTGTCGCGGCCGAGTTCGATCATCTCGCGGTCGTCCATCCCGGTCGCCACGAGCCCGCCGTGGAACGTCTTGATCCGCTCGGCCGTCGCCATCGGGATCTGCAGCCCCTTCGAGATGTCGAGCGTGACGTGGTCCCCGCCGAGACGTACGGTGTCGGCGTAGATCATGTGCTTCTTCATGAAGATCGAAAGGCCGGTCGTCCCGCCGCCCATGTCGATGCAGGCCGCGCCGAGCTCCTGTTCGTCCTCGACGAGGCTCGACACGCCCGACACGTAGGCCGACGAGGCCAGCCCCGCGAGTTCGAGGTCGCAGCGCTTGATGCAGTAGAGGATGTTCTGGATCGCCTTGGTGTCGATCGTCAGCATGTGCATGTCGCAGGCGAGCCGCTGGCCGTTCTGCCCGCGCGGGTCGGCGAGCCCGCTCCGGTGGTCGAGCGCGAAATTCACCGGCTGGGCGTGCAGCACGTCGCGCCCGTCGCCGTAGTCCGGCACGTCGCAGGCGGCGAGCACGTGCGCCACGTCGGCCTCGCCCACCTGCCCGCCCTGGATGTCCGCCTCCCCGGCCAGACCGTAGGACCGCGGCTGTCCGCCCGAGAAGCAGGCGATCGCATGGTCGACCCGCACGTTCGCCATCTTCTGCGCCGCCTGCACCGCCGTGCGGATCGCCCGCTCGGTCTCCTGCATGGCGTGGATCTCGCCCAGCTTGACGCCCCGCGACCGCGTGGTCGCGGCCCCGATCACCCGGAACGACGACTGCCCGGCCAGCGAGCCCACCCCGGCCTCGTCGGGGAACTGCTGCGGCCCGTCGAAGCGCAGGATCAGACAGGCGATCTTCGACGATCCGATGTCGAGCACAGCGATCACGCCTCTGTGCATCGCGGCCCGCCGCATGGACCGCATCGCGCGCTGGGACTGGTAAAGGTCGGTCATGTGTCAGTCAGCTCCGAAGGAAATGGACCGGATGCGGCGAAGCTCCTCCACCGCGTGGTCGGCAAGACGAAGCGTCGGACGATGCGGCAGGCGCATGTCGACGACGAGAACGTCGCGTTCGAGCAGGTCCCGCGCCTCGTCGAGCGCGAGCACCTGTTCAAGCGCGGAAACGGCGCCCTGTTCGGGCAGCAGGATGCGCTGGTCGCGGTCGAGCACGACGTCCCAGCGCCGCTCGCCCACGCGCAGAAGCCCGCGCAGACGGTCGCGGACCGGCTCGGCGGTGGCGAGAAGCTCGAGCGCCTCCGCGGCGGCCACGTCCCCGCCCGGTCCGGCGACGAGGGGCAGATCCGCGCGCGCCATGCGCTCGTTCAGCGCGGCGACGCGGCGGCCTTCGGCGTCGATCAGCTCGAGCCCGTTCCGCGACCGCCAGACGAGCGCCGGGATGCGCTCCGCGATATCGACCTGCAGAACGCCGCCCGCGCGGATCCGCACCTCGGCCCGCGCCACGGCATCGAGCGTCTGCACCTGTTCGCGGATCGCGGGCAGGTCGAGATCGAACGAACTGAGCGGGAAGTCCACCGGCACGATCTCGCGGATGTCCTCGGCGACCTCGTCGGAGGCCCCGTCGATGGCCATCAGGCGGACCATGAACTCGGGCCGCTCCTCGATGCTGCGGCGAAGCTCGGCGAAGCCGGCGGCGATCGCCTCGCGCCGCGCCTCGTCGGAGACATAGGCCGCACCGCTTGCCGCGAGGATCGCCACCGGCAACCCCCAGAGAAGCGCCTTGCGGAAGAGCGGCGTGAGCAGCCACCGCTGAACCCGGTAGGCGAGGCGCGAGGGCGCGGGGTCGCGGACCGCTTTCACCGGTCGCATGAGGCGTCCTCCACGATCCAGCGACAGAGCGCGCCGAAGGAGATCCCCTCGTGCGCCGCCTGTTCGGGCACGAGCGAGGTGGGCGTCATGCCGGGCTGGGTGTTGGTCTCGAGCAAGATGAGGCCGCGCGTCCCCTTCGCCTCGTCCCAGCGGAAATCGGTGCGGCTCACGCCCCGGCAGCCGAGGCAGCGATGGGCGCGCAGCGCGTAGTCGAGGCAGGCCCCGGTGATCTCGTCGGGCACGTCCGCGGGGATCTCGTGGCGCGAGCCGCCGGGGGTGTACTTGGCGTCGTAATCGTACCAGCCGTCGGTGAGGATGTCGGTGACGCCCAGCGCCCGGTCGCCCATGACGGTGGTCGTCAGCTCCCGCCCCGGCGCGTAGGCCTCGACCATGACGATGTCGGGCATGGCGTCGGCCAGCTGCGGCGGGGCGTCGGCATCGTCCGCCACGATATAGACGCCGACCGACGAGCCTTCGTTGTTGGGCTTCACGACATAGGGCGGCGCCAGCAGGTGGCGCGCCGCCACTTCGGCCTTGGACGCCAGCAGGCTCTCGACGACCGGCAGGCCCTCGGCCACGTAGGCCGCCTTGGACTTCTGCTTGTCCATGGCGAGCGCGGAGGCCAGCACGCCGGAATGGGTGTAGGGAATGCGCAGCCATTCGAGCATGCCCTGCACGCAGCCGTCCTCTCCCCAGCGGCCGTGGAGCGCGTTGAAGGCGACGTCGGGGGCGATCTCCAACAGGCGCTGCGAGAGGTCCGGACCCGCGTCCACCTCCACCACGTCATACCCGTCTGCCCGCAAGGCGGCCGCGCACTCGCGACCCGACGACAGCGACACCTCGCGCTCGGCCGAGGGTCCGCCCATGAGAACCGCCACCTTGGGGGATGCCCTGCTCGACATGCCCGCCACTTCTTTGATCTGCGGGGCCGTGTATCCGGCCCTCTGCCTGCCTGTTATTCCTGCGCGGGTTCACCCACGCGCATGATCTCCCACTCTAACGAAATCCCGCTGTTTTGGAATACCTTTTCGCGGACCATCTCGCCGAGATTTTCGAGGTCGGCGGCCGTCGCGCCGCCGGCGTTGGTCAGGAAGTTCGGATGCTTGTCGTTGATCACCGCGCCGCCCAGCCGCGCCCCCCTGAGCCCCGCGTCCTCGATCACCTTCCAGGCCTTCAGCTCATGCGTATCGGACGCCTCCCCCGTCGAGCTGTAGCCGGCCGGGTTGCGGAAGCTCGACCCGGCGGTGCGGTCCTTCGTGGGCTGGGTTTCGTCGCGCTTCGCGAGCTGGTCGTCCATCTTCGCGAGAAGCGCCGCCGGCGCGCCCCGTGGCGCCTCGAAAGTCGCTGAAATCACGACCGTCCCCGCGGGGACATCCGACCGGCGATAGCCGAAGTTCAGGTCCTGCGCGGTCAGCGTCACCCGCTCCCCCGCCCGCGTCACCGCCTCTGCGGAGACGAAGACGTCGGCGACATACCGCCCATAGCAGCCGGCATTCATCGCGACAGCGCCGCCTACGGCGCCGGGGATCGTCCGCAGGAACGTCAGGTCCAGCCCCGCCTCCGCCGCCCGCTTCGCCACGTGCGCGTCGAGTGCTGCTGCCCCGGCCGTGACGCGCCCGCCCTCGACGGCGATGCCGTTGAAGCCGCGACCCAGCCGGATCACCACGCCCCGGATCCCGCCGTCGCGCACGATGAGGTTGGAGCCCACGCCCATCGGAAACACCGGCACGGCGGGGTCGAGCGCGGCGAGGAAGCCAGCGAGGTCGTCCGCATCCGCGGGCTGGAACAGCCAGTCCGCCGGCCCGCCGACGCGCATCCACGTCAGGTCGGCGAGCGGACGGGCCGCGGTCAAACGCCCGCGGACGGAAGGCAAGCCGGTCATTCGTCGGTCCGGGGCCCTGGCGCGAGGCTCCGCTTCAGCCCGGAGAACAGGTAGCGCACCGGCCAGCGCAGGATCGACGCCCCCGCGAAGAGCGCGATGAGGCCGATCCAGGGCCCGTTCTCGTAGGTCACGAAGCCCAGAAGCGGAATGCCCACCGCGATGAGCACATAGGCCGCGGGCCAGTGGTTCCGCTTGGAAGGGAACATCGCGGTGACGTTCGCCACCACCGCCCAGAGGCACGCGAGGATCAGCGACAGCGTCATGGCATCCGGTCCCGCAGCTCCGGCGGGATCTCGACCGGACGGCCCAGCGCGCGGTTGAGGAAGTAGCGCAGCGGATTGCGGAACATCGAGACGAAGGCGAAGAGCCCGATCGCCGTCCAGATCCAGCCGTGCGCATAGCCGATCCAGACGATCAGCGCGGGCGCGACGATCAGAAGCACGATCCCGGGGAACATCTGCTGACGCATCGGCAGCATCGCGGTGATCGCCGAGGCGATCACCCAGAGGCAGCCGACGACCAGCGCAGCGCTCATTTTGCCACCCGGATCGGCCCGGCGTCCTGCGCGAGGCGTTCCGGCAGCCCGTTCGCCCAGGCCGAGATCGTCCCCGCGCCGAGGCAGACGACGATGTCGCCCGGCTGGCTCTGCTCGCGCACGAGGCGTTCGAGGTCGTCCTCGTCATGGATCGCACGGGCGTGGCGGTGGCCGTGGCGGATCAGGCCCTGCACGAGGTCGTCGCGGCTCGCCCCCGGGATCGGATCCTCGCCGGCCGAATAGACCTCGCCGATGCCGACGACATCGGCGTCGTTGAAGCAGCCGCAGAACTCCTCGAAGAGCGTCGAGAGCCGCGTGTAGCGGTGCGGCTGGTGCACGGCGATGACGCGCGCGCCCGGTCCCACCGCCTGCCGCGCGGCCTTCAGCACCGCCGCGATTTCCACCGGATGGTGGCCGTAGTCGTCGATGATCTTCACGCCGTTCACTTCGCCCACCTGGGTGAATCGACGGTTGACGCCCTTGAACTGCGCGAGCGCGTCGCGGATCTCGGCCCCCTTCATGCCGAGGTGCCGCGCCACCGCCACGGCGGCCAGCGCATTCGACACGTTGTGGTCGCCCGGCATCGGCAGGGTGCAGCCCTCGATCACCATCTCCTCCTGCTGGAGCGCGATGTCGAACCGCGCGCTCCCGCCCTCGTATGTCAGGTTCACCGCCCGCACGTCGGCCTGCGCGTTGAAACCGAAGGTCACCACCCGGCGGTCGGTGACGCGGCCCACCAGCGACTGCACCTCGGGGTGATCGGTGCAGAGCACGGCGAGGCCGTAGAACGGGATGTTCGACACGAAGTCGGTGAAGCCCTGCCGCAGCGCCTCGATCGAACCCCAGTGCTCCATGTGCTCGGGGTCGATGTTCGTCACGATGGCGATCGTTGCGGGCAGGCGGTTGAAGGTGCCGTCGCTCTCGTCGGCCTCGACCACCATCCACT
>CAZPOK010000167.1:0-7272 GCA_964587905.1 uncultured Rhodobacterales bacterium | reverse complement strand
CCATTGCTAGCAAAGCAGACCTTGGTAGCCACCGCAGCGAAATGGCGCTTCGTCCCGCATCTCGGACCTCCGCCATCGGTTGAGACGGCCCCGGATCCCTCCCTACCGCTCGATCGACTGCACGCTTTCGAAACATTCGAGTTGCGGCGGTCCGAGGTACATGTCGCCGTGATCCCCGGCGCCGCGATGGGCCGCGCGGAACGCCTCGGATCGGGTCCACTCCTTGAAATGCTCCTCGCTCTCCCAGGTGGTGTGGGAGGCGTAGAGCCTGTAGCCGTCGAGTTCGGGGCCCTTCAGAAGGTGGAATTCCACGAAGCCCTTCACCTTCCCCAGGTGGCTGTCTCGGCCGGTCCAGACCGCTTCGAATGCC
This sequence comes from uncultured Rhodobacterales bacterium, assembly GCA_964587905.1. GTDB lineage: Bacteria > Pseudomonadota > Alphaproteobacteria > Rhodobacterales > Rhodobacteraceae > DAINOF01. The sequence goes on along the minus strand of CAZPOK010000167.1, from coordinate 6,902 downwards.
TCTTCCTGTCCGAGCTTCACCTTGAACCGGTTCATGGTGACATACATGGGCGCTTCTCCGCGTTCGGGTGGAACTCCCGCACAGTTCAGTGCATGTAGGACGCGACGTCAACGCAACTTCTGCCCTCTGGAGCGGCCCCATGCGCCTTTTCGTCGGCCTTGGAAATCCCGGCGCGAAATATGCCCGGAACCGGCACAACATCGGCTACATGGCCGTGGACCGGATTGCCGGAGACCACGGATTTCCGCCTTGGCGGTCGAAGTTTCAGGGGGTGACGACAGCGGGACACCTCGGCACCGAGAAGGTGGTGCTCCTCAAGCCCGAGACATTCATGAATCTCTCCGGTCAGTCCGTGGGCGAGGCGATGCGGTTCTTCAAGCTCGAGCCCGCCGCCGTCACGGTCTTCCACGACGAGATCGACCTCGCGCCCGGCAAGCTCCGGGTGAAGACCGGCGGCGGGCATGCCGGGCACAACGGTCTGCGGTCGCTCCACGCCCATATCGGCGACGCCTACCAGCGGGTGCGGATGGGCGTCGGCCATCCGGGGCGGAAGGAGGCGGTGCCGGGCTATGTCCTCCGCGACTTCCCGAAGGCGGACGAGGACTGGCTCGACGACCTGCTGCGCGGCGTGAGCGACGGCGCCGAGGCGCTGGCGAGGGGCGATGCCGGGCGATTCCAGAACGCGGTCGCGCTGCGGCTCACCCCGCCGAAGCCGCCGGGCGGGGCGAAGGCGCCGGAGACGGCGGCGGCGGACGCGCCGAAAGCGGAGTCCTCACGGCCACGGGACGCCGACGCCGCGGAACAGGATACCCGGTCCGCACTGCAAAAGCTGGTGGATCGCTTTCGATGACCGGGCGTCGCGATGCGTGTCGGGCGCAGGCAATGCGCTGTGCATGGCCGGTTGAGACCTCCGCAACAAGGACTAGGTCCGACGAAAGACCAGGGGATTTGGAGATGGCGCTGCAGATGGATCCGCCCGTGAACGTGCTCGGAGAGCCGCTCGAAGCCTGTTCGAAAGCTCCGATGACCGGCTTCTTCCGGGACGGGGCCTGCAACACCTGTGCAGAGGACGCCGGCAGCCACACGGTCTGCGCGGTGATGACGGCCGAGTTTCTCGCCTTCTCGAAATATGTGGGCAACGATCTTTCCACGCCGCGGCCCGAGTTCCAGTTTCCCGGCCTCAATCCCGGCGACAGCTGGTGCCTCTGCGCAAACCGGTTCCTTCAGGCGGCGGAAGAGGGCCTCGCACCGAAGGTGAACCTCGCCGGCACCCACAAGCGGGCGCTCGACGTCGTGCCGCTCGACCTCCTGAAGGAGAACGCGGCCTGAGATCAGGCGCTGAGCCGCTCGGTCTCGCCGCCTGTGTCCTGATCCATCAGATCCTCGATGAACAGGCTGAGAAGCTGGGGCCGCCCGTTCACGCCGGCCTTCCGGTAGATCGCGTTGGTCTGCGCCTTTACGGTGCCTTCGCTGGTGTCGCGCAGCTTGGCGATCTCCTGGGTGGACAGGCCCTTGATCGCGAAGAGCGCGACATCCCGCTCCGCCGGCGTGAGGCCCCAGTCGGTGAAGCGCTCCTCGAGGACTTCCATGAAGGCGGAGGAGGCACGGCGCAGCGCCTCTTCGGCCCGCCGTGTCCGGCGGGAGCTTTCGCGCAACGCCAGCCCGCCCAGAAGAACGCCGAGCAGCAGCCCCACGGCGGCGCCGATCTCGATCAGCTCGACCAGCTGCCAGCTGAGCGGCTGCGAGCCGATTCCGAAGACGCTCGCGAGGATCTGACTGACGAAGAAAAACGCGCACACGAACTGGACGATCAGAACGACCGCAATGACAGCCTTGTTCGTCACAAATCGGCCTCCCGTTCGTGGCCCCCTACGACCGGGACCGCCCGTCAGTCATCGTCGTCATCGTCGTCATCGTCATCATCGGAGTCGCCGCCGCCGTCGTCGTCATCGTCATCGTCGTCGCTGTCGTCCGATCCACTCGCCGAACTGTCGCCGTCGTCGTCATCATCGCGGTCGTCGGAACTGCTGCCCGGGCTGTCACCGTCGTCGTCGTCGTCGCGGTCGTCCGCGCGGCTGCCGCGATTGTCGTCGTCATCGTCATCATCGGCGCCGGTCGTGCCGACGATCGACGTGCGGTCATCGTCGTCGTCGGTATCCGTCCAGAAATCGCGGAGGATCGCGCCGGTGCTCGGGTTGAAGACGATCTCGCGCCGGGCGTTCGGTCCGGTCGCGAGCACGCGGGTCCGCCCGAGCCACGTCCGCTGGATCTGGATGCGCGTGAAGCCCTGATCCTTCAGCTCCTCGACGATGCGCTCCTGCGTGGCGCCGGCGAACGCCGGGGCCGCGGCGAGGCCCGCCGCGAGGACAGCCGAAAGGATTGCGCGCTTCATCTTCATTTCGCTCCAAAGCGGCCCCCGCCGCGGGGACGGGGGCCGTGCATCGTCAGACCCTAACGCAGACCGGGTGATCTGCAAGCGCCCCGGTGGGGCCGCCTGCGCGATCAGTCGTCGTCATCGTCGTCATCGTCGTCGTCGTCGCTGTCGTCCGAGCCGCTGTCGTCGTCGTCATCGTCGCGGTCGTCGGAGCCGCTGTCGTCGTCATCGTCGTCGCGGTCGTCCGAGCCCCGCCCGGAGTCGTCGTCATCGTCGTCATCGTCGTCCGACCCACGACCGGAATCGTCGTCGTCATCGTCGCGATCGTCGTCGTCGTCGTCGTCGTCGTCGTCGAAATCATCATCATCGTCGTCGTCATCGAGAAAATCGCGGTTCTCGGTCCTGATCTCGACACCCGACCGGCCGACATAGTCGTCATCCGCCCACTCGTCTTCGCGGCTGATGATCTGCCCGGTCGCGAGGTCGTAGACGACTTCGAGCTTCTGGTCGCCGCGGACGGCCTCGGCCTTGAGCTGGCTCTGGCCACGCTTGACCTCGATGTAGTCGTAGCCGAGATCCTGGAGGTTCTTCACCACCGCCTCGGCGAAGGGATCGGCGATGGCGACGCTGCCCATGAGAAGCGCGGCCGTCGTGAGGGGGAAGAGGGTCTTGTTCATCATCTGTCCTTTCGGATTGCGTGCCGAACGGCAGATCGTCGCCGTCCTGTGCCCCGATGATGCGCGCACCCTGGCCACTCAGGCCATTTCCCACGGGTTTAGCCCCGGGTCCATAAACCCCGGGGGAAGCGTCATAAACCTGGGTTTAGGCGGATGTCGGGCAAGACGGTCGATCCGGACCGCGCGGCTCAGCAACCGGTCGGAGGCTGGAGCTCGGGGCCGGCGGCCGCGCGCTTCAGAGCTCCCAGCCGAGCGCTTTCGCGACCGTGAAGATGTCCTTGTCGCCCCGTCCGCACATGTTCATGCACAGGATGTGATCGCCCGGAAGGTCCGGGGCGATCTTCATCACGTGGGCGAGCGCGTGGGACGGCTCGAGGGCGGGAATGATCCCTTCCGTCTCGCAGCAGAGCTGGAACGCCTCGAGCGCTTCGGCGTCGGTGATCGAGACGTACTCGGCCCGGCCGATGTCGTGGAGCCAGGCGTGCTCGGGACCGATGCCGGGATAGTCGAGCCCGGCCGAGATCGAGAAGCCTTCCAGGATCTGGCCGTCCTCGTCCTGCAGGAGATAGGTGCGGTTGCCGTGCAGGACGCCGGGGCGTCCGCCGGTGAGCGAGGCGCAGTGCTCCATCTTCTCGGTCACGCCCTTGCCGCCCGCTTCAACGCCGATGATCCCCACCTCCTTGTCGTCGAGGAACGGATAGAACAGGCCCATCGCGTTCGACCCGCCGCCGATCGCGGCGATGATCGTGTCGGGGAGCCGGCCCTCGGCGGCCATCATCTGCTCGCGCGTCTCCTTGCCAATGATCGACTGGAAATCGCGGACCATCGCCGGGTAGGGATGCGGGCCGGCCACGGTGCCGATGCAGTAGAAGGTATCGCGCACGTTCGTGACCCAGTCGCGCAGCGCGTCGTTCATCGCGTCCTTGAGCGTGCCGCGGCCCGAGGTCACGGGGATCACCTCGGCGCCCAGCAGCTTCATGCGGAAAACGTTCGGCGCCTGCCGTTCGACGTCGTGGGCGCCCATGTAGACGATGCACCTGAGCCCGAACTTCGCGCAGACCGTCGCGGTCGCGACACCGTGCTGGCCCGCGCCGGTCTCGGCGATGATCCGGGTCTTGCCCATGCGGCGGGCGAGGATGATCTGGCCCAGCACGTTGTTGATCTTGTGCGCACCGGTGTGGTTCAGCTCGTCGCGCTTCATGTAGACCTTCGCCCCGCCCAGCCGCTCGGTCAGCCGCTCCGCGAAATAGAGCGGCGAGGGTCGGCCGACGTAGTGGGTCCAGAGGTCGTGCATCTCGTCCCAGAACGACTGGTCGGTCTTCGCCTTCTCGTATTCCGCCTCGAGTTCGAGGATGAGCGGCATCAGGGTTTCCGAGACGAACCGCCCGCCGAAGTCGCCGAAACGGCCCTTCTCGTCGGGGCCGGTCATGTAGCTGTTGATCAGATCTTCGGGCATGGCGCGTGCTCCTCGGCTGGCCCGCCCGGTGTAGCGGCGGTCGCGGGAGGGAGCAAGCGGGCCGGGAGTTTTCGAAACCTCTCGGAACATGCGTCAGGCCTGACGGCGCGTGGTCAGGAACCGCCGGACACGGCCTTCAGGAACGCCGCGATGCGGACGTCGTCCTTGCGTCCGGGCGCGGTCTCCACGCCCGAGGAGACGTCGACCTGCCGCGCGCCGGTGAGCCGCACCGCCTCCGCCACGTTCTCCGGCGTCAGCCCCCCCGCGAGCATCCACGGCACCGGCCAGCGGCGCCCGGCGATCAGCCGCCAGTCGAAGGAAAGCCCGTTGCCCCCCGGAAGCGCCGCCCCCTCGGGTGGTTTCGCGTCGACGAGAAGCTGGTCGGCCACGCGGCCGAAGGCGTCGAGCGCCGCCAGATCCGCCGCGCCGGCCACACCCACGGCCTTCATCACCGGCAGGCCGTAGCGCGCGCGCACGTCCGAGACGCGCTCGGGGCTTTCGGCCCCGTGGAGCTGGAGCATGTCGAGCGGAACCCGGTCGATAATCGCGTCGAGCGCCGCGTCGTCGGCGTTCACCGTCAGCGCGACCTTGGCGACGCCCGGCGGCACCGCCACCGCGAGGTCGGCCGCCTGAGCGACCGAGACGTTGCGGGGCGATTTGGGAAAGAACACAAACCCGACGTAGGCGGCCCCCGCCCGGACGGCCGCCTCCACGTCGCGGCGCTCGGAGAGGCCGCAGATCTTCACCCGGATGTCGGAGGTCATGGGGGCGATCTAGCGCGCCGCGCCCGGGCTCTCAAGCAGCGCGAGCACGTCATCGTCCTGTTTCTCGGCGTGAGGCTTCAGACGGTCGACCTCGCGCTCGAGCCGCTCGCGCTCGCGCCGCTGCGTCGCGGCCTCCGCGCGGTGCTTGTGCTCGCGGAACCACTCCCAGATGAAGCCGATCATCACGCCGGCGACGATTCCGCCGAAGATCACGATGAAGAGCGGGACCGAGACGGACGGCGCCCAGCCCGCGAAGTCGGCAAGCTCGGACGGCAGGACATGCAGCGTCACCGGATCGCGGTTGGCGAGGGCGACGATGAGCAGACAGATCGCGAGAACGATGAGAAACGCGTAGCGGAGATAGCGCATGACCCTTCCCTACTTGCCGTTCAGCCGGTCGCGCAAGAGCTTTCCCGTCTTGAAGAAGGGAACGTGCTTCTCCTCGACCTCGACCGCCTCGCCGGTCCGGGGATTGCGGCCGGTGCGGGCGTCGCGCTTCTTGACCGAGAAGGCGCCGAAACCGCGAAGCTCCACCCGGTCGCCGCGCGCCATCGCGTCGATGATCTCCTCGAAGATCGCGTTCACGATCCGCTCGACGTCCCGCTGGTAGAGGTGGGGGTTCTCGTCCGCGATCTTCTGGATGAGTTCCGACCGGATCATGCACACCTCCCGTGTTTTCGTGTCGCGCCCATGGGCCCGCGACCGGATCGAATATAGGGGCATTTCCATCTCCACGGAACACGGACTGCACGCCGCGCCGCAGGAATCCGGCGACTAAAGCGCTGAATCATCGGCGGAATCGCTGAGATGCTGCCGATCGGGCGCGCGGCGGCCGCTTGTCCGTGTCCGGCGCGATCAATCCGATCACATGATTCGCGACCGCCGGACTCGAAGCGGCCCCGCATTGCGGGGCCGCCTGAAGACCGTCCTGTCGGACGCGATTACTTCTCGTCGCCCTTGAGCGCGGCACCCAGAATATCGCCGAGCGAGGCTCCGGAGTCGGAAGAGCCGTACTGCTGGACCGCTTCTTTTTCCTCCGCGATCTCGCGCGCCTTGATCGACAGGCCGAGCTTACGGGTCTTGGGGTCGACGTTCGTCACCCGGACATCGACCTTGTCGCCGACCTGGAAACGCTCGGGGCGCTGCTCGGAGCGGTCGCGCGACAGGTCCGAGCGGCGGATGAAGGACTTCATGCCCTCGTACTCCACCTCGATCCCGCCGTCCTCGATCGCGGTCACCGCGACGGTGATGATCGAGCCGCGCTTCACGCCCTCGACCGCCTCGGTGAAGGTGTCGTCGAGCGCCTTGATCGAGAGCGAGATCCGCTCCTTCTCGACATCGACCTCGGTGACGACCGCCTTGACGACGTCGCCCTTCCGGAAGTCCTGGATCGCCTCTTCGCCGCGGCGGTCCCAGGAGATGTCGGACAGGTGCACCATGCCGTCGATGTCGCTCTCCAGGCCGATGAACAGACCGAACTCGGTGATGTTCTTGACCTCGCCCTCGACCGGCGTGCCGACCGGGTGGGTCTCGGCGAAGACCTCCCACGGGTTGCGCATGGTCTGCTTGAGGCCGAGCGAGACGCGGCGCTTGGCCGTGTCGATCTCGAGCACCATGACCTCGACTTCCTG
>CAZPOK010000166.1:0-7316 GCA_964587905.1 uncultured Rhodobacterales bacterium | reverse complement strand
GCGAGGCCGAGAAAAATGAGGATTGGGAGATACTCCCTCAGGAGGTCATCCACGGTCGGCTCCTTCCCGTGCGTCTCGTGCGCACGTCTCGTTGGCTGGAGCGTACCTACTCTCCTCACCCCGGTGGGTCAATGCGACCTCCCCGAGATTTGAGGGCGCCCATGACGTTGCGAAGCAATGAATCGAGGCGACCGGGGATCTTGTGATCACAGGTGACGCAGGAATGCCCGTCACATCGCACCGCCATGCCCGGGCGCCGGCCTAGGCCCGGGACGTCAGGCGGCCACGAACTCCAGCGCGACCCCGTTCAGGCAATGGCGCTTGCCTGTCGGCTGCGGCCCGTCGTCGAAGATATGACCGAAGTGACTGCCGCAGCGGCTGCAATGCACTTCGGTGCGCACCATGAAGAGCTTGCGGTCGGGCTTCGTGCCGACGGCATCGGGCAGCGATTGCCAGAAGCTCGGCCATCCGGTGCGGCTGTCGTACTTGTGCTCCGACGAATAGACGGCCAGATCGCAGCCCTTGCAGTGGTAGGTGCCGGGGTCGTAGACCTTGTCTAGCGGGCTGGACCCCGCGCGCTCGGTCCCTTCCTCGCGCATCACGTAGTATTCCTGATCGCTCAGCATCGCGCGCCATTCGGCCTCGCTCCGCGTCACTTTGAAGTCGCCTTGCGCGGCATCGGACCGGCGGACGAACGGCAAGCCGGCGAGCGGCAGGGCGGCTGCGGAAAAGAGTATCGTTCTGCGGTTCATGAGTTGTCCTCCGTTGCCACGAATGTGCGGCCGCGGGCGGCCGCGCGCAACGGACCTCCCCGGATCGTGAGCGAGGAGGAGAAGACAGTGATCGGCGGAATGCGCCGCTAGCCGTTCGCGGTCCCGAAGCCCGGCGCCGCCATCCGGCGAAGGGCCGCGACCTTTTCGGGATTGTCCCGGACCCAGACAGCATGCCGCTGCTGCCCGATCCGGAGCGCGCGCTCGCGCCGCTCCGGGCCGGCCCCGAGTTCGGCCCGCTCCTCGCCCCGGAGATGCGCCGCCCGAAGCGCATCCCAGCTTGCACGGGCAGCGCGCGCCTCGGCGGGCGACATGGGCCGGTTCCGCGAGATCGCGTCACACACGAGATATGCGTAAAGAACTGCACCGATGGATTTCATGTCGCGATCCTCCCTGATCCGGCTGGTCGGGATGACCGGCCCTGATAAAGGGTCCCGCGCCGCCGTCATTGCAGCGTGAAAGGACCGTGAGCGGCCCATCAACACGCGGTGAATTGACCAGTCGCCGGACGGGGATGCCGAAGGTCAGCCCGCAATCCATCCCGGCGGTCGCTTCTCGAAGAAGGCTAAGATGCCTTCCGGCGCCTCGTCGTCCTCCCATGTGCGCACCAGCGCCGCGATCGTCCGCTCGATGACCGCGTCGTCGATCCGGGGGCCAAGATCGCGGACGAGCGCCTTGGCCGCGGCGACCGCGCCCGGCGCCGCCGCGAGATAAGGCGCGATCTCCGCCTCGATCGCCGCGTCGAGATCCGCCTCGGGCACCGCCTTCGCCAGAAGACCCAGCGCCACGGCCTCCCCGGCCCCGAAGAGCCGGCCCGAGAAGAACACCCGCCGCGCCCGCGCCTCTCCCATCCGCGCGACGACGTAGGGCCCGATCGTGGCCGGGATCAGCCCGAGCTTTACCTCGGTGAGTCCCATCCTCACGCCGTCCGCGCCCACCGCCACGTCGCACACGGACGCCATGCCAACGCCGCCGCCGAAGGCATTGCCGTGCACCCGCCCGATCAGCGGCTTCGGCATCTCGTTCAGCGCACGGAGCATCTGCGCGAGCTTGCGCGCTTCGCGGCCCCGGGTCGCCGCGTCGGCGGCCATCTGGGCCTTCATCCAGCCGAGATCGCCGCCGGCGCAGAAACTGCGTCCGTCCGCCGCCAGCACGACGACCCGCACCCGGGGATCGCCGCCAAGCGTGCCGGCAGCCTCCGTGACCTCCGCAATCATCTCCGAGGACAGCGCGTTGTGCTTTTCCGCCCGCGCCAGCCGGAGCGTCGCGACCCCACGCGGGTCCGTTTCGATCCGGATCGTCTCAGGCATCGGTCCGCCCGCGCATCCCCTGCGCCATCGCCGCCGCCTTCGCCAGCACCTCCCGATCGAGCCCGGTCTCGTAGCCCAGCGCCAGCAGCCGGTCGTGCACCGCCTCGGTCGCCACGTTCCCCGCCGCCCCCGGCGCGAAGGGGCAGCCGCCGAGCCCGCCCACCGCCGCGTCGAACACCCGAAGCCCCTTTCCCAGCGACACCTCGATGTTGTCGAGCGCCCGGCCGCCGGTGTCGTGATAGTGCCCGGCCAGATGTCCGGCATCCGCGGTGCCAAGCACCGCGTCGAGCATCGCCGCGATCCTCGTCGGCGTCCCCTTCCCGATCGTGTCGCCGAGCGAGACCTCGTAGCAGCCCATCGCGAACAGAGCCTCGGCCACCTCGCAGACCGCCTCCGGCGCCACAGACCCGTCATAAGGGCACTCGACCACGCAGGAGACGTAGCCGCGCATGCGCACATTCTCCGCATTGGCGGCCTCCGCCACCGGCCTGAACCGCTCGAGGCTTTCGGAAATCGAACAATTGAGGTTCGCGCGGCTGAATCCCTCCGACGCGCTCGCGAAGATGGCGATCTCGTCGGCGCCCGCGTCCATCGCCCGGTCGAACCCGATGGTGTTCGGCGTCAGCGCCGCGTAAGACACCCCCGGCGCCCGGCGTATCCCGGAAAGGACCTGCGCCCCGTCCGCCATCTGCGGCACCCACTTGGGGCTCACGAAAGACGCCGCCTCGATCCGCCGGAACCCGGCCTCCGACAGGCAGTCGATCAGCGCGATCTTCTCCCGCGCGGGGATCGCCCGCCTTTCGTTCTGAAGCCCGTCCCGCGGGCCAACCTCGAAGATCTCGACGAATTCAGCCATGCCCTGTCCGCTTCTTCTTGCCGCAAATGCGCACGACCCCGGACCGTCCGCGCACCTGATCCACCATGGCGATCACGCGTCCGGCACGGGGTAGAAATCCTGCCGGTAGATCTCCGGCGGCCCGTCCCGCACCGCAGCGCGTCCGAATGCCTTGCGCCCCTCGCACCGCCCGAGCCAGCCCGCCACCCGCGGCAGCCGCTCGAAGCTCACGAACCGCCGCGCGATCATCGCGCCGTATCCCACCGCGCAATCGACCGCCGAAAAGCCCGAGGGCAACAGCCAGTCGTGCGCTCCGAGCCCCGCCTCGACCACTTCGAGCGCCTTCTCCAGCCGCTTCGCTTCCAGCTGCATCACCGTCGCGCTCCGCATCCAGGCCTCGCGCAGCGCGATGTGGTGCTGCGTCAGGTTCGCAAGGTGCTGGCCGACCGTCTCGGCGAAATGCAGCCATTCGAGCCAGTCGACCCAGTCCGCATCGCCTTGCGCTCGCCCGAACATCCCTCGCGTCGCGCAGAGATACTCCGTGATCGCCCCGCTTTCGTAGATCACGCGCCCGTCGATCTCGAGCGCCGGTACCCGCCCCGCTGGCGAAATCGCCAGATACTCCGGCGCGCGCAGCGACTTGTCGAAGAACGACCGCCGCGCGATCTCGAATTCGAGGTCCATCTCCTCCATCAGCCACAGGATGCGGAACGACCGCGCCTGTGCCACGTGATGCAGCCGGATCATGCGTCCCCGTCCTCCTCGAGCCGCACGAGCGCCGCGCCCGCCTCGACCTGCGCGCCCGCCTCGGCCAGCACCTCGGCGATGGTGCCGTCGCGCCAGGCGGTGAGCGTGTGCTCCATCTTCATGGCCTCCAGTATGGCCAATCGCTGCCCCGCCGTCACGGCCTCTCCCGCGCCGACGAAGACGGCCTTGACAAGTCCCGGCATCGGCGCCTCGATCACGTCGGCACCGACCGCCGCCGCCGCGCCCCGCGCCAGCGGATCGGGAATGGCGAAGTGGAACCCGTCGCTCCAAAAGACGCTGACGCCCGCAGCATGGCGGACGACCCGCGCCGGCACCCGCTCGCCGCCAACCGACCAGCCCGCGCGCGTCCGCGCGACCCGGTGGCGAACCTCTGCGATCTGCACGTCGTAGACGCCGGGCCCAAGCGTCCCGATCGTCGCCGCGATCTCGTCCTCGCCGAAAACCACCCGTGCCGTCCGCACGAGCGGCGCCCAGAGATGGAACCCCTGCAGCGGCGCGGCATCGCGGTGAAGCCCAAGCGCGCCCAGCGCCGCCAGCGCCTGCACCCGACTGTCCGGCGCCGGATCGGCCGCGAGCGTGTCGAGGTTCCGGTCGATCAGGCCCGTATCGACATCCCCGGCACCGAAGCCCCGATGGGTCGCCAGCCGCCTGAGAAAGGCAAGGTTCGTGACGCTCCCGGCAACCTCGGTGCCCGCAAGAGCCGCGCGCAGCTTCGCCAGCGCCGCCTCCCGCGTCGCGCCCCGCACGATCAGCTTCGCGATCATCGGGTCGTAGAACGGCGAGATCGCGTCTCCGGCCCGGATCCCGCTGTCGGCCCGCACCCCATCGGGAAACGCCAGATGCGTCAGCGTCCCCGTCGCCGGGAGGAACCCCTTCGGCACGTCCTCGGCATAGAGCCGCGCCTCGAAGGCATGGCCTGAAAGGGACAGATCCTCCTGCGCGACCCAGAGCCTCTCTCCCGAGGCCACGCGCAACTGCCACTCCACGAGGTCCACCCCCGTCACCGCCTCCGTCACCGGATGTTCGACCTGGAGCCGCGTGTTCATCTCCATGAACCAGAATCCGTCGGGGCGGAGCCCCCGGCTCCCGTCCACAATGAACTCGACCGTCCCCGCGCCCGAATACCCGATCGCCTCGGCCGCCCGCACCGCGGCCGCGCCCATCGCCTCGCGCATCTCCGGCGTCATCCCCGGCGCCGGCGCCTCCTCGATCACCTTCTGGTGCCGCCGCTGCAGCGAGCAGTCCCGCTCGAAAAGATGCACCGCCTTCTCGCCGTCGCCGAAGACCTGCACCTCGATATGGCGCGGCTTCTCGACGTATTTCTCGATGAGCACTGCATCGTTGCCGAACGCGCCGCGCGCCTCGGCCTTGGCGCTTTCGAGCGCCATCACGAAATCCTCCGGCCGCGCGACCCGCCGCATCCCCTTGCCGCCGCCGCCGGCGACCGCCTTGATGAGCACCGGATAGCCGACCTCGGCCGCCTCGACCTCGAGATGCCCCGGCTCCTGATCCGACCCGTGATAGCCCGGCACGACTGGAACACCCGCCTCGGCCATCAGCCGCTTCGCCGCGTCCTTCAGCCCCATCGCGCGGATCGCCGTGGCCGATGGCCCGATGAAGACCAGACCCGCCGCCTCGACGGCCTCCACGAAATCCGGATTCTCGCTCAGGAAGCCGTAGCCCGGATGGATTGCCTCGGCGCCTGTGTCGACCGCCGCCTCCACGAGCCGGTCCGCCCTGAGGTAGCTCTCCCCCGGGGCCGGACCGCCGATATGCACCGCCTCGTCGGCCAGTTCGACATGCAGCGCGTCCCGGTCGGCGTCCGAGAACACGGCGACGGTCGACACCCCCAGCCGCCGGCAGGTGCGGATGATGCGGACGGCGATCTCGCCCCGGTTCGCGATCAGGATCTTGCCGAACATCAGCGTTCCTCCCCCAGATCCTCGACCACCTCGAACCGTTCCCAGATCAGCCCCATGTCGGGCGCGAAGATCCCCGTGCGCCGGTAATAGCGCTCATGCCCCGCGCGCCAGTCGGCGAGCGTCTCGTCCTCGCCCTCCATCAGCGCCATCTCCTCGGTCATGTCGCAGAACCGCACCCGGGCCAGTTCGAGCGTCCGCGTCACCAGCTGCGGCACATCGTCGAAATCGAGCACGATATCGCAGCGCCCCACCATCGGCATCGCCTCCGAAATACCCAGTTCCGCCTCCGCCGTGCAGGTCGCCCGCTTCCGGCCAGCCCTGACCAGCGCCAGAAGCGCATCCGACAACGCCGCACCGTCCCCGAAACGGTAGGTCTCCGCCCCCGGATAGCGCGCCTTCAGCTCGGCCAAACTCACCATCGTCTCTGTTTCCCGAATATCCCGTGGGAGGCCGGAGGGTCGCCATTGTCGCGCCATTGGTCCGAGCGACACTGGCGACGGCCGAGCCCCCCCATCAAAAGGCCCGCAGCCGCTCACATCCGGAACACGCCAAAGCGCGTCTCCTCCACCGGCGCGTTCAGCGCCGCTCTCAGCGACAGCCCCAGCACCTCCCGCGTCTTGCGCGGGTCCACGATGCCGTCGTCCCAGAGCCGGGCGGAGGCGTAGAGCGGATGCGACTGGCGTTCGAACATCTCGATCGTCGGGCGCTTGAATTCCGCCTCCTCCTCGTCGGACCACGCGCCGCCGGATCGCTCGATCCCCTCGCGCTTCACCGTCGCGAGCACGCCCGCCGCCTGCTCGCCGCCCATCACCGAGATCCGCGAACTGGGCCATGTCCAGAGGAACCGCGGCTGGTAGGCGCGGCCGGCCATGCCATAGTTCCCCGCCCCGAACGAGCCGCCCACGAGCATGGTGATCTTCGGCACCGAGGTCGTCGCCACGGCAGTGACCATCTTCGCCCCGTGCCGCGCGATGCCTTCGTTCTCGTAGCGCCGCCCGACCATGAAGCCGGTGATGTTCTGGAGGAAAACCAGGGGAATGCGCCGCTGCGAGCAGAGCTCCACGAAGTGCGCGCCCTTCTGCGCGGCCTCCGAGAACAGCACGCCGTTGTTCGCCACGATGCCCACCGGGCAGCCCATGACATGGGCGAAGCCGGTCACCAGCGTCTCTCCGAACCGCGCCTTGAACTCGTCGAAGCGCGACCCGTCCACGACCCGCGCGATCACCTCGCGGATGTCGTAGGGCGTGCGCAGGTCGGCGGGTACGGCGCCGAGGATCTCTTCGGGATCGTAGGCCGGGTCTTCCGGGCTCTGCCACCGAACCGTGGCAGGCTTGGCGAGGTTGAGCCCCGCCACCGCCCGCCGGGCCAGCGCCAGCGCATGCGCGTCGTCCTCCGCGAGATAGTCAGCCACGCCCGAGAGCCGCGTGTGCACGTCCCCGCCGCCGAGATCCTCCGCCGTCACCACCTCCCCCGTCGCCGCCTTCACGAGCGGCGGCCCGGCAAGGAAGATCGTCCCCTGCTCTCTCACGATGATGGCGACGTCCGACATCGCCGGCACGTAGGCCCCGCCCGCCGTGCAGGAGCCCATGACGACGGCGATCTGCGGGATGCCCGCAGCGCTCATGCGGGCCTGATTGTAGAAGATGCGCCCGAAATGGTCGCGGTCGGGGAAGACCTCGTCCTGGTTGGGCAGGTTCGCGCCGCCGCTGTC
>CAZPOK010000165.1:0-7348 GCA_964587905.1 uncultured Rhodobacterales bacterium | reverse complement strand
GGCAAGCACAACGATCTCGACAATGTGGGCTACACCGCGCGGCACCACACGTTCTTCGAGATGCTGGGCAATTTCTCCTTCGGCGACTACTTCAAGAAAGAGGCGATCGCCTTCGCGTGGGAGCTTCTCACGAAGGACTTCGGCATCGACAAGTCGCGCCTGCTCGCGACGATCTACCATACCGACGACGAGGCGTTCGGGATCTGGAGGAAGATGGGTGTTCCGGAAGACCGGATCATCCGCATCGCGACCTCCGACAACTTCTGGCAGATGGGCCCGACGGGGCCCTGCGGCCCCTGCACCGAGATCTTCTACGACCACGGCGACCACATCTGGGGCGGCCCGCCCGGCTCTCCGGAGGAGGACGGCGACCGGTTCATCGAGATCTGGAACATCGTCTTCATGCAGAACGAGCAATTCGAGGACGGCTCGATGCGCGCGCTCGACATGCAGTCGATCGACACCGGCATGGGGCTGGAACGGATCGGCGCGCTCCTGCAGGGCAAGCACGACAACTACGACACCGATACGATGCGCGCGCTGATCGAGGCCTCCGCGCACGCCACCTCGAGCGATCCCGACGGCGAGGGCAATGTCCACCACCGGGTGATCGCCGATCACCTGCGGTCGACCTCGTTCCTGATCGCGGAAGGCGTGCTGCCGTCGAACGAGGGCAGGGGCTACGTCCTGCGTCGGATCATGCGCCGGGCGATGCGCCACGCGCACCTTCTGGGCGCGGCGGATCCCGTGATGCACCGCCTCGTGTCCGAACTCATCCGCCAGATGGGCGACCATTATCCCGAGTTGCAACGCGGCAAGGCGCTTATCGAAGAGACGCTGAAGGCCGAGGAGACCCGCTTCAAGGCGACGCTCGAGCGCGGCCTGACGCTGCTCGACGAGGCCGTGACGGGCCTGCCCGAGGGCAGCGCACTGCCCGGGGAGACCGCCTTCCGGCTCTACGACACCTTCGGCTTCCCGCTCGATCTCACGCAGGACGCGCTGCGCGAGAAAGGAATCGACGTCGACACGGCGGGCTTCGACGCCGCCATGGCCGAACAGAAGGCCAAGGCCCGCGCGGCCTGGGCCGGATCGGGCGAGGCCTCGGACGCCCAGGTCTGGTTCGAACTGGCAGAGACGCACGGGGCGACCGAATTCCTGGGTTACGAGACCGAGAAGGCCGAGGGCCAGGTTCTCGCCATCGTCGAGGACGGCACGCTGCTCAACGAGGTGGGCGAGGGTCGGACCGCCTGGGTCGTCACCAACCAGACCCCGTTCTACGGCGAGGCCGGCGGGCAGGTGGGCGACGAAGGCTGGTTCCGTTCGATCGAGGACCACGATACCCACGGCCATGTCACCGACACCCGCAAGTTCGCCGGCGGCCGCGTCTTCGCCCACCGCTACACCGCCGATGCGGGGCCGCTCCAGGTCGGCACGCCGGTCCGGATGGAGGTCGACCACGCCCGCCGCACCGCGATCCGGGCCAACCACTCGGCCACACATCTTCTGCACGAGGCGCTGCGCCAGGCGCTCGGCGACCACGTCGCGCAGCGCGGCTCGCTCAACGCGCCCGACCGGCTGCGATTCGACTTCAGTCACCAGAAGGCGATGACGCCGGAGGAACTGCAGAAGGTCGAGGACGAGGTGAACGCCTACATCCGCCAGAACACCGCCGTCGAGACGCGGATCATGACGCCCGACGAGGCGCGGGATCTGGGCGCGGTCGCGCTCTTCGGCGAAAAGTACGGCGACGAGGTGCGCGTCGTCGCCATGGGCAAGGCGCCGACCGGCAAGGGCGCCGACAAGCTGACCTACTCGATCGAGCTTTGCGGCGGCACCCATGTGCGGCGCACGGGCGACATCGGGGTCTTCGCGCTTCTGGGCGACAGCGCGTCCTCCTCCGGCGTGCGCCGGGTCGAGGCGCTGACCGGCGAGGCGGCGTTCAGACATCTGACCGAGCAGGATCACCGCCTGAACGACACAGCCGCCGTGCTGAAGACCCAGGCGACCGAGGTTCCCGCGCGTGTCAGGGCGCTGCTCGACGAGCGAAAGGCGATGCAGGCGGACCTCGCCGCGCTCCGCCGCAAGCTCGCGATGGCCGGCGGCGGCGCGACGCAGGACGAAAACCCTCAGGATATCAACGGCATCCCCTTCGTCGCTCAGGTGCTTCGGGGCGTCTCCGGAAAGGAGCTCCCCGCGCTGATCGACGAACACAAGGCCCGGCTCGGCTCGGGCGCCATCCTGCTGATCGCGGAGGCCGACGGCAAGGCGGCGGTGGCGGCGGGGGTGACCGATGACATGACCTCCAAGGTCTCCGCGGTCGATCTGGTGAGGGCGGCGGTCGGTCCGCTTGGCGGAAAGGGCGGGGGCGGGCGCGCCGACCTCGCGCAGGGAGGCGGCAAGGACGCCGCGAACGCCGAGGCGGCGATCGCCGAGGCCCGCAAGGTGCTGGGAGGCTGAGATGGGCGCACTCTGGATCGCGCATGTGAAAGTCATCGACGAGGAGGCGTACGGCAAGTACGCGAAGATCGCGACCGAGGCGATCGCGGCGCATGGCGGCGTGTTCCTCGCCCGTGGCGGGCGCTACGTACAGTTGGAGGGAAACGACCGGCCGCGGAACGTGGTGGCGCGTTTTCCCAGCCTCGAGGACGCCGTGGCCTGTTACCACTCGCCCCGATATCAGGAGGCGCTGTCCTTCGCGAAAGGTGCAAGCGAGCGTGACGTGATGGTGGTGGAGGAAGTGGAGAGCTAGCGCCGGACGCCGCCGCGCGGCGGCATGCACCGCCTAGCAAAGCGGATGGAGGGCGCTTCCAGACGCCTGCCGCGCTCAGACCACGACGCCGGCACCCTCCGAGGACAGCCCGCAGGTCTGCCGGAAGACCTCGAACATCTCGCGCCCGCAGCCCCAGCGGTTGCCGCCGAGGTCCGCCGTCGCGGCCTCGCGGAGATCGAAGCCCTCTTCTAGCGCCTCGATCGTGCCTGCGACCGCGTCGACCCGCACCAGATCGCCGTCGCGCACCTTCGCGATCGGTCCGCCGTCCGCCGCTTCGGGCGAGAGGTGGATCGCCGAAGGAACCTTTCCCGAGGCGCCCGACATCCGCCCGTCCGTCACCAGCGCGACCTTGAGCCCACGGTCGAGCAGCACGGCGAGCGTCGGCGTCAGCGAGTGCAACTCCGGCATGCCATTTGCCTTGGGGCCCTGGAACCGCACGATGACGACCGTGTCCTGCGTGAACTCTCCCGCCCGAAACGCCGCCTTCACGTCCTCCTGATCGTGGAACACCCGCGCGCGGGCCTCGATCACCTGGTGTTCGGATTTCACCGCCGACGCCTTCATG
The DNA here is from genome assembly GCA_964587905.1 of uncultured Rhodobacterales bacterium. Classification (GTDB taxonomy): domain Bacteria; phylum Pseudomonadota; class Alphaproteobacteria; order Rhodobacterales; family Rhodobacteraceae; genus DAINOF01. Next base: position 4,013 of record CAZPOK010000165.1, on the reverse strand, counting down.
ACGCCGACCCCGAGATTGCCCGCAAGCTTCCGCAGCCCGCCCGACGGCTGAAACGGATCGCGCGCGGGCCGGAGGATCCGGTCGTTCTGGCTCTCGCCCGCGCCATCCTCCCAGACGAGCCCGCCGTCCTTGAGCCGGGGCTCCCGGGTGTAGAGCGCCAGCCCGTCGCCCGCCACGGTCGTCGTGTCGGGGTGCAGGAGGCCCGCCTCCAGAAGCTCGCCGATCATGTAGCCAAGGCCGCCCGCCGCGTGGAAATGGTTCACGTCGGCAAGCCCGTTGGGATAGACCTTCGCCATCAGCGGCGTCGCGGCCGATATCTCGGCGAAGTCATCGATGTCGAGGATCACGCCCGCAGCCCGCGCCATCGCGGGCAGGTGCAGGACGAGGTTCGTCGAGCCGCCCGTCGCCATCAGCCCGACGATCCCGTTCACGAAGGCCTTCTCGTCGAGGATCCGGGCGACCGGCCGATAGTCGTTGCCGAGGCCCGTGATCTCCAGCGCCCGCGTGGCCCCCGCATCGGTCAGCGCGTCGCGCAAGGGCGTGCCGGGGTTCACGAAGGACGCGCCCGGAAGGTGCAGCCCCATGAACTCCATCAGCATCTGGTTGGTGTTTGCGGTGCCGTAGAAGGTGCAGGTGCCCGGCCCGTGGTACGAGGCCATCTCGGCCTTCATCAGCGCGTCGCGGCCGATTTCCCCAGCCGCGAATTTCTGCCGGACGAGCGATTTCTCGTCGTTCGGCAACCCGCTGGTCATCGGCCCGGCGGGCAGGAAGACCGAGGGAATGTAGCCGAAAGTCGCCGCCGCGATGACAAGGCCCGGCACGATCTTGTCGCAGACGCCGAGATAGACGGAGGCGTCGAAGACGTTGTGGCTCATCGCCACCCCGGCGGCGAGTGCGATCACGTCGCGCGAAAAGAGGCTGAGCTCCATGCCCGCCTGGCCCTGGGTGACCCCGTCGCACATCGCCGGCACGCCGCCTGCGACCTGCGCCGTCGCGCCGACCGACCGGGCGGCTGCCTTGATCCGGGCGGGAAAGGTCTCGAACGGCTGATGCGCCGACAGCATGTCGTTGTAGGCGGTCACGATCCCGAGGTTCGGCGCGCGGTCGGACGACAGCGCCGCCTTGTCGTCGCCAGAGGCGGCATAGGCATGGGCGAGGTTCCCGCAGGAGAGGTGCGCGCGGCGCGGGCCCTCCTCGGCAAGCTGGGCCATCCGGTCGAGATAGGTGGTGCGTGGCCCACGGCTCCTCTCGACGATGCGATCGGTCACGCGGGCGATGGTGTCGTTCAGGGACATGCGATTCTCCTCCCGGAACAATGCAGGCCGGTTTGTGGTGTTCCTAACATGTTAGCGCTAACCAAGCCACCCGCTGCATCGGCTGCGTGACTGCGTCACCTGCATGGCGGGTATTCCCGATCGTCTGTGGTTGGGGCAGATGCCCTGACCTAAGTAGGGTGCAACGGGAGAAAAGACGTCCAACCCACGGAGCAGACAATGGAATATCACCCGAACATCTCGCAAGTCGAACTCTACCGGATCGAAGCCGAAGCCCGCAGGCTTCGTGCCGAAGCCCTGCGCGACGCCTTCGCGGGCCTTCGCCGCCGCGTCGCGGCGCTCTTCTCGGGCCGCGCCGCCCGGACGGCCTGAGCCGCCTTTTCGCGGCATGGGAATCCGGATAAGGGGCGGACATGACCGCCCCTTCCGGACCCTCTCCCGCCCGACCCACCGTCCGCCTCGGCCCGAAGGCCGCGGCACAGGCGGTCCGCCACGGCTTCCCCTGGGTCTACGCCAACGAGCTTGTGACCGACCGCCGGACCCGCGCTCTCGCGCCCGGAACGCTCGCGGTTCTCGAGGATGCCGAACGCCGCCCCATGGGGCTTGTCGGCGTCAACCCGGCCTCCAAGATCATCTGCCGGATGCTCGACCCCGATCCCGCCGCCGAGATCGACGCGGGCTGGTTTCGCGATCGGCTGCGCGCCGCGCTGGCGCACCGCGCCCGCCTCTTCCCGCAGCCGTTCTACCGCCTCGTCCATGCCGAGGCCGACGGATTGCCCGGCGTTGTCATCGACCGCTTCGGGGACGCCGCCGTGGTGCAGCCGAACGCGGCCTGGGCGGATGCGCGTTTCGACGATCTCGCGCAGGCGCTGGCCGAGGTCACCGGCGTCGGCACCGTGGTCAAGAACGCGACAGGCCGCGCGCGATCTCTCGAAGGTCTCGATGACGTGACGACCATCGTGCAGGGCGCGCTCGGCGGTCCGGTCGAGGTGCCCATGAACGGCGCCACCTATCTCGCCGACCTCACGGGCGGGCAGAAGACCGGCCTCTACTACGACCAGCGCCCGAACCACGCCTTCGCCGCCTCGCTGGCGCGGGACTCCCGTGTGCTCGACGTCTTCGCCCATGTCGGGGGCTTCTCGCTGGCCGCACTCGCGGCCGGCGCGGCCGGCGCGCTCGCCGTCGACTCCTCCGCGCCCGCGCTGGAGCACGCGGCTGCGGGTGCCGCGCGGACCGGCGTGGCGGACCGTTTCGCGACCGAACGGGGCGACGCCTTCGCGGTGATGGAATCGCTCGCCGCGGGGTCTGAGCGGTTCGGCCTCGTCATCTGCGATCCGCCCGCCTTCGCGCCCTCCAGACAGGCGCTCGAGGCCGGCCTCCGCGCCTACGAACGCGTCGCGCGCCTCGCGGCCGCGCTGGTCGAGCCGGGCGGCTACCTCATGCTCTGCTCCTGCTCACACGCCGCCGACCTCGCGCGGTTCCGAACCTCCTCGGCCCGGGGCATCGGCCGGGCGGGGCGCCGCGCGCAGATCATCCGCACCGGGTTCGCCGGCCCCGACCACCCGCAACTCCCGCAACTGGCGGAGTCGGGCTATCTCAAGGCGCTCGCGTTCCGGCTCGACGGATGAGGGTGCTGATCGACGCCTGCGTCCTCTACCCGACCGTGCTGCGCGAAATCGTGCTGGGCCTTGCTGCCACCGGGGATTTCGCCCCCCTGTGGTCGCCGCGCATCCTCGAGGAATGGGCCCGGGCCGCGGCGAAGCTGGGAGCGGGGCAGGAGGCCGTCGCGCGGGGCGAGATCGCGCTCGTCCGGGCGCACTGGCCCGAGGCGGAGGTCGCGGTGGACCCGGCGACCGAGGCGCGCCTCTGGCTGCCCGACCCCGATGACGTCCATGTCCTCGCCGCCGCGATCGACGGCGGCGCGGACCTGCTCCTGACGCTCAATGTCCGGGATTTCCCGCGGCGCGCCCTCGATGCCGAGGCGATCCTGCTGCGTCATCCGGACGCCTTCCTGCTCGACGCGCTGGACCGGTCGCGCGAGGCCGTCCGCAGCACCATCGATCGCGTCCATGCCGAAGCCGAACGCCTTTCCGGCGAAACCCTGCCGCTCCGCGCGCTCCTCAAGCGCGCCAGGCTCCCCCGCCTCGGAAAGGCGCTGGACCCTTAGGTTTCGTGCGTCTCGAGCGCTGCCGACCACTTGGCCTCCAGAGCCTCGATCGCCTTGATCCGCTCGCCGGTCTTGGGGTGGCTCATGAGCCAGGCGGGAGCGGCGCCCGACCGCGACTGCGTCAGCTTCTCCAGTTTCTCGAAGAGCGACTTCTGCGGGTCCGTCCCGATGCCGGATTTCGTGAGCAGCGCCGCTGCATAGGCATCCGCCTCATACTCGTCCGACCGCGACAGCCGTGCCGCAAGGAGCGAGGTCAGCCCGTTGGCGATCAGGATGCCGATGCCCGGCACGATCCGCGACAGAACCATGGCGAGCGCCGTCCGGAGTGCATTCTGCCCGGAAAAGTCGATCATTCGCCGCCGCGAATGCCCCAGCGCCACGTGGCCGAGCTCGTGTGCGATGACGCTCGCCATCTCGTCGGCCGAGACCTCGCCATTGCGATATTTGCGATAGAACCCGCGCGTGATGAAGATCCGTCCGTCCGGCGCGGCGAGGCCGTTCACCGGGTCGATCTCGTAGATGTGGACCCGGATCTTCGGCAGGTCGAGCGCCGCCGCCATCCGGTCGGTCAG
>CAZPOK010000164.1:0-7399 GCA_964587905.1 uncultured Rhodobacterales bacterium | reverse complement strand
CTCGCGCCCGAGGACGGTCGCCGCCTGACGGGCCTCCATCTGTCCCGAAATATCCTCGGGGAGGGTTCGGGAGGGGCAGACAGCCCCTCCCGCCCCGGCGCTTGCCGCCCGGGCCCGCCTCGCCGATAGTCGCGCCCATGACCACGCCCCGCCTCACCCAGGACCCGCACAGGCCGCGCCGCGCGCGAGAGAAGGTGCTCGAGGTCGCGATCGGCCGCGAGGTCCGCGCGCTGCGCCAGCAGCAGGGCCGCACCGTCGCCGATCTCGCCCGGACCAGCGGGCTCTCCGGCGGCATGCTGTCGAAGATCGAGAACGGCCAGGCCTCGCCGTCGCTCACCACGCTGCAGGCGCTGGCGCAGGCGCTCTCGGTCCCGCTCACCGCCTTCTTCCGCGGCTTCGAGGAGACGCGCCCGGCGATTCACGTGAAGGCCGGCGAAGGCGTCGAGACCGAGCGCACCGGCACCCGCGCCGGGCACCAGTACAACCTCCTGGGCCACCTCGGCTCGAACTCCTCGGGCGTGATCGTGGAGCCCTACCTCATCACGCTGACGACGGCGTCGGACGTCTTTCCCGCCTTCCAGCACGAGGGGATGGAATTCCTCTACATGCTCGAGGGCGCCGTCGACTACCGCCACGGCGAGCGCACCTATCCCCTCCGCCCCGGCGACAGCTTCTTCTTCGACGCCGACGCGCCGCACGGGCCGGAGGTGCTGGTCGAGCTGCCGTCGCGCTACCTGTCGATCATCGCCTACCCGGCGCGGCAGGACTGACGGCGGAACGCGGCTGGCCGCGCCGACCCGGATCGGGTCAGTTTCCGGCGCCCCCTTCACCTTCACGGCACGGACCGCCCCGGGGGCTGTTGCTGAAGCCCATCCGGCTCGACGCCCACCGTCTGCCCGTTATTTGAGCGCCCCGCCCGCTTTGCGAGCCGGCGCGCTTTCTTCAAGGGAAACTTTTATTCCTACCGATTGCCGCTCCTGCCGTGCGTGCGCTAGTCTCCGGGATGAAGACGAAGCGGGAGTCGGCCTCATGTGCGGCATCGTCGGCCTCTTTCTGAAAGACCCCACGCTCGAGACGCGCCTCGGCGCGCTGATGGCGGACATGCTCGTGCAGATGAGCGAGCGCGGCCCCGACAGCGCGGGTTTCGCCGTCTACGGCGCGCCGGGCGGCAGCGTTCGCATGACGCTGCGGTCCGAGAGCCCCGCCGCCGACTTCCCGCTTCTCGACCAGGCGCTGTCGCAGGCCATCGGCGCCCCCGTCGCGCTCACGACCCGCGACACCCACGCCGTCCTGACGCTCCCGGCCGAGGCGCTCGACGCGGCCCGCGCCGCGCTTCCGGGCCTGCGCCCCGGTCTCTCGGTAATGTCCTTCGGCGACGTCATCGAGATCTACAAGGAGGTGGGCCTGCCCCGCGACGTGGCCTCCCGCTTCGGCCTCGCCGCCATGCCGGGCACCCACGGCATCGGCCACACCCGCATGGCCACCGAAAGCGCGGTGACCACGATGGGCGCGCATCCTTTCTCGACCGGCCCCGACCAGTGCCTCGTCCACAACGGCTCGCTGTCGAACCACAACGCGCTGCGCCGCGACCTCATCCGCGAGGGGCTGACCTTCGAGACCGACAACGACAGCGAGGTCGCCGCCGCCTATCTCACCGCGCGGATGGCCGAGGGCGCGAACCTGGGCCAGGCGCTCGAAACAGGGCTGACGGACCTCGACGGCTTCTACACCTTCGTCGTGGGCACCCGCGACGGCTTCGGCGTGCTGCGCGACCCGATCGCCTGCAAGCCCGCCGTTCTCGCCGAAACCGACCGTTACGTGGCCTTCGGATCGGAATACCGCGCGCTCGCGGGACTGCCCGGCATCGAGGCGGCGAAGGTCTGGGAGCCCGAGCCCGCCACCGTCTATTTCTGGAGCCGCTGATGCAGTCCTACGACCTCGCAGCCGGCACCCTGCGCGAGATGAACGCGGCGCTTCAGGCGCAGGCGGGGACCACCAACGAAACCGCGTGGGAGATCCTCAACCCGCAGGGCCGCCACGCCATCGCCGTGGGCCTCGACGCGCCGCTCGACGTTACCGTGAACGGCCCCACGGGCTACTACTGCGCCGGCATGAACAAGCACGCCACGGTCCGCATCAGCGGCAACGCCGGGCCGGGCGTGGCGGAGAACATGATGTCGGGGACGGTGATCGTCGACGGCGACGCGTCGCAATACGCGGGCGCCACCGGACGGGGCGGACTTCTCGTCATCAGGGGCAACGCCTCGTCCCGATGCGGCATCTCGATGAAGGGCATCGACATCGTCGTCGGCGGCAACATCGGCCACATGTCCGCCTTCATGGGCCAGAAGGGCAACCTCGTCGTCTGCGGCGACGCGGGCGACGCTCTGGGAGACTCGCTCTACGAGGCCCGCCTCTTCGTGCGCGGGACGGTCAAGTCCCTCGGCGCCGACTGCGTCGAGAAGGAGATGCGGCCCGAGCACCTCGCGGCGCTCGAAACGCTCCTCGAGGCCGCCCGGATGGACGCCGATCCGGCCTCCTTCCGCCGCTACGGCTCCGCCCGGCGCTTGTACAATTTCGACATCGACAACGCCGGGGAGTACTGAAACCCGCCATGACCGAGCACGATCCCCGTATTCCCTTCACCGCGCCGCGGCAAAGCTGGACCTTCTCCAACGAGGTCAATTCCGAGATTCGCCGCGCCGCCGCGACCGGCATCTACGACATCCGCGGCGGTGGCGCGAAGCGACGCGTGCCGCATTTCGACGATCTTCTCTTCCTCGGCGCCTCGATGAGCCGCTACCCCCTCGAAGGCTACCGCGAGCGATGCGACACGAACGTGACCCTCGGCGCCCGTTTCGCCTCCAGACCGCTCCACCTCGAGATCCCCGTGACCATCGCGGGGATGTCCTTCGGCTCGCTCTCGGCCAACGCGAAGGAAGCCCTGGGACGGGGCGCGACCCTCGCGGGCACCTCCACCACGACGGGCGACGGCGGCATGACACCCGAGGAACGCGGGCATTCGAAACTGCTCGTCTACCAGTACCTGCCCTCCCGCTACGGCATGAACCCCGACGACCTGCGCCGCGCCGACGCGATCGAGATCGTCGTGGGACAGGGCGCGAAGCCGGGCGGCGGCGGCATGCTTCTCGGCCAGAAGATCTCCGACCGCGTGGCCGGCATGCGCGATCTGCCCGTGGGCATCGACCAGCGCTCGGCCTGCCGCCACCCCGACTGGACCGGTCCCGACGACCTCGAGATCAAGATTCTGGAGCTGCGCGAGATCACCGGCTGGGAGACACCGATCTACGTCAAGATCGGCGGCGCGCGGCCCTACTACGACACGGCGCTGGCCGTGAAGGCGGGGGCCGATGTGGTGGTCCTCGACGGGATGCAGGGCGGCACCGCCGCCACGCAGGACGTCTTCATCGAACACGTGGGCATGCCGACGCTGGCCTGCCTGCGGCCCGCCGTGCGCGCGCTTCAGGAGCTGGGCATGCACCGCAAGGTGCAGCTCGTCGTCTCGGGCGGCATCCGCAGCGGCGCGGACGTGGCCAAGGCGCTCGCCCTCGGCGCCGACGCCGTCTCGATCGGCACCGCGGCGCTCGTGGCGCTCGGCGACAACGACCCCAAGTGGGAGGCCGAGTACAACAGGCTCGGCACCACAGCCGGCGCCTACGACGACTGGCACGAAGGCCTGGATCCGGCGGGCATCACCACGCAGGATCCCGACCTGGAGGCCCGCCTCGACCCGGTCGAAGGCGGCCGCCGCCTGCGCAACTACCTGAAGGCATTGACGCTCGAGGCCCAGACGCTCGCCCGCGCCTGCGGCAAGAGCCACCTTCACAACCTCGAACCCGAGGACCTCTGCGCGCTCACCATCGAGGCCGCCGCGATGGCGCAGGTGCCGCTCGCCGGGACGGACTGGATCCCCGGCAAGGGCGGCTACTAGAAAAGGAGACGGACACCATGGGCAAGAGCCTCGCCAGTTTCGCGAAAAAGCACGGCGTCAAGTATTTCATGGTGTCCTTCACCGACCTCTTCGGCGCTCAACGGGCGAAGCTCGTCCCCGCCGCCGCCATCGGCGACATGGAGACGGACGGGGCGGGCTTCGCCGCCTTCGCGACCTGGCTCGACAGCTCCCCCGCCGATCCCGACATGCTCGCCGTGCCGGTCCCAGACACCGCGATCCGGCTTCCCTGGAAGCCCGAGGTCGCCTGGGTCGCGTCCACCTGCATGATGGACGGCGCGCTTCTCTCGGACGCGCCGCGCAACGTGCTCGCCGCCCAGACCGCGCGCGCCAGGGAGATGGGCCTCACCGTCAAGACGGGCGTCGAGGCAGAGTTCTTCCTGCTCCTGCCCGACGGCTCGGACATCTCCGACCCCGCCGACATCGCCGACAAGCCCTGCTACGACCAGCAGGCGGTGATGCGCCGCTACGACGTGATCTCCGAGATCTGCGACGACATGCTCGACCTCGGCTGGGGCCCCTACCAGAACGACCACGAGGACGCGAACGGCCAGTTCGAGATGAACTGGGACTTCGCCGACGCGATGACCACCGCCGACCGCCACTCCTTCTTCAAGTTCATGGTCAAGTCGGTCGCCGAGAAGCACGGGCTGCGCGCCACCTTCATGCCGAAGCCGCTCGAGACCGTCACCGGCAACGGCTGCCACACGCATATCTCGGTCTGGGACGCGGACGGCAACAACGCCTTCGAGGATCCCGGGGACGAACTCGGTCTCTCGCAGGACGGCTACCACTTCCTCGGCGGGATCATGAAGCACGCCCAGGGCATGGCCGCGATCACCAATCCGACGGTCAACAGCTACAAGCGGATCAACGGCGCCCCGACACGCTCGGGCGCGACGTGGGCGCCCAACACCGTGACCTGGACCGGCAACAACCGCACTCACATGGTCCGCATTCCCGGCCCGGGCCGGTTCGAGCTGCGCCTGCCCGATGGCGCGGCAAACCCCTATCTCCTGCAGGCCGCGATCATCGCCGCGGGCCTCGACGGACTTGCCACCAAGGCCGATCCCGGCAAGCGTCGCGACAACAACATGTACACCGAGCCCGAGAAGGCGAAAGGCGCGCCCGTACTGCCGCTCAACCTCCTCGACGCGCTCCGCGCCTTCGACCGGGACAAGGCGCTGAAATCGGCCCTCGGCGAGGATTTCTCCGCGGCCTTCCTCAAGCTCAAGACCGCCGAATGGAACGCCTTCAAGGCGCATCTGTCGGAGTGGGAGAAGGTCACCACGCTCGACATATGAGCACGCCGCCCACGGCTTGATCGGCGTCCGGCCGAGGGGCCTTCGCGACGGGCCCGAAAGGCGTTTCCGCTTGGCCGAAGCAGGAAACCGCGGTTATCGTGTCGCAAACGGGAGGACGCGAGTGACACCTATCCTGCAAGCCGCCGCCGCAGCCGTCGTTGCCTTGGGAACAGGCGCGACCGCCGTCACCGTCATGACCAAGGACGTGCCCGACTTCGCGGTGCCCGACCGCCAGTGGCAGCCGGGAGCCGAGCTGGACGGACGCGCCTTCCGCCTGTCCGGCGCGATCACGGAAACCGGCGCGGACCTGCCCGAGACCGTGCTCAGTTTCGTGGACGGCCGGTTCCAGTCGTCGCGCTGCCAGATCTATTGCGAGTTCGGCTGGAACGACTACCGGACCTCGCGCGATGGCGAGACGATCCATTTCACCTCCACCACTCGGTGCCCCGACGCTCCGCATACCGTCGTCTGGTATGGCATCGTCGAGGGAGACGAGATGCGCGTCGAGGGAACATGGACCACCCGGCGCTGGTACTGGACCCGGCAGATCAACCTGCTTGCCGAGGGATCCCCGACGTCGCCGAAGGTCGAGGCAATCAGCGGGTGATGCAGCCCGCGCGGACGGCCTCCGGTCCGACACCCCTTTCCATCGCGCTGCGGATCGTCGCGCTGATTGCCGTCGTCGTCGTGGCGACGTGGGGGGCGCATCTGATACGCGACGCGCTGGACCTCACGATCATGCCCGACAACGAACAGACCGTGCACCGGGCGATCATGCTGGGGGCGCTGGCCTACATCGGTCTTCTGGCGCTCCCCTTCGTGCCGGGGGCCGAGATCGGGATCGCGATGCTCACGGCCTTCGGCGCCGCCATCGCGCCGCTGGTCTATGGCGCGACGGTTCTGGCAATGCTTCTGGCCTACTCGGTCGGCTGCCTCCTGCCGATCACGTCACTGGCGCGACTGCTCGCCGTCCTGCGGATGCGCCGCGCGGCCGATCTCGTGGCGCGCGCCGCGCCCCTGTCGCGCGATGCGCGGCTGGCGATGCTGCTCGACGGCACGCCGCCGCGCACGGTGGCCCTGGCTCTCCGTCACCGCTATCTTGCGCTTGCGCTCGCGGTGAACACCCCCGGAAATGCCGTGATCGGCGGCGGCGGCGGGATCATGATGATGGCGGGATTGAGCGGGGTCTTCGCCCCGTGGCCGACGGTTCTCACGATTGCCGTCGCGGTATCACCGGTGCCTCTGGCCGTGATGCTGCTGGGCGCCTGACCGAGGCAGGCCGGGGCCGGATCCCGTCCCCCTTGACCTGCCTCAAGGCCCCGTGCCGCGCCGCGGCCTAATCCTGAGCCCGGACCTCACAGAGCGGAGCCCGACGTGCCTGACGATCAATCCGGGGTGATCGCCTTTCTCGCCGATCCCGTGAGCCACGGCGTGACGCGGGTCGAACGGATCGACACGCACTGCGCCCACGTCTTCCTCGCCGGCGACACGGCCTGGAAGATGAAGCGCGCCGTGAAGTACGACTATCTCGACTTCTCGACCCTCGGGAAACGCAAGAAGATCCTCGACCGCGAACTGTCGCTCAACGCCCGCGCCGCGCCGACGCTCTACCGCCGCGTCGTGCCGATCACCCGCGAGGAGGACGGCGCGCTCGCCATCGACGGAGCGGGAGAGCCGGTGGAATACGCTCTCGAGATGCGCCGCTTTCCCGGGGCGGCACAGCTCGACCGCATCGCAGAGGCCGGCCAGCTCGACGACGCCCTCGCCCGCGATCTCGGCGTGGCGGTAGCCGACTATCACGACACCGCCGAGGTCCTGACCGCGGACGGCGCCGACCTGATCCGCGAGATCATCGAGGAACTGGGCCGCGTCTTCGCCGGCATGCACGACGACCTCGGCACGGAAGGCATCGAAACGTTCGACGAAAAGGCCACCGACCACGTCGCCCGAACCGCCCCTCTCCTCACCCGCCGCACCGCCGAGGGCCGCGTCCGCCGCTGCCACAGCGACCTTCACCTCGCGAATCTCGTCCTCCTCGACGGCGCACCGGTGCCTTTCGACGCGCTCGAATTCGACGAACGCCTCGGCACCTGCGACACCTTCTACGACCTCGCCTTCCTGCTCA
>CAZPOK010000163.1:0-7527 GCA_964587905.1 uncultured Rhodobacterales bacterium | reverse complement strand
ACGTCGAGGCCGATGGCCTTGGTGTCGAGCGTGTCTGACATGGGCGGGGTTTAGCGGCGGGTGCGGAGGGAGGCAATCGCCTCCGTCCGGTCACGGGCGCGCATCGCCCGAAGGTGCGAGACGGCCGTTAAATTCCATCAGAACTCTTGCGTACACCTCGCGCTTGAACGGAACGATCAGGTCGAGCACGGCTTCGGGCTTGAGCCAGGTCCAGCGCGAGAATTCCGGGTGCTCGGTCTCGATCCGGATGTCGCCGTCGTCGCCATCGAAGCGCAGGAGGAACCATTTCTGCTCCTGTCCGCGGTACTTTCCGTTCCAGACCTTGCCGAGGAGATGTCCGGGCAGATCGTACCGAACCCAATCGCCGGTTTCCGCCTCGACGGAGACGAGGTCTGCCGGAACACCGGTCTCCTCCAGTAGTTCGCGAAGGGCGGCCTCCCGCGGGGTTTCGTCCGCGTCGATGCCGCCCTGCGGCATCTGCCATGCGCCGGGTGTATCGATCCGTTCGCCCGCGAATATGCAGCCCTCGCGGTTCACGAGCATCACCCCCACGCAGGGGCGGTATGGAAGGGTGGTCGGGTCGGGCGTGATCACGACGCGGACGTTAAGCGAACTCCGCGCGAGCGCAAGTCTTCAGCTTTCGCGGAATGCACGGTTGAAATACACCGTCAGCGGCTGCGTGAGGTAGGAAAGCGGAGTCCGGTCCCGGGTCCGGAGATAGGTCTCGACCGGCATCCCCGGCAGCAGCATCAGCCCGGGGACTTCGCCAAGCGAAGCTTCATCGGGAAGAACCACCGCCTCGTAGAACGTCTGGCCCGTCGTCTCGTCGCGCGTCGCGTCGGGAGAAACGCGCAGGACCGTCCCCGTGATGGAGGGCGTCGTGCGCATGTTGAAGGTCGGGAAGGACAGGTTGGCCTCCTGTCCCGGATATACTTCGTCGATGTCGATCGGCTCGATACGGGCAGACACCTGGAGCGGCTGGTCGCCAGGCACAAGATACATCAGCGGCTCGGCCGCCTGAACGACGGACCGCACAGCCGCGACGCGCGAGCCGAAGACGACACCGTCGACCGGGGCCCGGATGTCGAGCCGGGCCAGGCGTTCGAGAAGATTGATCCGCCGCTGTTCCAGTTCGATCTCGTTGTAGCGAAGGTCGCGCAGCCGCGTGATCGCCTCTTCGCGGCGCGTGTCGCTGAGCCGCAGCCTCTCGATCTCTAGACCCGCGATCCGGTTGCGCGCCTCCGCGATGGCGGAGGTCAGCCGGCCGACTTCCCCCTGAAGGCTTGCCTGCTCGCGCTTGAGGGCCAAGAGGCGCTGGGCCTGCACGAGGCCCCGGTCGAAAAGGCCCTGAACGTCGGCACGTTCCTGGTCGGCGATGTCGAGCTGGCGGCGCTGAGCGGTGAGTTGCGCTTCCGTTCCCTCGATCTGGCGCTCGATCTGCGCTTGCTGCTCGGCGATCTGTCGGCGCTCCTGTTCGACCGACGCGCGGCGGGCGAAGAAAAGGCGCCTCTGACCGTCGATCTGGTCGGCGACGTCTCCGTCTCCGATCTCCGTGAACTCCGGAGGTTCACCGAAGTCGGGCTCCTCGAGCCCCTGCTGTTCGGCCTCGAGCCTTGCCTTCCGGGCAAAGACCTCGGCGAGTTGCTGCTCGAGCAGCCCCAGCTCCGACCTGAGGAACGTTCCGTCCAGACGGATCAGGATGGCCCCCGTCCCCACGGTATCGCCGTCCCGCGCGAGGATCTCGCCCACCACGCCGCCGTCGGGGTGCTGGATCACCTGGCGGTCGCTTTCGACCTGCACCGTCCCCGACGCCACGACGGCGCCCGCGATTTCGGTGCCGACGCTCCATGCGCCGAGGCCGCCGACGAGAAGACCGACCGCCGTGAAACCTACGGCGAGCGGAATCCGCGCGCTCCAGTCCTTCCCGCTCATGACGCCTGCCCCTTTCCGACCACGCGCTGCACATCGCCTGCGTTCTTCAGCATTTTGCGGACGACTTCGTCACGCGGGCCATACGCCGTGACACGTCCCCCGTCGAGGACGAGGAGAGAGTCGCATGTCGAAATCGCCGTGGGCCGATGCGTCATGATGATGACGGCGCGGCCGTCGTTCTTGGCCTCGTTGACGGCAGCGTTCAGGGCCTCGCTTCCTTCGGCGTCGAGCGCCGAGTTCGGTTCATCGAGAACCAGAAGCACCGGATCGCCATGAAGCGCCCGCGCCAGCGCGAGACGCTGCTTCTGGCCGCCGGACAAACACGCGTCGGAGGCGCCGATCCGGGTGTCGTAGCCGTGCGGAAGCTTCAGGACGATATCGTGGATATGCGCCTTGCGGGCTGCTGCGACTACCTTTTCGGGATCGGGAGTGTCCGCCATATGCGCGATGTTCTCGGCGATGGTCCCGTCGAAGAACCGGACATCCTGCGGCAGGACGCCGATGTATCGTCCGAGTCGGTCGGCCCCGTATTGCGGCAGGGTCGCGCCGTCGAGGCGGACCTCTCCAACCTGGGGACGGAGCAGTCCCGTGATCACGCGGGCGAGGGTCGACTTTCCGGCGCCGCTGCGCCCGATGACGCCAAGCGCCTGGCCTTCCTTGAGCGAAAAGGTGATCTGGCTGAGAACCGGCGGATGGCCGCGCTGCGGCGCGACCGACACACCGCTAACCTCAAGCCTCGGACGTGGCGCCGGGAGTTCGGTCGGGACGGCTGGCGCGGGTGTCTCGGCAAGCAGCGAGGCGAGATTGCGCCAGCCGGAGCGCGCCCGCTGGACAAGGTTCCATTGGGAGACGCCTGTCTCGATGGGCGCGAGCGCGCGCCCGAGAAGGATCGACGCGGCGATCATTGCACCTGCCGTGATCTCGCCCCGCAGAACCAGCCACGCGCCGAGCGCGAGAAGCGCCGATTGCAGGAAGAAGCGGAAGGCGCGGGTGAACGAGGTGAAGGCGCCGGTCCAGTCGCCGGTGCGGGCGGCGTCCGCAAGGTAGGCGTCCTGTATCGCCGACCACCGTCGGGTCATCGCGGGACCCATGCTTTGCGCGGCGATGAGTTCCGAGCCGGTTTCGGCATTTCGGGCGAACGACAGCGCTTCGAGCGAGAGGCGATGCGCCCCGGCGGCGCGGCGCGCGGTCAGGCGCTGATTGAGAAGTGCGATCACGATCAGCAGGCCGCCGCCGGCCATTGCGAGCCAGCCGAGCCAAGGATGAAAGAGGAAGATCGCGGCGAGGAAGGCCGCCGTCCACGGCATGTCGAACATCGCGAGCAGGACCGGCGAGCCGAGGAAGGTGCGGACCGCCTCCAGATCGTGGAGCGCGGCGGTCCCGCTCTTGCCCGCCACCGCGCGGTCGAGGCCGGCGCGGAAGACTCGCGCATTCAGGGCAGAATAGACTCTGGAAGCGACGCGTCCCATGACCCGGCCTCGGGCGAACTCGAGCAGCCAGTAGAAGACATAGAGCACCGCGACGAGACCGAAGAGGGCAACGAGCGTCTCCTCGGAGCGCGAGATGAGAACCCGGTCGTAGATCTGCAGCATGAACAGCGGCCCTGTCAGCATCAGGAGGTTGCTGAAGACGCTGAAGAAGATCGCGGCGGCGACGAGACCGCGCACGCGCGCGCTGGAAAGTGAGAGACCGGCTGTCGTCATGGGCTGCCCGCGGGGCACCTCCGGAGTCACGTTTGGCATCGACTACCACGATTTGTCCCGCGAGCATAACATCCACCAGTTACTGCGAATCCGCCCATGCCGGACCCGAACGGCCGCGGATTGACATGCGTCATTCTGCGGTTCGTCCGCTCTGTCATTCTTCGGTGCGAGGAGGAGAGACATGAAACAGGACGACGAAACACGCCAGTCTGTAGCGGAAGGGGACGATCCGTGGGCAGCGGCCCGCGCCCTGATCGATGGCCTCGACGGGGGCATCAACATCGCACACGAGGCGGTCGACCGTCACGTGCGGAACGGCCACGGTGGCGAAACGGCGATCGTCTGGTTCGGGAAGGACGACACGCGTCGGGAATTCACCTACAGCGACCTTTGCGGGGCATCGTCACGCTTCGCCAACGTCCTTCAGGCCCATGGGGTGGAACGGGGCGACAGCGTCTTCGCGCTGATGGGCCGGGTCCCGGACCTCTACATCACGGCGCTCGGGACGCTTAAGGCGGGGTGTGTGTTCACGCCGCTGTTTTCCGCCTTTGGGCCGGAGCCGATCCAGACGCGGATGGAGATCGGGGCGGCGAACGTGCTGGTGACGACGGAATCGCTCTACCGGCGCAAGATCGCGGCGTGGCGCGAGGCCATCGGGTCGCTGAAACTGGTGCTCATCGTGGGCGACGACGCGCCGGAGGGATGCGTGGCGCTCGACCCCGCGATGGCCGAGGCCGCGCCGGAGTTCGAGACGGCGCGCACTGGGCCCGACGACCCCGCGCTCATCCATTTCACCTCCGGCACAACCGGCAAGCCCAAGGGCGCGGTCCACGTGCACAATGCCGTGCTCTACCACGCGTTCTCCGGGCGCGAGGCGCTGGGGCTGACGCCGGGCACGATCTACTGGTGCACGGCCGATCCCGGCTGGGTCACGGGGACATCCTACGGCATCATCTCGCCGCTCGTGAACCGGGTGAAGATGCTGATCGACGAAGCAGAATTCGACCTCGACCGATGGTACGGGACGGTCGAGCGCGAGAAGGTCGAGGTCTGGTACTCCGCGCCCACCGCGATCCGCATGATGATGCGGAGCGGGGCCGAGGCGGCGAAGCCCTATGATTTCTCGTCGCTGAAGTTTCTCGCCAGCGTGGGCGAACCATTGAATCCCGAGGCCGTCGTCTGGTCGGAGGAGGTGTTCGGCCAGCCGTTCCACGACAACTGGTGGCAGACGGAGACCGGGGGGATCATGATCGCCAATCGCCCCGGCATGAAGGTCAAGCCCGGCTCGATGGGCAAGCCGATGCCGGGGATAGAGGCGGGTATCGTCGAGAGGGAGGAGGGGACCGTCACCGAGGCGAAGACGGGCGAGATCGGCGAACTGGCACTGCGGCCGGGATGGCCGTCGATGATGCGGGCCTACCTCCACGAGGAGGCGCGCTACAAGAAGGCGTTCATGGGCGGCTGGTATCTCTCGGGCGACCTCGCGATGCGGGACGCCGACGGCTACTTCTGGTTCGTGGGCCGCGCGGACGACCTTATCAAGACATCTGGCCATCTGATCGGACCCTTCGAGGTCGAGAGCGCGCTGATCGAGCACGATGCGGTCGCGGAGGCAGGCGTGATCGGCATCCCCGACGAAACCGCGGGCGAGGTCGTGAAGGCCTATGTGACACTGATTCCCGGCTTCGAGGCCTCCGAGGGCCTTGAACGGGAGATCCGGGGGCATGCGCGGAAGAAGCTTGGCCCCGCCGTCGCGCCGCGCGAGATCGTATTCCGCAACACGCTGCCCAAGACCCGATCGGGGAAGATCATGCGCCGGCTTCTGAAGGCGCGCGAACTCGGTCTGCCCGAAGGCGACATCTCGACATTGGAGACGGACGAGACATGACCGCGATAGACAAGCCCCGGCTGGACCGGACCCACGTGCTGAAGCTTCTGGCAGACATGATCCGGATCCGGAAGTTCGAAGACAAGTGCGCAGAGCTTTACACCCAGCAGAAGATCCGGGGCTTCCTGCATCTCTATGACGGGGAAGAGGCCATCGCGGCGGGCGTGATCCCGGTGCTGACCGAGGCCGACCGGGTCGTCGCGACCTACCGCGAGCATGGTCATGCGCTGGTGCGCGGCGTGCCGATGAACACCGTGATGGCCGAGATGTACGGCAAGGCCGAGGGGTGTTCCGGCGGGCGCGGCGGGTCGATGCACCTGTTCGACGCGGCCACGAACTTCTACGGCGGGAACGCGATCGTGGGTGGGGGGCTGCCGCTTGCCGGGGGGCTGGGGCTGGCCGACCGGATGCGGAACGAAGCAAACGTCACGGCTTGTTTCTTCGGCGAAGGGGCGGTTGCCGAGGGCGAGTTCCACGAGACGATGAACCTTGCGCAGCTCTGGTCTCTGCCGGTGCTGTTCGTCAACGAGAACAACGGCTACGCCATGGGGTCGGCGGTCGCGCGGACCGAGGCGCTGACCGATATCCGGCAGAAGGCGGCGTCCTACGGGATGGAGGCCGAACAGGTCGACGGGATGGACGTGGTCGCCGTGGAGGCCGCGACGCGCAGGGCGGTCCAGCGCATTCGCGAGACCGGCAAGCCGGCGCTTCTGGAGTGCAAGACCTACCGGTTCCGGGCGCATTCGATGTTCGATGCGCAGCTCTACCGGGAGAAGATAGAGGTCCAGGAATGGCGCGAGCGCGGCCCTATCGTGCGGTTCAAGGAATGGCTGCTGACCAACAACCTGATCCACGCAGAAGACGTGGACGAGATCGAACGCGGGGTGGACGCCGAGATCGCCAAGGCGGTTGAATTCGCCGAGGCGGGCACCTGGGAGCCGGTCGAGACCCTGACGCACCACGTTCTGGGGCCGCAGCCGGATCCGCCCGCGCCTGCGGAGCCGTCCGGCGAGACGGTCGAGATGACCTACCGCGAGGCGGTGAAGCAGGCGATCCGCGACGCGATGATCCGCGACGAGGGGGTGTTCCTGATGGGCGAGGATGTGGGCGCCTACGGCGGCTGCTATGCGGTGTCGAAGGGCCTGATGGCCGAGTTCGGCGAGGACCGGATCCGCGACACGCCGCTGTCGGAGTCGGGGTTCACCGGCGCGGGCATCGGCGCGGCGGCGGCGGGGATGCGGCCGATCGTGGAGTTGATGACGGTCAACTTCTCGCTCCTCGCTCTCGACCAGATCATGAACACGGCGGCGACGATCCGGCACATGTCGGGCGGCCAGTTCGGCGTGCCGGTGGTGATCCGCATGGCGACCGGGGCGGGCAAGCAGCTTGCCGCGCAGCATTCGCACAGCCTCGAAGGATGGTACGGGCACATTCCCGGACTGAAGGTGCTTGCCCCGGCCACGCTCGAGGACGCGCGGGGGATGCTGTGGACGGCGCTGGAGGATCCCGACCCGGTCCTGATCTTCGAGAACGTGATGCTCTACAACATGACCGGTCGGATCGACACCAATGCCGGGTCGGTCGACATCTCGAGGGCTGCAGTGCGGCGGGAGGGGGCCGACATCAGCCTTATCACCTACGGCGGATCTCTGTTCAAGACGCTGGAGGCGGCGGAGGAGCTGGCGAAGGATGGCATCGACGCGGAGGTGATCGACCTTCGGACGCTGCGCCCGCTCGACGACGCGACGATCATGGGCTCGGTCGAGAAAACCCGGCGGGCGATCATCATCGACGAAGGGTGGAAAACAGGCTCTATTTCTGGTGAAATCATCGCACGGATCAACGAGCAGGCGTTCTGGTCGCTCGATGGGCCGGTGGGCCGTGTGTGTTCGGAGGAGGTGCCGATCCCCTATCCGAAGCACCTCGAGGACGCCTCCATTCCGCAGGTCCCGAAGATCGTCGCGGCGGCGAAGGCCGCGCTGGGGAAAGCCTGATGGGCGTGTT
>CAZPOK010000162.1:0-7615 GCA_964587905.1 uncultured Rhodobacterales bacterium | reverse complement strand
GCTGTTCGTCCGAATGCGCACGCTCGAAGACCGCGCGCTGCGCCACGTCGAGATCAGCGTGCTTCATGCCGCGCTCGTAGGCGGTGACGGTATCGGTCTCGTTGGTGCTCATCGCGCGCAGCACGGCATCGTCGCCACCCGCCATGTCGGCGAGCTTGACCTTGCCCGTCGTCAGCATCGACTTCGCGCTGCCTTCGCGTGGCACGTCGGCGCCGACGGTGCGGGCGATGTCGTGAAGCTCGGTCAGGTGCCGCTCGTGATCGGCGAGAAATTCGCCGATCCGCTCCTTCCGGTGCGGGGCATCGAGCTTTTCGATGCAGGTCTTGTATGCCGCGATCGCGTCATGCTCGAGTTGGATGAAATCGCTGACCAGTGTCCTGATGTCGCTTTCCGTTCCGACTGTCGTAACCATGGTGTCGCTCCTTTCGCGTTCCTGTCGATGGCCCGGAACACCGGGCCACGCGCTATGTTCCCCGGTCGTCTTCGTCGCGCTCGGCCGAACTCGGCCGCCCCCGCGACCGGTCGACGGCCGGCGAGGGCTCTTCCCGCTCGCCGGTCCGGCGCAGTTCCGCCTCCCGCGCAATGCGCAACTCCTCGTCGGACGGCGGGTGCCCGCCCGCCTCCGCGTCGGTCCCGAGCGGCGCGGCGGCCGGATCGGGATAATCCGTCTTGTCGCCCGTCTTTCCGCGGTCGATGTCCTTTCTCAACCGGTCGGCGGTCTTGGGGTCGTCCTTTCGGTCCGTCATGCGCGTCTCCTTCGCCGCGAAACGCCGGCGCGCCGCGCCGCGTTCCCGTGGCAAAGCCGATCCGGCACGCTAATCTCGCGCTCATGCGCGCGCCTGTCCTCACCGTCACCGATCGCGGGATCTACTGCCCCGCCGGAGACTTCTTCATCGATCCGTGGCGGCCGGTGGAGCGGGCGCTGATCACCCACGGCCATGCGGACCACGCCCGCCCCGGCCACGCCCGCTATCTGGCGACGCCCGCCGCCGCGCCGGTGATCCGGCACCGTCTCGGTGACATCAGGATCGACACGCAACCCTATGACACCACGCTCCGACTCCGAGACGCGACCGTCTCGTTTCACCCCGCCGGCCACGTCCCCGGCTCCGCGCAGATCCGGGTCGAGGTCGGCGGCGAGGTCTGGGTCGTCTCCGGCGACTACAAGGTGGACGCCGACGGCCTCTCGGAGCCCTTCGTCCCGGTGCGCGCCCACGCCTTCGTCACCGAATGCACCTTCGGCCTGCCGGTCTTCAAGTGGCGGCCTCAAGCGGACGTGATCGCGGAGGTGAACGACTGGTGGCGCCGGACCGCGGCCGAGGGGCGCTTCGCCGTCCTCGGCGCCTACGCCCTCGGCAAGGCCCAGCGCATCCTCGCGAACGTCGACCCGTCCATCGGACCGATCCTGACCCATGGTGCGGTGGAAGCGACGAACGAGGTCCTTCGCGCGCAGGGCATCGCCCTGCCCGACACGATCCGCGTCACCCCCGACACTGACCCGAAGGACCATCCCCGCGCCCTCGTCCTCGCGACGCCCTCGGCGCTCGGCACGGCCTGGATGCGTCGTTTCGGGGCGGCCTCGACCGGCTTCGCCTCGGGCTGGATGACGCTCCGTGGCGTGCGCCGCCGCCGGAGCGCCGACCGCGGCTTCGTTCTCTCCGACCACGCCGACTGGGAGGGCCTCAACCGGGCGATCCGCGAGACCGGGGCCGAGACGGTGCTCGTCACCCACGGCTACACGTCCGTCTTTCGCCGCTGGCTCGAGGAGCAGGGCTACGACGCCCGCATCGTCGAAACCGAATACGAGGGCGAGAGCATCGAGGCCGCCGGAGACGAGACGCCGTGAAACGCTTCGCCGATCTCTTCACCCGCCTCGACCAGACCACGAAGACGAACGCCAAGGTCGACGCGCTCGCGCGCTATTTCGCCGAGGCCCCCGAACAGGACCGCCTCTGGACCATCGCGCTGCTGTCCGGCCGCCGCCCCAGGCGCACCGTCAACGCCACGCGCCTGCGCGAATGGGCGGCCGAGCGCGCCGGCATCCCGCTCTGGCTCTTCGAGGAGTCCTACCCCGTTGTGGGCGACCTCGCCGAGACCATCGCCCTCGTCCTGCCGCCACCGCAGACGACCTCGGACCTCCCCCTCACCTTCTGGATCGGCGAGATCCGTGCCTTCGCGGGCCTCGAAGAGCCCGAGCGCAAGGCACAGGTCTTCGCCGCCTGGGACCAGCTCGACACCACCCAGCGCTTCGTCTTCAACAAGCTCATCACCGGCGGCTTCCGGATGGGCGTCAGTCAGAAACTCATGACCCGCGCCCTCTCCCGCGCGACCGGCATTCCCGAACCCGATCTCGCGTTGCGCCTCATGGGAGACTGGACGCCCGACGCCACGACCTATCAACGCCTGATCCTCTCGCCCGACCCCGACGAGGATCTCTCCCGCCCGTATCCGTTCTACCTCGCCTACCAGCTCGACGACGGCGCCGAGAGCATCGGCGACCCCACCCATTGGGCGGCCGAGCACAAGTGGGACGGCATCAGAGGCCAGCTCATCGTGCGCGGCGGCACACACCACCTGTGGTCCCGCGGCGAGGAGCTGATGACCGACCGCTTCCCGGAATTCGCCGCCGCCCGCGATTTCCTGCCCGACGGCACCGTGCTCGACGGCGAGGTGCTTGCCTGGGAAGGCGACCGCCCGATGTCCTTCAATGCGCTGCAAAAACGGATCGGGCGCAAGACCGTCCCGAAGTCCCTCCTCAAGGAGGCCCCGGTGATCCTGCGCGCCTACGACCTCCTCGAATGGCGGGGCGAGGACATCCGCGCGCGGCCCTTCGCGGAGCGCCGCGCCCGCCTCGATGAACTCATCGCCACGCTCCCGCCGGACGTGCCCGTCCGCCTCTCCCCGCTCATTCCCTTCGCCTCGTGGGACGACCTCGCGCAGGTCCGCGCCCGCTCCCGCGACATCGGCGCCGAGGGGCTCATGCTCAAGCGCCTTAACTCGTCTTACGAGGTCGGCCGGAAGAAGGGCTCGTGGTGGAAGTGGAAGGTCGATCCCCTGTCCGTCGACGCGGTGATGATCTACGCGCAATCGGGCCACGGCCGCCGCGCCAACCTCTTCACCGACTTCACCTTCGCGGTCTGGGATGGCAACGCGCTCGTTCCCTTCACCAAGGCCTACTCGGGTCTCACCGATGCCGAGTTCCGCGAGATCACGGCCTGGGTCCGCAAGAACACGCTGGAACGCTACGGCCCCGTCCGGCAGGTCCGCCCCGAGCACGTCTTCGAGATCGCCTTCGAGGGCATTCAGGAAAGCCCGCGGCACAAGTCCGGCATCGCGCTCCGCTTCCCGCGCATGGCCCGCTGGCGCAGGGACAAGCCGGTGGCGGAGGCGAACACGCTTGCCGACCTCAGGGAGATGCTCGCCGCCTACGGCTGACGCCCGGACCACGGGAACAAGAGCGCCCGCCGGAAGCTTTGCCCACATGCAACGACCGACCTCCCCTGCCGCTCTGTGGCTCCGCCGCAACGTCGAGCTCACCTCGCTCGTCGCCCTCGGCCTCGTCGTGCTGGCTGTCTGGGGCTTCGCGGAGCTTGCCGACGAGGTGCTCGAAGGCGCGACGCGGAACCTCGACCGCGACCTTCTCATGCTCCTGCGCACGCCGGGCGATCTCTCCGACCCCGTGGGCCCCGCCTATCTCGAGGAAATGGGCCGAGACATCACGGCCCTTGGCGGCGTAATCGTCCTGACCCTCGCCACGCTTGCCGCCGCCGGGTTCTTCCTCCTGCGCCACCAGATCGGCTCGATGCTCTACCTCCTCGTGGCGACTGGCGGCGGAATCCTCGTCGCGGGCATCGCCAAGGAGATCTTCGGCCGGCCCCGGCCCGAGATCGTGCCGCACGGCTCGCTCGTCTACACGGCGAGTTTTCCCTCCGGGCACTCGATGATGGCCGCCGTCGCCTACCTCACGCTCGGCGTCCTGATCGCGCGGGTGTTGCCGCAGCGACGCCAGAAAGTCTATGTCCTCTCCGTCGCTGCGCTCGTCACGATCCTGGTCGGGGTCAGCCGCGTCTATCTCGGGGTCCACTGGCCCACCGATGTCCTCGCCGGATGGCTCGCCGGGGCGGGCTGGGCCGCCGCCTGTCTTCTCGTCGCGCGCAGTCTCGCCCGTCGCGGCACCGTGGAACCGGAGAGCTGCGAGGACGAAGCGCCGGGCGCACCCGTCGCGCGGCGGCCGTCCTCCGGGCGCGATACACCGCCGGGCGGCTGACAGACCGGCAGACCGAGGAAAGGCAGGCCCGATGTCCGACTACACCCTCTACTACTGGCCCGCGCCGTTCCGCGGACAGTTCGTCCGCGCCGTGCTCGAGCACGCGGACGCCGATTGGGAGGAGGCCGGGACCGGCCCCACGGCGGAAATCATGCGCCTCCCGCCCGCCGAACAGCCGGTGGCGCACATGGGACCGCCCGTCCTGACCGATCACACGGTGCAGGCCTCCATCTCGCAGATGCCCGCGATCCTCGGCTACCTCGGGCGCAAGCACGCCCTGATGCCCGAGGATCCCGCGGGCGCCGCGCTGGCCGACAAGGTCGTGGCCGATGCCAACGACGTGCTCTACGAGATGACCCGGCACAACGGCGCGCAGACCTGGACGCGGGAGGATTGGAACAGCTACCGCCCGCGTCTTTGCCGGTGGATGGAGATATTCGAGGAAACCGGACACCGCTACGGGATGACCGCCGGGGAGGGCCACCTGCTCGGCACCGTCCGCCCTGGCATCGCGGATCTCGCGGCCTCGACGCTCTGGGGCACGATGACGGAAAGACTGCCGCCCCTGCGCCCGCTGCTGGACGCGACCGCCCCGGCGCTGGCCGGCCTCGCCGACCGCATCGCGGCCCTGCCCGAACAGGCGGCACTCCGCGCCCGGAGCGCGGCCGAATACGGCGAGACCTGGTGCGGCGGCGAGATCGAGGCGTCGCTGCGGGACGTGATCTGAGCCTGCCGGATGTCGGCGGCGTCATGACCCAGAGCAAGACCGCATGCACCGCACTGCGCTACACTCCCGTCATCTCGTCAAGGAGGACCGAGCCATGCCAGACTTCACCATGACCACCGTCGACCCGCGGACTTACCTCTATGTCGACCGGTCGTGTTCCATGGATCCCGCCGAGATCAGCGCCGCCATGGGCCGCGCCTTCGGCGACGTCATGGCCTTCATGGAGCACCACGGCATCGCCCCGGCCGGCCCGCCGCTTTCCGTCTACCATTCCTATGACCCCGACAGGATGGCGTTCCGCGCGGGCGTCTTCGTGAGCGAAAACGCCACCCGCGCGGCCCAGGACGAGATCGAAGCCGACACCACCCCGGGCGGCGAGGTGCTCCACTTCACCCATGTCGGCCCCTACGCCACCCTCCGCGACAGCTATGGCGACCTCATGACCCATTGCGACCGCGAAGGCCTGACGCTCGGCGCGCCGACCTGGGAAGTCTACGTCGACGACCCCGAGACCACGCCGGAGCACCGGCTCCGCACGGAGGTCTACGTCTCGCTGGCCTGAGCCGCCCTTGCCCCGACGCGCCCGCCCGCATAGGTCAGGGGCAAAGCCCAGGAGACACAAATGATCCCCACCCTCGTACGCGATGCCAATACAGCGGGCGGCAAGAACCTCGGCGACCTCCCCGAATGGGACCTCACCGATCTCTACACCGCCCCCGACGCCGCCGAATTCAAGCGCGACATGGACTGGCTCGAGGACGCCTGCGCCTCCTTCGCCGCCGACTACGAGGGCAAGCTCGCCAAGCTCGACGCGGCCCAGATCCTCGACTGCGTCCTGCGCTACGAGCGCATCGACACCGTCGCGGGCCGCATCATGTCCTACGCCGGGCTGCGCTACTACCAGAACACCACCGACCCCGAGCGCGCGAAGTTCATCTCCGACGCGCAGGACAAGATCACCGCCTACACCACGCCGCTCGTCTTCTTCTCGCTCGAGATCAACCGCATCGACGACGACGTTCTGGCCCGCCACTTCACCGACAACGCCGACCTCGCCCGTTACAAGCCGATCTTCGACAAGCTCCGCGCGATGAAGCCCTACCAGCTCTCAGACGAGCTGGAGAAGTTCCTCCACGACCAGTCCACCGTCGGGGCCGCCGCGTGGAACCGGCTCTTCGACGAGACCATCGCGGGCCTCTCCTTCACCGTGGACGGCGAGGAGCTTCCGCTTGAATCCACCCTGACCCTTCTCACCGAACAGGACCGCGCGAAACGCGAGGCGGCCGCCCACGCCCTCGCGGACGTCTTCCAGAACAACCTCCGCCTGTTCTCCCGCGTCCACAACACGCTCGCCAAGGAGAAGGAGATCGAGGACCGCTGGCGCGGCATGCCCACGCCCCAGACCGGGCGCCACCTCGCCAACCAGGTGGAACCGGACGTGGTCGAGGCGCTGCGCGACGCCGTCGTCACCGCCTACCCGAGGCTCTCCCACCGCTACTACGAGCTGAAACGGAAATGGCTCGGCCTCGACACGATGCAGGTCTGGGACCGCAACGCGCCGCTGCCGATGGAGAGCGACCGTCTCGTCGGCTGGGACGACGCGCGCGCCACCGTGATGAACGCCTACGCCGAATTCGATCCCGAGATGGCCCGCCTCGCCGAGCCCTTCTTCGACAAGGGCTGGATCGACGCCGCCGTGAAGCCCGGCAAGGCGCCGGGCGCCTTCGCCCATCCCACCGTGGTCGACGTCCACCCCTACGTGATGCTCAACTACCTCGGCAAACCGCGCGACGTGATGACGCTCGCCCACGAACTGGGCCACGGCGTCCACCAGCGCCTCGCGGCGGGCCAGGGCGAGCTTCTGGCCTCCACCCCCCTCACGCTGGCGGAGACCGCGTCGGTCTTCGGCGAGATGCTGACCTTCCGCCGCCTCCTGCGCAACGCGCCGGATGCCAAGGAGAAGAAGGTGCTGCTGGCCGGCAAGGTCGAGGACATGATCAACACCGTCGTCCGCCAGATCGCCTTCTACGATTTCGAGGTCAAGCTCCACGACGCCCGCCGCCAGGGCGAGCTGACCCCCGACGACATCAACGCGCTGTGGATGAGCGTGCAGGGCGAAAGCCTTGGCCCCGCCTTCACCTTCATGGACGGCTACGAGACCTTCTGGGCCTACGTCCCCCACTTCGTCCACTCGCCCTTCTACGTCTACGCCTACGCCTTCGGGGACGGCCTCGTGAACGCGCTCTACGCCGTTTACGAGGAGGGCGATCCGGGCTTTGCGGGCAAGTATTTCGAGATGCTGAAGGCGGGCGGGTCGAAGCACCACTCCGAGCTTCTGGCGCCCTTCGGGCTCGATGCGAGCGACCCGGCGTTCTGGGACAAGGGGTTGTCGATGATCTCGGGGATGATCGACGAGCTGGAGGGGATGGAGTGAGGGGGTCCTCAGATTACTGCAATACGACGATCATTCCTAAAGCTAGGCGGAGAAACTTAGCTTACGTGTCCCGTCCCGGACGATCACATCGACCCTCGCCGACGGGCGCTGTTCGTGGCACGCTCCATCCTCAGCGAGGTTCGGGACGGGGGGCGAGCATGCTGATCTCTCTTCACAAGCAGGCGAC